>CAUUAT010000001.1:0-44414 GCA_963543195.1 uncultured Treponema sp.
AGTTAAAAAATATACATGGACGTATATTTTTTAACGTGCCTGCGGGTGTTTTTTGTACGCTCCTAGCATCTACCTTACCTATTTGCAAAAAGCAAACAGAAAGCCTATTTCCAAAAAAACTGTCCGAGCCTATTTTTAAAAAGCATATTCCAAAGAACAAACAATACTCAGTACAACAATTGATGCTCACTTTTCTTGTACGGAACAAAACAACGGAACGTCTTACGAATTGGGACAATTCAATTCAAAACAAGACTTCCCGTTTTTCTACGGGGTTTTTAGGGGCGGAGCCCCTAAACAGACGGGAAAGGATGGAGGGGTTCAAGGGGACTCCTCCCCTTATAAAAGGACTTAAAGGGAACATTTCCCTTTAAAATATAGATTAAGGAGATACGTTGAACCGCCTCACGGAAATACCGTTCGGCGTTTCAATATCCTCAATATATTTTTTTTAGGAGTTATATATGGCAAAAACAAAAAAACGCTTTTCAATCAAAAATAAGCTCGTGCTTATTTTCAGCTTTTTGATTTTGATAGCCGGTTCTATTGAAGGGTTGTTTGCCGTACGCATCGCGCGCAAAGCCGTAACCGAAAAAGTTGAAACGCATTTAATCGACAAAGCCGACGACGTTGCCGAAATTCTTGACGGGCGGATTAGTGCCTTATGGCAATTTCTTGAAGGCATCGCCCGCATGCCGTTTTTACGCGATATGCAGATACCGTACATCGATAAAATGAAAAAACTCGCTGAAGAAGCAGAATTTAACGACATACTGCGCAACTTATACATAACCGATGACAAAGGCATTATTCAATTTTTAGACGGCACGGCTCCGGATTGCTCGCACGAACAATGGTTCATTGACGGAATGCAGGGCAAACGCTTTTGCGGCGAGCCGTATATCGATGAGCGGACGGGAAATTCCTTTGTTGCCGACATCGCGGTTCCCGTATACGATGACAACAAAAAAATTATCGGCGTGCTCATCGCCGATATGAACGCCTTTTGGTATTCGGATCAAATCAACGACATCGTCGTAGGCAAAACGGGCAATTGCTATATGATGGGCGACAGTGGCGTCATTATTGCCGATAAAGATGCCGAGCTGGTAAAAAGTCAAGCGAATATTATCAAACAGGCAAAAACAAACGCTGCACTCACTTCAGCCGCCGCCTTTTTGGAACACGTTTTGGACACGGACGAAAGCGAGATCGGCTATTACACGTATCAAGGCACAGTCTACATATCCTCTTTTGCTACGATGAAAACCACCGACTGGTCTGTAATTATCCGCGCGCCGGAAAATGAATTTATGGGAACGGTAAATACGCTGCGCATTTCGATGATCGGTATCGGCGGGGGTATCTTGCTTGTTTCTCTTGTGATTGTCTATTTTGTTACTCGTGCAATGGTAAAACCGATACAGACCGCCGTTGCCGCTTTAAAAAACATTGCACAAGGAGAAGGCGATTTGACCGTGCGCCTGCCGGTACGCGGTAATGACGAGATTACCGGCATGTCCGGATACTTTAATCAAACGATTGCAAAAATCGGCGCTTCCATTAAGTCCGTCGGCGTCAATTCAAAAACAATGGAAGACATCGGCAATGAGCTCGCCTCGAACATGACCGAAACCGCCAGTGCTATCAACGAAATCAGTGCGAACATCGACGGGGTAAAACAGCAAGCAATGACGCAAGCCGCCAGCGTTACCGAAACGGCAGCCACCATTGAAGAAATTGTCCGCACCATTAAGCAATTAAACAACAGCATAGAAATGCAGGCGGCGAGCGTTGCGCAGTCTTCTTCTTCGGTAGAACAAATGGTTGCAAACATCACATCCGTCGGACAAACCTTAAGCAAAACGGACGAGGTAATCAAAAAGCTGACAACCGCAACCGGAGACGGCAAAGCCACGCTCGGCACCTCAAATAGTGTTACACAAAAAATCGCCGAAGAGTCCGGTTCGCTGATGGAAGCCTCAAGCGTCATTCAGCATATTGCCTCACAAACAAACTTGCTCGCGATGAACGCCGCAATCGAAGCCGCCCACGCAGGAGAAGCCGGCAAGGGCTTTGCCGTTGTTGCTGATGAAATCCGGAAGCTCGCCGAAGATTCCGCAATGCAGGGTAAGACCATTACTTCAACCCTTAAAACCCTATCCGGCGAAATCGAAATGCTCTCCGCTTCTTCCAAAACCGTCGAAGAAAAGTTCAATGCGATTTTCACCCTTGCCGAGCAAGTTAAGGATATGAGCGCCCGCCTGACCGAAGCGATGCGCGAGCAGGAAAACGGCAGCAAGGAAGTACTGACTGCGATTAAAAGCATCAACACGGTAACGATAGAAGTGCAAGCCGGCTCCGAAGAAATGCTGAAAGGCGGCGAAGGGGTTGCCGAAGAAATGCGGAAACTGGACGACCTTACCCGCATTATCACCGAAAGTATGAACGAAATGGCTTCCGGCGCCGTGCAAATTAACAATGCCGTACAGGAAGTCAGCGAGATAACGCAGAAGAATAAGCGCAGTATTGAGAGTCTTTCGGCGGAGGTTGGAAAATTTAAGGTATAGACGGCAATATACGGGTAATTACTGCGTCGTTACGCAAAAGCGAATGCTCAACGTACAAAAAGTACGCCTGCGCTTCACTTTTGCTAAACTCCTTGTACTTACCTCGTCTCTTGCCGTCTTGCGATGCAGACCATTATTTTCAAAAGTGCTCATACTATGAACCGGCACGGATGCCGGTGGTTCCATACGTACGATGTTTTAGGCGTCAGCCTAAAACTCGCAGCCAAGCAATGTACAAGGATGTACATTGCTTGGCGAGGATGTCCGTGGTTCCACGCGTACGATGTTTCGGCAGGCTTTGACTGCCGAAACTCGAGTTGAAAAGCACACAAGGATGTGTGCTTTTCAAACCCGCCATGAACGCCGCCGGTCGCGACATTATCTTGACATAAATCGCTTTTTTTCATTATACTTCTATCCTCAGATAGTAAAAACAAAAAGAGGAAATGCGTGACGTTATCAAAAACGTATTTGAAATCGGTTTCGACGGACGAACTTTTACAGCTTGCGGAAATTTACGGAGTTTATGTTCCGAAGGGGCTTAACCGGAATTTTATAATTGAAGAACTCTTGGACATTGAAGACGGTAACAAAGACGGCGATTCGGATTTTTCCAATGCGCCACAAGGCAAAAAAGGTCATCAAAAATACGATACAAAAAAAATCGCTAAAAGAATAAAACTTTTTCACGGTTTGCCCGCATCGTACAACACTACGGAAATACATATTCTTTTAAGAGATCCGATGTGGTTGTTTGTGTTTTGGGATTTTTATCGTCCCGACTTTAAAACGATAATTACGGATTTCGGATTCGGCTCTTTTATTTTGCGCGTTATGCTGTTTCATAAAAATAATTTAAGTGAGCCGTATGATTATTACGATATCGATATAAGTGAAAAAGATAAAAGCCGATATATTTTTCTTTCGTTTGACGATATTGTAACACGGGTAAATCTTTGCGTGCGCTCAATCGATGATAATATTACGGTTTTAGCCGAATCGAATTTTGTTTATCTTAATAGAAAAAATATTCCGAATAATTTATGTGTTTCCGAAAACACTGCAAACACTGCGGCGACTCTTTCCGGTCTTTCGCTGTTGAAAAAGAGTCATTTTAAAAATTACCGCCAAGCATTCCGCAACCGCAATGAAAACGGAGAAGGGTAACCGATGAAAAATAATAAATTTGTTTTTATTTTGGATGCGCATTTTCCGTATATTCCCAACGCAGCGCAGGGCGGCATTGAAGAAGGTAAGCTTTTCGATTCCGTTTCATATACATATTTGCCGATTATTAGGATGTGTGAAAATTTAAAAAAAAGCGTACCATTTAAAATGGGCATTGTTTTTGAAGCTGCGCTTTGTGAAATGCTTGCGGATAATTCTTTTCAAGAACGGTACCGCAAACATATCGACTGCAAAATAGAATTTGCAAAAAAAGAATTGGAACGCTGCTCGGGATGTGAAAAAACAAAAAAACTTATTCAATTCAATTTAAAAACATTCAGCGACGACAAACGGATTTTTGAAGAGTGCAGCGGGAATATTTTAAAAAAAATCGATGCACTTTCTCAAGACGGTTTTATCGAAATATTAGCGACTACCGCAACAAGCTGTTTTTTGCCGCTTTTTGAAAGTGTTCCTGAAGCAATTTCGGCACAGATCGAAATGGGACGAATAAATTTCAGAAGACATTTCAGTTCCGTACCTTCCGGGTTTTGGCTGCCGGCATTAGCTTATAAAGAAGGCTTGGATGAAATTATTCGCCGCTACGGCTACGCTTATACGCTTGTAGAAGCACGCTCTTTTTTACTTGCCGATAAACCGCCGCCGGCGGGCGTATTCGCCCCTGCCGCTGCCGATAACGGTCTGCTTTTTTTAGCTTCCGATGCATGCGCTTGCCGTTCGGTTTACGGCGAAACGGATTCTTTTTCTTCAAATCCGGTTTATATGGATGCCGAAAACGATGTCGGTTTTAAGTTGCCGGAGCACTATCTTTCTTCGGTTTTCAATATTTCAAAAGGAAGGCGTCCGACCGGCTTTCGGTATTGGACAAAAGGCGACGGAGAACCGGTTTACGACATAGAAAAAGCAAAAGCGCAAATTGAAGAGGATGCAAAAACGTTTGTTGATGCGAGAATTGCAGCGTTGAATTCCGCACGGGATATTACGGGCTTACCTTCAGCGGTCTCGGTCTTTTTGTGTTCTTCCGATTTTCTGGGGAAAAAATGGTGTGAAGGAATTATGTGGATTGAACACGTGTTCCGCCTGATAAGCGAGAGCGATTTGATTGAAGCCGTTTTACCGGTGCAAGCGGCATATATTTCCAAACAAGTATACACGGTTAAACCGTTCTTTTCATCTTTATTCGATTCCGGTTATGCGGCGGAGCTTTTAACGTCCAAGACCGATTGGATGTATCGGCATATGCTGAAAATGACGGAACGTATGGTTAATCTCACTGAAATGTTTCCACACGCAACCGGCTTGAAAGAAAGAGTTTTAAATGCGGCTGCCCGCGAAATACTTTTAATGCAAGCGTATTATTGGCCATTATACGGCGCCGAAATGGAATTAAAAGATTTTGCCGAAAACCGTTTTACCGACTATGTTAACGCTTTTATTTCCGCCTATGAATCGCTCGGTGCGGATGCCCCCGATGCAAAAAGTATGTCTCGCAGGGAGCACGAATATCCGATTTTTAAAGATATGAATTACCTTTTTTTCAGTAAGAAAAAATAAAGGAAGAAGCATACCGTCAACCGCGCAGAACGCACAAGCATTTTCGAAAACACTCCGTAAATTATAAAACCCTCTTATTCCAGCGGTGCAAAATAGCCGATTTCATCTCTTCCCGATCTGTTTAAAAGCCGCACTTCAACTTCTACCGGCAAAAAAGCTCTGCCGAAATCGGTAAACAGCGAAGACGTATACGAAAGGCGGTATGTGCCTACCGCTTTTGTCAATAAATCGGAAATAAGCGGTTTAAGCCCTTCTTCCCCGTAAACATAAAAAACTTTCCCATCCGTTTTTTTCGTTAAATAATTCGTTTCGGGAATTGAAACTTCCCGTTTTAAATTAACCGCATAAAACCGGATATTATTATTCAGCATATATGCCGCCAAATCATTTAAACTGTATTGTTTAAAATTCTCCGCTGAAAGACCGCTTAAACTTAAAAAAATAACAGCGCGTTTTTGCTCGGCATTTATCAATTCCCCTGCGGCAAGCCGCAATGCCGAATCAAATTTCCATGCAGTTGAAGGAGCCGCTTTAAAACGGTCAGGCAATATTTCCAAATCTTGCGGAGAAAAAGTGCCCTCAAGTGTCGGCAACGCCGCCGCCGAAATAAGCTTTATTTTCCCTCTGCCGTGCATTGCCGCCGCAATTTCCTTAATTGCCGATTCAATCGCTTGTTTTTCTTTTATAGAATCGGGTGACCGTTCGATAATAAGCGCGACATCACAGGTGTCGTTTAAATATGCCGCACCGTCAAGAGAATAATGTGCAGCAATGCGGTTTTCTTCGGTAACAATAAAATTCGTCTCGTTTAAACCGACAATCTGCCTGCCGTCTCTATTTTGAACGCTAACTTCAAGCGTAACCGACGGAAAAGCGTCCGAAAAAACCCGCCGTATCAAAACGAAAAGCCCCCCTGCAAGCTCGTTAATACGTGAAGTAATTTCAACGGTTCCGTTTTTATGATCGACTAAAAGCAAATTTCCGTTTGCATCGGGTACCGCCGCCGTAACTTTCGCAGGAGCGTTTCCCAAATTTACAAGCTCATTTATCGTTGAAAATTCCGTATCGATTAAATATGCTTTTTTTTCAGCCGCCGCAATCAGATTCCCGTTCCATGCGCGAAGCGATTCGATTCTTCGCAAAGAAGAGTCAGGCAGTAAATCCTGAATGTAGTTGCCGGCAGTATCGAATATATAAACGGCACCTTTTAAGGCATCTGCGATATAGACAAGCCCATCTATAATTGCAATCCCTGCAGGCGCAATAAAACCTGAAAAAAGACCGTCCTTTTGACCGAAACTGAACAAAGATTCTCCATCGGGAGAAAAAACCGCAATGCGTGCATTTCCGAAGTCGCACACATAAATGTTGCCGTGTTCGTCCGCAGCTAAAAATTGCGGTCCGATAAGCTCCCCTGCACCGCGTCCCGTTCCGCCAAAGTATTTTAAAAATTTCCCGTTTTTATCGAGCACCGATATTCTATCGGCGGCAAATTCCGAAACAAGTAAATTACCGTTTTCCAATTCGATAATGTCGAAAGGTCGGTCAAATCCTTGAACGGGACCTTTTGTTCTGTCCAAGATAATTCCGTTTACATCAAAATGTAAAACTTCGTTTGATCCGTAAGCCGTCATCCAAAAACTTCCGTCGGATACCGCCGTAATAGAAAGCGGCTGCCGGAACAATTCGATTTCTCCGTTTTTCGGTGAAAGCTCAACGGCTTCGACATATTTTAAGTTATCGCCGGAATCGGGTATAAGCGTTTTTTTTTCTTTTAAAATTTCGATTTTGTTTTTTAAAAGCATTCCTCCGTAACCGGTTTCGGAAGCGGCTTCCCATTGCGCAGCTGCAGCACCTTCAACGCCGGTACTGTAGTACGATTTGCCGAGCCAATCCAAAATTAAGGGCTCACCCGGAAGAAAAGAGAGCGCTTTTTCAAAGAGGAGTATCGCTTCATTAAATGTTCCTCGATAGTACGCTTGAACGCCGCGTCTAAATTCCTCTGAAGCGAGTTTGCGGTCGGCTGAAGAAGGCTGACTTACAAACGGATTATTTTGTGCGGTAAGCGGTTTTGCAAAACCGAAAACAATGAAAAAAACAATATATATTTTTTTTAAGCCTTTCACTTTTCAACCTCTTTTTTAAATTGGAAAAATGCCGATTAAGAGCCGGAAGTGCATTCCGCCAATTGTTCTTGTAGAGTATTTTATATATTTGACCCGAAATCTTCAAGTAGCACATTACATCATGCAAAATCTGAGCTTCACAATGCCGTCAAAACCTTCTAAAGCATTTATACATTTGCTCCGAGACTTATAGGCGGAGGCATCATAATGCAAAATATTTCCGCCGTAAAAAAATTCGGTATTTTAATTTTAATCGTCGGTCTTATATTCCAATTTACCGCTTGTAAAACCGCTCCCCAAAAAAAAGAGAGTATTATTGATTTAATTAAAGCCGGAAAAGCCGACGAACTAAAAGAACGATTTAATGAAGATTCCATAAATATGACCGATGAAAACGGATATAGTCTTCTCCATATTGCCGTACTTCAAAATGACCCCGTAATTGTGCGTTTTTTACTCAGCATGAATGCAAACCGTGAAGCCGTCGATTCTCTCGGTAAAACGCCGCTTTTACTCGGCTTACATAAAAACTGTTATGATGCCGTCAAAGTACTCATTGAATATAACGCCGACATTTTTGCAAAAGACGAATCAGGAGACTATCCTTTTGCGTATGCTCAAACTGCCGGAACCGTTCAGTTTTTACTTACACCCGAAACAATTAAGCAAAAAGACGAAAAACTCGATACTGCCCTTCACTATGCCGCCGATGAATTAAAACCGGAGTTAGTAAAATTGATATTAGCGGTTTCACCTCCGCTCACCGAAAAAAATGCAGACGGTAAAACACCGCTGAATATCGCATACGGTCATATCGAAAATGAAGCCGCAGCTGAAATTGCGGCAATGCTGATAATAGCCGGTATTGAACCAGAAGGAAAAACTTTTTCCGAATTTGAAACCGCTTCGCTTGCAAGAAATTATTCTATGCGTTTCGGCGACGGAGAAACACTATTGCATATTTATGCAAGAAACGGTTATACGGGGTTTGTTCGGTTTTTGATAAATAAAAATATTCCGATTGACGTAAAAAATATGGCGAGTTCTACGGCATTGCACGAAGCCGTACGCAGCGGAAAAGTCGATACCGCTATTCTTTTAATTAAATCGGGAGCAGACCCAAATGCCCGCGACGCTTCCGGTAACACGGCGCTTCATTTGGTAATGCCCGAAGCCTCCCGTTCCACCTTGTTCAGTGAGCTGCTTGCCGCCGGCGCAAAACCGAATATAAAAGATAACTACGGAGAAACGCCGCTTCATATCGCAGCGAGAATCGGAATGGACGAAAATATCCTACAAAAACTAATCGAGGCGGGTGCCGATGCAAACGAAAGAAATAAAAAAGGTCAAACGCCGCTACTTCTTGCAATTGAGCGTAATCAAATTGAGCAAGTAAAGTCGTTGATAAAATACGGTTCAGACATTCATGCCGAAGACACATCCGGTGAAACGGCATTTACGCGCGCTCTTACACTCGGGTTGCCGATGGTTCAAACCGTAATTACCGACGGAAACAGTATGTATCGAGACTCAAACGGGTGTACGCCGCTTCACATTGCAGTTTTAAGAAAAGCACCGGCAGATATAATTTATTATCTTGTAGAAAGAAAATCTCTTGTAAACACACGCGATAAGGCAGGCAACACCGCTCTTCACATTGCGGCGGAACAAAATTACCGCGAAATAGGAGAAATCCTTCTTGCACATAATGCGGATATTTTTTATGCAAACGTAAAAGGAGATTCGCCTTTAAAACTTGCAATGAGTTTAGGCGGCGGCAGAGAAGAATGGATGATAAATTCGCATACGATTTCCGCACGGGACGGTGCCGGTAATACGCCGCTTCATCTTTCCGCCGAATGGAAAATCATTCAAATGATCTTATACTTGCTTGACAAAGGAGCCGATATAAACGCCCGCAATACGAATAATGAAACACCCCTTTTCAGTGCCGTAAAAAGCGACAGCCCCGAAGCTATCAGGACATTGCTCGGTGCAGGCGGGGGAATAAAAGCGGATATAAATGCTCGGGATTTTTTAGGTAATTCGGTTTTACACGCAACGGTAAAATGGTCTGCATATAATTCCGCTGCACTTCTTTTAAGTATGACTTCCGATGGGTTTAAGTCGCTTATTTATTCAAAAAACCTTGCGGGAAAAACCGTTTTACATGAAGCGGCAAAACAAGGCAATAGTACGTTCATTAGAATTTTTTTAAATGCCAGAGCCGATATAAATGCTGCGGATGAAATTGGACGCCCGCCGCTAACGGAAGCCGTGTTGACAAATAAAATTGAAGCGGTCGATCTTTTATTAAATAACGGAGCATCTCCCGTTCAGCAGGATATGTACGGCAGAACGCCTTTACATGAAGCCGTAGCAATGGGAAATACCGGCTGCATTTCCGCAATCCGTAAAGCGGGAGGAAATCCGCTTGCGAGGGATGCATACGGTAAAACACCGTTCTTGCTTTCGCTCGATAAAGGCATCGGAATAATAGATGCGGTTCTCGGAACGGATACATTTTTAGCGGACACGGACGGCGATACTCCCCTGCATATTGCCGTTGCGGAAAATGTGAGTGCCGATATTTTTCAAAATCTTTTATCAAAAGGATATCCGGTCGATAAAAGAAATAAAAGCGGGACCGTCGCTGTCCTTGCCGCCGTGCAAAAAAATCAAAAAGAGAACACACACTTATTGTTAATTGCGGGAGCAGATCCTTTTATAATAAATAATCAAGGCATATGCGCCGTCGGCGAAATTTTTACAAGGCACCCCGACTTTGTCCCGCTTGTCGCCGAGTTTGCCGTAGGAAGATCCGACGCAATGGGCGACGGACTTTTACACTATGCCGCAAAATTTGCGAGCGTACAAACAATTCGCGAACTTTTAACATTACCGGGTGTAAGCATTGATGCAAAAAACACGGCAGGCGAAACACCTTACGATATTGCCGTACGCTGGCAACGGGAAGATGTTGCAGAAGCGTTAAAATAGGTCGGCAAAACCGGGTATTTTTTATACTAAGGAGGAATTATGAGCGGAAATCGAAAATCGAAAATTACCGTGTTTTTAAAAAAAAATTTGAACTATATTATTGCCACTGCCGTTTTTTTATTTTTTACGGTTTTCAGTTTTTTTAAACCTGCCAGAAACAGTGAAAGCGGTTTTTATGATTTGCTTCTTAAAATAAAACCGGAAATAAAAGAACGGAGCGAAATTCTTTTATTAAACATAGACGATTTTGCAATCGAGCAAATAGGTTCTTGGCCGTGGTCGCGCGATATATTGGCGGATGCCTTAATCCGCTTAAAAGAGGTTGGAGGAAAAACCGCCGTATTCGATATTGAATACTTATCTGCCGGCAGAATGGGCGCAAATAACGAATATGTCGAACAAGAATTGCCGAAAGCGTATAAAACCGTTAGAAACGAATTAACCGAATACATTGAAGACTTTTCGGAAGCCGTCGCATCAAAAAATATTCCACTAAACGAAGTACAAGAAGCCGGCAAAGATATGTCCTCATATTTCGAATCGCGTATTGACGAACTTTCGGAATCCGTCATTAAACATGTATTCCGCAATAACGACACTTATATGGGAAATGCCGTCCGTTTTTTCGATAATACTTTTTTAACGATAAATGCCGTTGAAATCAATATAAACAGTGAAATAAAAACGCTGAAAGATTTTACATATAATAATTTCCTTTTTAATAATGTAGAAGACGAACAAGACTTATTTAAAACCGAAACTCATGCAAACAGAAAAAACGCAAACGAGGAATACGGAATGGCTCCCGCAATTATGCCGATTTTAAAAAATGCACGCGGAGCCGGCTTTCCGAATGTTGTTATAGATGAAGACGGCGTCCGTCGCCGTATTCCTCTTTTTTCGGAATACAACGGAAGATATATCGGGCAACTGGTATTTACCCCGATTTTAAAAACCCTAGACCCTGAAAAAATAATTCGGCAAAAAAAAAGACTAATTTTAAAAAACGCTTTAAATCCGGAAAATTTTAATGAACGGAAGGATATAAATATTCCGCTCGATGAAAACGGAAATCTTTTAATCCATTGGCTTAAAAAATGTTTTTCGGATATTGAAAATCCTCAAAACGGAAGTTTTAAAAGCTTATCGGTTTATGCACTGACATATGCCGACATAATTGAAAAAAATCTTATATCGCTTTTGGATTCTATTCACGATTTGCAGATTAGAACAGAAGAAGGTTTTTTACCGTATCATAATGAAACCGTTTCGCTTCAAAACGAATACGGAGCATTATTAAACTGGAAATCCGAATTATTAAACGGTAAAAAGCATAATTATAAAGAGTATTTTGATGCACGTAAAACTTTTTTTACCAATTATAAAAAATTTTTAGAAGGCAATTTCGATGCGCAAATACATTCGGTATTTGTAAAAATGAAAAAAATAAACGACGGAGAAGAATATGACAAAGCCGATGAATATGTAACACAGCTTTTTAAAAACGCAAGAACCGATTATAAAAATTATATTGAACACATCGATTATATTAAAAGTTTTTGTAACGATGCTTTTGCGCTTATCGGATACAGCGGTGTCGGTACTTCCGACTTAGGAGTAAATCCGTTTTGGACTTCTTATCCGAACGTAGGAACACATGCAAATATTTATAATACAATAATGAACGAAGAATTTATTACACCGCTACCTAAAAGTGTTTCTATTTTGACGGCTTTTATTCTTACGTTTTTATGCGCATTTATTTTAAATAAACTGCAGCGAAGTTTTCAAAAAATCATTTTTGGAATTTTATTTTTGGTTTTTATTTTACTTGCTGAAACCGGTTTGTTTGTATTCGCTTCGATATATTTGCAGTTCTTTGTTCCGTTTGTTTCATCCGCAGCAGGTTTCGGTATAACGGTACTACTGCATTTTATTTTTACCGAAAAAGAAAAAAGTTTTTTACGTAAAGCATTCGGTGTTTACCTTTCAAATGACGTAGTAAATGAAATTATTGCAGACCCGGAAAGGCTTACGCTCGGCGGCGAAAAAAAAAGAATTACGGCTTTGTTTACCGATATACGCTCCTTTTCAACGTTATCGGAAAAAATTACTCCCGAACATTTAGTTTCGGTTTTAAATGTGTATCTTACGCAAATGAGTGACTTGATTTTGGAAGAAAAGGGGACTATCGATAAATACATAGGAGATGCAATCGTTTCATTTTTCGGAGCGCCTGCAGACTTACCCGACCATGCGTACAGAGCATGTCTTGCCGCAGTTAGAATGAAACAAGCAGAAGCGGAATTAAATAAAAACCTGTATGATTCAGGAAATATTCCTATGCCGATTTTTACGCGCATCGGTATTAACACCGGCGATATGGTCGTAGGAAATATGGGCACTGAAAAAAAGATGAATTACACAATTATGGGAAACGATGTCAATCTTGCAGCCCGTCTTGAAGGTGTAAATAAAAAATACGGTACGTGGATTTTAGTTTCGGAATCTACGTGGAATGAAACGAACGGCGCTTTTCTCGGCAGACGTTTAGACCGTGTCCGTGTTGTCGGGATTAATACACCGGTTCAGTTATACAATATAATGAGTATAAAATCGGAAGCAACGCCCGAAATGATACAGCTTGCCGATATTTTTGAAAATGCAATTACGTGCTACCGCAGTAAGCGCTATACCGAAGCCCTCAATTTATTTACGGAATGTTTAACAATTGTTCCCGAGGACGAACCTTCTAAAATGTATAAAGAAAGAATGGAGTCGCTTATTGCAGATCAATCGGCAGGTATTACACACGACGATATTGTAAATATGACTTCCAAATAAAAAAAATAAAACACAGCAGTCGCTAACGCCGAAGCCTTATACCGGATTAAAAAAACACCCTCTAAAAATTTCCGTTTTTAGAGGGGAGTAAAAAACATATTTAATCGGCATCTTTTAAAACCGTTCAGCTATTGTTTTTTCAATCCGTTTCACTGACTTTTCTATTCCTAAAATTTGAATGGAACCGACAAGCGGCGGGCTTATCCTGCTGCCGGTAACCGCCATTCGGATAGGCATCATAAAGTCACCCATTTTAATTCCCAGAGCTTCCGCTTCGGTTCTGAAAAGTTCGCCGGCGGAATGATCGTCAAGTTTTTCAATTTTAGGCATAACTTCAATCGCTTTTCGCAGTACTTTTTTTGTCGTTTCCGCATCGAGTTTTTTCGGAATAATTTCTTCTATAGGCGGCACTTCGGGCTCTTCAAAGAAAAACCTGACCATCCCCGTTATTTCGTTTAAAAAATGCAGCCGCTCTTTTACCAAAGGCATTACTTTCATCAAAATATTTTTTTGCGCATCGGTAGGGTTTAAATATGTTTGATTTTCAAAACGGCAGCCGGCACTTTTTAATTTTTCCGCATCGATTTTTCCGAAAAGTCCCGAATTTGCAATATACGGCCATGTTAAATCAAAAAGTTCTTCATCGGTCTTTTCGCGCATATATTGCCCGTTAAACCATTCAAGTTTTTTATAATCGAAAACGGCGGGTGCTTTATTTAAATGTGTAATATCGAAAAGGCGTTCCAATTCGGAAAGCGTATACATATCTCGCCCGTCCTCATAAGAACAGCCGAGCATTGCGACATAATTAATAATAGCTTCTTTTAAATACCCTTTATTCCTAAACTCATTGCAGCTGGTCGCACCGTGCCTTTTAGACAGCTTTTGCCCGTCGCTTCCCATAACCATCGGAAGATGACAGAACTGAGGAGGCTCCCAACCGAAAGCTTTGTACATAATAATGTGCATCGGCGTCGAAGGCAACCACTCTTGAGCGCGCATCACGTGTGTTATGCCCATAAGATGGTCGTCTACGATATTTGCAAGATGGTAAGTAGGAAACCCGTCGCTTTTTAAAAGAATTTGATCGGGATTGATGTCTTCGTTTTTCCATTCAATATCGCCTAAAAGTGCATCTTTAAATTTGGTAGAGCCTTCAAGCGGTACTTTTAAGCGGATAACATAGGGAATGCCCGCTGCCAATTTCGCCTTTACTTCTTCATCGGTCAAATTGCGACACGTTCTATCATACCCTGGCGGCATTTTATTCATTGTTTGGATTTTTCTGATTCTATCAAGACGCTCGGAATCGCAAAAGCAATAATATGCACATCCTTTATCAACAAGTTCTTGCGCATATTTTCTATAAAAATCAAAACGCTGCGACTGTACATACGGAGCCGCAGGACCTCCCTTTGAACCGCCTTCATCCCAGTTCAGCCCCAGCCATTCAAGCGTATCGTAAAGATTTTGCTCATATTCTTCACCATACCGTGTGCGATCGGTATCTTCAATACGTAAAACGAATTTACCGCCTTTCGAGCGCGCAAATAAATAATTAAATAAAGCAGTCCTCACTCCGCCTATATGCTGAAACCCTGTCGGAGACGGAGCATATCTAACTTTAACGTGCATAGTACCCCCTGATTTTAATTTAGAAGTGTCAAGTTTTGTATGTAGATGTATTGTTTATGTTTTTTCAGCGTTTTCTTCGGCGTATTTTTTAAATTCTTCTTCGCTCATTTTGTCGGAATAAATAGGGTATAATGCTTCCACAAGTTCTTCCAAGGTTTGGAATTTTGCACCGTCAAGTTTATAAGCCATATCTCACCTCATCATGTATTTTAACATATTTTCTATTTCTTGTTTAGCCGGTTGTATTTTTTTTATGTTTTTTATGGGTTTTTCCAACTCTTCCATATATTTGGGACGACGCGGTTTTTCTCCGCACGCCGCTTCCACAACATCGGATTCATACGCAGGATGATCTTTTGAAATTAAAACCAGCGTTTCCTGTCCGTTTTTTTTCATAAAGCGGCTTTTAACCGCCGCTCCGTATGCCGCTGCCGTCGAAGTATCAAACATAATACCGTATTTTTGATATGCCGTACGGATATAATTAGGATAATCCTCAGGCGCAACAGGCTCGGGAAAAATGAGCGCTTTCATAACGGCAGGGCTTACTTCAAAAATCCGCTCAAGCCGCTCAATATTTGAAGGACTAACCGGATCGGCGGCGCTTCGTTTTTCAAGCGGAATATTCATTGTTTTACAAAAACATTCACCTTCAGCATCACCGCACAGTTCCGGCGTGGAATCCGTGATAAAACCGTTCAAAGAAAGACTGTTTTTCCATGCATAAAGTCCCGCCGCCAAATTTCCATAATTACCGGAATGCAATGCATAATAAATTTCGCCGAACGAGCTTTTTCTAAATCTGGTAAAAGCAAAAATATAAAAAAACATCTGCGGCAGCAGTCTGCCGATATTTACGGTATTTGCCAACGTAAGACGGTACGATTTTACCAGAGCTTTGTCAAGGTACACCGAACGTTTTAGGTTTTCGACATCCTTAAGTGTTCCGTTGCATTCAACGGAATAAATCGACCCGCCGTTTTCCGCAAGATATTTTTCGGGGATCCCCGCCGCAAACCCTTTAGGATGAATAAGCAGCGTTTTAAGCCGTTTTTTGTCTCCGAAAGCCGCTGCCATACCCGCACCGTTTTTTTTTGTACCGGTCGCCAACACAACGGCAGTTTCATTCGTCATTGTAAGAATATGTTCCAGTACGGAAGCAAGCCATAAAAACCCGAAATCCCGATGACAGCCGGTCGGTCCGTGAAACAGATCCAAAAGGAAAAGCCGTTCATCCAATTTCCTAAGACGCGGGCTATAATTCCCGAAAGCGGAAAGCGCAATCCGTTCGGAAACGGCAGGGCTGAATTCGTTTTGCAGCAAGGCGGAGGTCAATGTTCCCGCAATTGATGCAAATGACGAATTTTCATTAAGACATTCAATCCACGGGCTTAAATCTATTGTATCGTCGGGAACATAAAGCCCGCCGTCTTCGGGAATACAATTTGTAATTGCTTCATAAAACGTAACGGTTTTCTTTCCGTTTCGCGTACTGACTAAATTCATTTCACTCGGATTTTAACAATATTATGAAAAAAAATCTACCGAGCGCAGTTATTAAAACACGGCAACCGCACCGAATATCGGAATAAAAAAAAAGAGCAATAAAAAGCTCGGTATCGGTTTTTAGAGGTCCCCGGTAAACCTATCGGCTTAAGCTGTAAGGAAGTTATTCTCACATATTCAATACGGAATACTCTGTATAAAATTTTGCGCGCCGGTTTGTTTTATAAAAACGATTTTTCTGCTTTTTGAATCGATATACCATCGTACATAGTCTGTTTCATAATTATAGCCGTAAATATTTACTAAGCCGTCCCCTTTATTGTCGCACCGCCAAAATTTTATTTGCCTATTCTTCTTGTTTTCGGTGATGATTATTATGTTGCCGGAAACGTCCGTTCGAAGTATGCCTGTGTTGTTTTTAATGTGCAGACGGTCATTATATTTGTAATTATAACCGGGGTGGATATTGTAAAGGATTTGTTTGTTTTGCGTATCGACCGCATTTTCAAATATAAAATCCGTAATCGATTCCTTGTTGTCGGTCGGGAAAATATATTTTAATTTTTCGTCGGTTGTGTATACCGATACATTGATTATGTCAGACGTATCGGGGGTGCCTTTTTTATCCACGGCAGCAAGAGAAACATACGAGGTTCCGCTGCCTTCGTCAATATAAATAAAATCCATATCGGAATATCCGCCGCCTGCCGTACCGCAGCCTGCAGCTGCAATCATCAATAAAAAAATAACAATCGATTTTTTCATTATTTCCTCCGCCTTATTATCATAAAAGCTTTTACCCGTACAGTCAATTCCTAAAGAAGTTTTTTAGCCGGCATATTCCGGCGCAGAACGACGAGGATATCCCCCTCTTACACAAATTAGGAACCGTTATCAGGTTTCGTGTAAAGACGGAACGCTGTACATCGCACCGGTACTCGACTGCTTTGCAGGGGAAATCAATATACAAACGGTGAGTGCAAACGCACCGTCGCAGCTTTACACTTGGAGGTATAAAGATTTTTTTTTCTTGTTGGAAAACCTTGCTTTTGTTACTTATGATAGTGGTTTCACTGAATTTATGTACGGAATCCGAATTTTAAGCTCTTCAAATAATCAATTTTTCCTGCCTTTATTTAAGAAAGTTTTATAATGCGGAATCTATGATGGAAAACGGTAGCTGCATTGACATTTCTTACTTTACACATTTGTTCCGTTTATATATACTTAAACTATGGCAAAAAAAAAATCGGGAGAGACGGCATTTAAATGTTCCGCTTGCGGATATACGCAACCGCGTTGGCTGGGACGGTGCCCTGACTGCGGCGAATGGAATACGTTTGAAGAAGTTGTCCTTGCCGACGGTTATGCACCGGCTTTACGGAGCGGTACGGGCAGTCTTGCGGAAAAATTTACGAAACAAGCCGTATCCGTTCCGCTTGAAACTATAGAAGCGAACGATGCCGTGCGTCTTACTTCGGGAATCCCCGAATTCGATCGGGTACTAGGCGGCGGCGCGGTAAAACGTTCCGCTGTTTTAATCGGTGGAGAACCGGGTATCGGTAAGTCGACACTGCTTTTACAGGCGGCAGCTTCTTGCGGCAAAAAAACGTTGTATGTTTCCGGAGAAGAATCGGGCGGTCAAATTCGCTCCCGCGCCGACAGGCTCGCTCTTCAGGTAAACAATATAGAGCTTTTATGTACTTGCAAACTTGAAGACACCGAACGTGCTTTAAATAAATTAAATCCCGTATTCGTCGTAATCGATTCAATTCAAACTATGTATTCCGCAGATGCGGGTGCGGTACCGGGTACAATCAACCAACTGAAACTGTGCGCTCACGAGCTCATTTCGTGGGTTAAAGAGCGCGACAGTGTACTTTTTTTTACAGCACACGTTACTAAAGAAGGAAATATTGCCGGACCGAAGATTTTAGAACATTTGGTTGACACCGTTATATCTTTTGAACGTACTGAGGATGATATCCGTTTTTTGCGTGCGCTAAAAAACCGTTTCGGGTCTGTAGACGAACTCGGTATTTTCTCGATGGATGAGCTCGGTTTAAAACCGGTAGACGATCCGTCTTCACTTTTTATAACACAAAGAGCAGGAGCTCTGCCTGCGGGCTCTGCTGCCGTACCGGTGTTTGAAGGAAGTCGCGTTTTTATGGTTGAAATTCAGGCTTTGACGGTGCCCGCAAAAGGGGCGGTTACGCGGGTTTTTTCCGATAAAATCGATTCTGCGCGGGTCAGTCGAATTGCCGCCGTTTTGGAAAAAAGAATCGGTTTGCAATTTTCGGATCAAGATCTTTATGTGAATGTCGCAGGCGGTATACGGCTGCGGGAGCCGGCTGCCGATTTGGCGATTGCGTTGGCACTCTATTCCGCCCGAACGGGGATTCCTGCCCAAAAAGACGGGGCATATATAGGCGAACTTAGCCTTGCGGGTGAAATACGCCCCGTCAAGCGCGCAAAGCCGCGCATTAAGACTGCCCAAAGCATGGGATTTGCAAAAGTTTTTTCTCCTAAAATTCCGGAAAGCGATTGTTCCGATATTGACTTAAAAAATCTTTTTATTGCAGAAGAACTGAGCACCGTCATAAAAAAAGCCTTCGGCTAAAAAACTTTAGTCCTTCTAAAAGCCTTTAATTTTTGAAGGTATGCAAAGCTCATCCGGTAAAATTTGCATACCTTTAAGAGTTCTGGGTTTTCGAGGAGTTAGCGGTTATTTTTTAAATTTTATTTTAACTTCGCCGATACCGCTTGTTATTTTAATATTATTAGCGGCACCGTTATTTTCGGATTTATGACTACCTAAAAATGAAGAAGAGCTTTGACCGTTTATTTTTATTTTACCGAGTCCCGTACTTAAATCAAAATTGTAATCGCTTTCACTTCCTTCAAGTGAAAAAGTCGTCTCCCCTATACCTCCGCTTAGAATCGTATTACCGGAAAGTTTCCCCGAAAAATAAACTTCTCCGACACCCGCTTTTAAAATCAAATTATTTATCTCGCTGTCAATAATTTTCGTTTCGCCGACACCTGCATTAAATTTGCAGGACGCTTTTATACGGATATTTTCAAACCGGGCATCTCCGACTCCGCTTTCAAAAACAAAATTATCCGCCGTTATTCCGTTCAATTTTATTTCCGAAACACCCGCATGCAAATTTAAATTTTTACATACAAAATTTTGAGGCATTTTAAGCATTATACGCGGAATATTTTTTCGCTTATTTATTTCAAAAAAAATATTCAGGATATTTTTTTTCGGTGTTTTGTCTTCAATTATCAATTTACCGTTTTCGATTTTACAAATAAAATTTTCAGGTTTTATATTTTCTACGCTATATTGTGCATAATCGAAATCGGATGTCAAATCAATTTCAAGTGTTGCGTATTTTAATGAAACCGATACATCGGTAATATCGTTTAAAGTTTCGGTTTTACCTTCAAAAAAATTATTCGACCGCTCTTTCATATACTCATCCTCTCTTTGTTCAAATATTTCTTCATATATTTCTCTTCCGAGAATATTCTTATACATTCTGTCAAGACGGGAATCTTTTGCGGGTATTTTATACATAAAATACTTCATTCTCCCGCCAAGCATATAACCTATCAATACCAGTAGTATTCCGATTAGGATAATCCAAATCGGCTTCAAAATTTTTTTTATATTCATAGCATCATCCTCGAACAAAATCAGCGCAGTAATTTTATAATTCCTAAAATAATTAAAACGGGAATTCCGATAATAACTACTCCGGCAAAAATCAATGGAATTAACAAAAAAACAAGTTTAAATGCAAGAACGATAATTCCGCCGATAAGACCGAAAACAAGTCCGATAGCTGCAAAAGCAGCAAGAAAAACAATAAATGCAATAATCATAAATCCTCCGCAGAAAGTTTTTCATAAGTCCTAATAGGACGGTCCTAATAGGACTATCTTTATATATCAATGACGTATAAAAAAACATCGCAAATAACTTTAAGGAAAACCGGTAAGCTTCGCCTACCCGGGAAGCGGAGCTCACATTTAAAAACTAAAGCTTTTTAAAGGTTCTCTATATTTTTTTTACAAGCGATGATATACCGTGAATGATTGCGGCAACCAGACGGAATAAAAGTTTTGTAACACCTATTGCAATTAAGATTATTCCCGCCAGCATAATTGCCGACCCCGGTCGTACAAACAGCATGCCCACTGCAGCAATTGTCAAAATGCCGCAGCCCAAAATAAGTGCAAAAACCGCTACACATAATGCAACACATAATAAGACAATAACAACGGTTAAAATTATTGCCACGGGAATTGCAATGGGCGCTGCAAATATTCCAAGTATGGTAAACCACAAGGCACGTAACCCGCCTTTTGCGGAACGTTTTGCATTTGCAACCTCTTTTTCCGCATAATCTGAAAGAATCCTTGAAGCGATATGCGCCGGACTTCTTAATTCTTTTATAACATCTTGCTCATGCTCAATCCCTGCTTCATCAAAATATTCTTCGTAATATTTTATTGCTTCATATCTGTCGCATTCCGGCAAACGTTTCAGTCGCTTTTTCAAATCGGCTATAAATTCGGTACGAGTCATTTTTTTTCTCCTTCATTTGTTTTTATATTTACAGCACCAAAATTCGTGAAAATACGGATTCTATTTTCGGCATCCGTATTCCCGATTCTTTTTGAAACATCTGAGATTTTTATATTCTGCCCGTTTAGCGAAAATGAATGCCTTGAATAAATTTTTATACAGTAATTATCAATACGGTCAGTCAAATCTACATTTATTTTTCCTAAGGAAGATGTAAATTCGGCATATTTATTTACCGTACCGGTAAATCTAATTGAACCCGCTCCGGCGGTTATTATGCTTTCGGTTAAATCGCATGCATCAAAATTTATTTTACCCGCTCCTGTGGAGAATTTTCCTTTATTCGTTTTTAACTTATAAGAGACAATATTTCCCGCACCCGAACTTGCTTGAATACATTCGGCAAAACTGTCCGTAATCAAAACATTTCCGGCGCCGGTCGAAGCCGATATGTTATCCGTATTAATATTTTCCATTTTAATATTTCCCGCTGAAGATTGAACTTTCACAAAATCGGGCTTTATTGAAGCAAGATAAATCGAGCCTGCCGAAGCATTTAAAATGATTTTTTTCACCGATGAATTCAGTAAGTCCATATTACCGCACGATGTATATCCTTCAATTTTTTGTATGGCGGTATTTTCCATTTTTAGAGAACCCAACTTTATATTCAATTCCGCCTTTTCCAAATTTATGTTTTTCGGTATAAAAATGCATATCTTTCGTTTTAATTTCAATGTTTCATCAAAAATCGGATTAAAACCGATATTTTTAAAAAAATCGGAAAAAGCTTTTTTATGCAAAGAAAAAAGAGGGCGCTCCTCAATACAGAACTCTCCGTCTTCCACTGTTATTTTTATGTCTTCTTCGGAAATATTTTCGGTCTTATACTCTATTGTATCGGCATTCGATTCCGAAACATACACATCAGCCGAAGCAATATCAAGTTTTAGAGTTTCAATATTATTTTCAAGTTTTTTATAAACCGGAATATTTTCTTTTTCATATGAAGATTTATAAAAAGCCGTAATTTCTTCAGCAAGTTTTTTAGGATCTCCTAATTCTTCAATTAGATTTTGCTCATTTCCTTTACCCGCATCTTCAAAATATTCTTTATAAAACTGAACGGCATTTTCTCTATCTTTTTGCTTCAAGTTATAAAGAAGATTTTCAAGTTCGATTAAAAATTGCTCACGCGTCATACATTCTCCTCTTTAATTAAAGGGCGGTACCTTTAAAAATTTTATCAATTAAACTTTTATATGATTTCCATTCTTCAGTAAAAAGTTCATACTGATGCATACCTGCTTGCGTTATTTTATAATATTTCCGGTTACGGCCGTCGACTTGAATATCATATGTTTCCAAGTAACCGCTTGTTTGTAGCCGTCTTAATACCGGGTAAAGTGAAGATTCGGAAATCGGAACTAAACTTTTTACATCCTGCGTAAGTTTGTATCCGTAAGAATCTCCCAGCTTTAAAATCGCCAAAACGCATGCCTCAAAAAGCCCCGTATTTATCGAGAACAGCATTATTCCTCCCGCTATATATTTAGTATAAATATATTATAAGACGTATATTATCAAAAATATAATATTATGTCAAGCTGACGGATAATATTTTTAGAGAATATTCCAAATATTCGGTTTTTAAAGGCACGCAAGTTTACCGGTTTTTCTCGACTTTAACTTGCGGTTATTGCTAAAACCGCCGATATCCTTGTCAAGGATAAAAGCTCATCTGCAAAAAACTCGGTTATATTCTTATAAGATGCCCGGTTATCAAAAGTATTGTCGGTAAACGGCGAACACGGAATTATCGGGTAATTGACATAACGGTAAAAATCAATTATGAAGTAGTCGCAGCTTTTAAAAAAGGATAAGCGGAAAATACCGTTCCGCAGTAAAGACTGCTGCACTTGAGTTCCAATCATTTGGAGAAAATTCCAAACGACAGCCTTCGAGCTTTCCGAAGGGAACACTCTTAAAAACATAGAACAGAAAAAAGTTAATGAGGAGAATTACAATATGAAAAAGTCTTTTTCAATTACGGCAAAACTGTTGATAATTATCAATTTGGCTTTGCTTTTCGTTGTTGTCTTTATCTGTACGGTTATCGGTTTTCAATTGTATAAAAAAAATGCGGCACAGTTTAATTCATTTACGACGCAGCACATTTCCACTATCGAAACAGCGATGGGCATCTTTATGCAAAATGTCGAAAAATCCGTCGAAATGCTCGCCGAAAACGGAGCCCTCAAAAAAGCCGACCGCACAATTTATAACTACACGGCAGAAGCGGAAAATGCACCCGATAACATCCACAGCGGAAAAACGGAACAGGATATTCTTGCCTTGTTTGAAACGGTAAAAAAAACTCACCCCGAATTTCAAGTTATATATATGGGCTTGAAATGGGGAAGCCACGTTTCGACAAATAAAAACGTCAGCGCCGGTTACGACCCGCGTACACGCCCATGGTATAAACAGGCGGAGGCTGCCGGCGGAAAAACTGTTATAACGGAGGCGTATATTTCCATTAACGGAAAACCTATCATCACCTTTGCACGCACCGTTTATTCGGCGCAAAACGAGGCTCTGGGCGTTGTGGGCATCGATGTCAGTCTTGAAGACCTTACCGCGCTGATAAGCGGTATCCGCGTCGGAAACAGCGGTTATTGTATGCTCATTCAAAACGGCGGACTTATTTTAGCCGACCCGCAGCACTCCGAATACAATTTTAAAAATTTAAACGATACGAATATCTCCGCCTTTGCCGAGATAGAAAAGATTGAAGAAGGTTCCGCTCTCGTTACACTGGACGGACTGCGCCGCCGTGCTTATGTTTTCCCTTTTGCCCGCTTCGGCTGGAAACTTGCCGTTTTTATCACACAAAGCGAAATTTCAACGCTTTTTTATTCTCTTGTACACAATATGATTTTTGTCGGACTTTTATTGTTTATTATTTATTTTGTTTTAGCAGTGGTATTCTCGCGTTCTTTTAAACGGTATTTTAAGCGCCTTGAAACTATTTTCGGAAAAATTGCAGTGGGAGACTTGACGGGCAGAATCGAAGTAACAAGGAGCGATGAAATCGGACTGCTTATGACCAATCTTAATTCGGCAATGGAGCACAGCCGTTCTATGATAAGTCTTTTAAAAAACGAAGCGGACAAAATGGGCGCCGTCGGTTCCGATTTATCGAGCAATATGAGCGCAATGGCCGCAGCGATTAAACAAATAGGCGAAAATGTTGTAAGCGTAAAAGAAAAAACACTCGCGCAGGCTGCAAGCGTTACGGAAACGGGTGCAACGGTAGAACAGATTAACAGCCGATTAACCCGGCTGGTTTCAGACATCGAAATGCAGGCGGGGCATATTGCCGGCTCTTCAAATGCCATAATGCAAATTGCCGAGAATACCGCCCACATTACCGAAACGCTTGTACAAAACAACGAGCTGATAAAAACCGTATACGGGCAAACAAAACTCGGCAAAGACGGCGCAGCGGCGGCTAACGAAGTAGTAATGCAAATCGCCGAAAAATCCGAAGCGCTGCTGGACGCGAGCCAGGTTATCCAAAATATTGCAAGCCAGACAAATCTTTTAGCGATGAATGCCGCCATTGAAGCCGCTCATGCGGGAGAGTCGGGAAAGGGGTTTGCCGTCGTAGCCTCCGAAATCCGTAAACTTGCCGAAGAGTCGAATATGCAGGGAAAACAAATCGGACTTGTCATAAAGGAGTCAACCGAAATTATCGGCCGTCTTACCGAAATGGGAATGAGAGCCGAGAACACCTTTGTCGGCGTATACGAGTCCGTCAGTAAAATATCCGAAAAAGAAGAATCGATTGTGCAGGCAATGCGGGCACAGGATGAAAACGGGCGCCGCGTGCTTACGGCAATAAAAAAGATAAACGAAATTACCGGTGATGTAAAAGCGGGTTCAACTGAAATGCTTGCCGGCGGCAGTCAAATTGCCGAAGAGATGCAAAAGCTTACCGACATTACGCGTGAAACTGCCGACAGTATGGACGAGATTACTCTCGGTACCGAACAAATAACCGGTGCCGTAGAGGAAGTAAGCGAAATTGCGCAAAAAAATGAAGAGAGTATCGGAAATTTGGCAAAAGAAGTCGGAAAATTCAAAGTATAGAGAACCTTGAAAAACATCGGTTTTTCAAGGTAAGCGCCGTACCCGGAGCTTCACAAACCTCTAAAAAACCGATGTTTTTTAGAAGTGCCCTTTAATTATTGCTTTTTATGTAAAAGTTATTATATTATAAACGTCCGGTTCATTGAAACGGAATATTTAAATGATAGGAGTTTATTATGAATAAAACGGGTATTTTTTATGCCGGCAAGGGCGGGACAACCGAAACCTTTGCAAAGCAAATTGCGGAAAAACTGGGTGCGGATATGCACAATATGAAAGACACCGCTGTGGATGCCATTACGGGTTATCAAAACGTCGTATTGATGTCCTCAAGCTATTTTTTCGGAGCATTGGCGGAAGATTGGGGCAGCAAAGTGAAATTGCTCCATACCGTAGACTTCTCGGGAAAAAATGTTGCTATTGTCGGTGTCGGCAGTCAAGAGCGTCATCCCGACAGCTTTTGTTCCGGCGCAGCGGATTTCTTTGACAAACTGCGTTTCAGTGGCGCCCGTTTTACGGGAGCCGTATGTACAGCCGGATATAATTTTACTTTTTCGCGTATGCAAAAAGGGCAAAAACTGCTGGGGCTTTGTTTGGATAAAAGCGACGACAAAGCGACTGAAAAAATAGATGAATGGATAAAAACCGTCCAACCTGTTTTTTCCAAATAGTTTAGGAAACCTCTAAAAAATTCAGTTTTTTAGAGGTGAGCTCCGCTTACCGGGTACGCGAAGCTTACCGATTTTCCTTAAGCTTTATTTGCGATGTTTTTCATAAGTCCTATAGGACCGTCTATCGGACTTATAAAAAGGCGCCGACTAAAACGGAAACGTATTTAATCGGCGCCTTTTTATAACCTTAAACGGGAAAACTCCTGCAATTATTTTCCGGTAACGATAGCTATACCGCTGCTTGCACCTATTCTTGAACAGCCTAATCCGATGTACATATCAGCATCCGCGCGCGTCCGTATACCGCCGGATGCTTTTATCTTTGTACCTTTTTTTAAATATTTTTTAAAAAGTTTTATATCTTCGGCGGAAGCGCCGCGCGTACCGTAACCTGTGGACGTCTTTATAAAATCAGCTCCGGCTTTTTCGATTACGGCGCAAATGTCGGCAATGTTTTTTTCTTCAAGATAGCACGTTTCAACAATTACCTTTAAAAGCGCTTTTCTTTCATGACATACTTTTGTAATTTGCGTAATTTCATTCTCGGTAAATTGCAAATCGCCCTGCAAAAGTTTTCCGACATTTATGACCATATCGATTTCATCGGCACCGTCTTCAATCGCTTGTTTTGCCTCTTCTATTTTTATTTTTGAGGATGATGTGCCGAAGGGAAAAGCTATGACGCTGCAAACTTTTACATCCGAACCTTTTAATTCTTTTGACACCAATTTTACGTTACACGGGTTAACACAAACCGACGCAAAATGATACTGTTTCGCCTCACTGCAAATTGTAATAATATCGCTTTCGGACGCAGTAGGTTTTAATAAAGTGTGATCAATATATTTATTCAGTTCCATTTATACCATAATCTCCTTGCGATAAAATACTATATATTGCCATATTTGTCCATAGCGGAATAATTATTAAACCATATGCACATCACGTTTTATATAAACCGCTAACCGCCGGCATACGCACATTTTCCTTTAGAGGGAAGTCCGCCGAAGATTTTTTTTCAATTGACAAATGCCGCTTTTTTATTTTATACTTTGATCCGTATGAATTCAGTATTAAAAACATTAGAGCAAAGAGGCTTTACAAAGCAATGCACCGATTTTAATGCGCTTTCCGAAAAAATGGATAAGGGAACCGTTACATTTTATACCGGTACCGACCCGACGGGGCAAAGCCTTCACATCGGGCATTTGGTCCCGATTTTTGCGTTAAAGCATCTGTGCCGCGCCGGACATAAGGGCATTATTTTAATGGGCGGCGGCACGGCGCGCATAGGCGACCCTTCCGGCAAGACCGAAATGCGGAAAATGCTCGGCTACGATATTCTCGATAAAAATGCGCACGCCATTCAAAAGCAGCTTGAAAAATTTTTAAATGAGGACGCTTCTTCCGTTCAATTTATAAATAATAAAGAATGGCTTGCCGATCTGAATTATATAGATTTTATGCGCGAAATAGGCTCGCAGTTTTCGGTAAATAAAATGCTTACGTTTGAGGCATATAAAAAGCGGATGGAAACGGGGCTTTCGTTTTTGGAATTTAATTATCAGCTTTTGCAAAGCTACGATTTTTTAATGCTGAATAAAAATTATAATGTCGAGATGCAAATAGGCGGCGATGATCAATGGGGAAATATGGTCGCAGGCAGCGATTTAATCCGCAGAAAAACCGGCAAAGAAGTTTTCGCCTTGACTTTTCAGCTGATTACCCGTTCGGACGGGCAAAAAATGGGCAAAAGCGAAAAAGGGGCACTGTTTTTAGACCCTGAGCTTGTTTCGCCGTATGATTTTTTTCAATATTGGAGGAATGTTGTCGACGCCGATGTTGAAAAATTTATGAAGCTGTTTACGTTTTTGCCGCTTGAAGAAATTGCCGGTATATGTGCGGGCAACATAAATACGGCAAAAGAACGGCTGGCATATGAAGTTACCCTCCTTATTCACGGAAAGGAAGAAGCCGAAAAAGCCCTTGCAGGCGCAAAAGCAGCTTTTTCAGGCGGCGGAAATAAAGAAGCTATGCCGACGATAGAATTATCCCGGTCAAAATTGGCGGAGGGTATCGGCGTTTTAGATTTATTTGCCGAGGCGGGTTTAGCCGCAACAAAGAGCGATGCCCGCCGTTTGGTAGAGCAAGGCGGTGCCTTTATCGGAACCGAAAAAATAAGCGGTATAAAAACAATAATAAAAGCAGATATGCTTGATAAAGACGGAGAACTTATTTTGCGGGCAGGCAAAAAACGGTTTATGCGCGTTATTGTAAAATAAAGGGCATTTGTACAAAACGTGCCTGATTTTTAAAAGTTCCCTAAGCGGAGAAACTATGAAACATTGTAAGAAAAAAATCGGAATACTTCTTTTTTTAGCAGCCTTATTTTCTATGCCGGCATACGGAGAAACGAGAACGTGGACGGGTGCTGCGAACAACAGCAATTGGAATACACCGGCTAATTGGAATGGGTTCACAGTACCGGGTGTAGGCGATGACGTTACAATTCCTGCTGGAAAACCTAACTATCCCAAACTTACAGCTGCTCCGATTGCAAAAGCAAAAACGGTAAAAATTGAGGCCGGAGCCGAATTGGACTTAGCAGCTTATATAATCGAAACAACGGGCGGGGTAACCGCCAAGCTGGACAATTACGGAAAGCTGCAATTAACCGGAACGACTCAGCAAAAAACATGGTTTGAAAATTCTAATGCCGCTAATAAATTAAGCCTTTTAGGAAATACAACCGTCGTATATTACGGTACGTCGTCCAATGCTATTTATAAAGGACCGTATTATAATCTAACAATACAAGACACTAAAACAATTTCATCCGGTGCAACATTAAACGTTACTAATGATTTTACTATAAATGGTGATATAACACTCAGTAGCAACATGTATACAAAAAACTGCACTATAGAAAGCGGCGAAAAACTTACTGCAAATGCCGATATTACCCTAAGCGGAGATTTTACAAACAACGGGACATTTGTACACGGCAGCAAAAAGGTAACTTTTAACGGCACCGGCTCGACAATAACCGGAGCGGTAAGATTTTATGATTTGGAAGTTACTGCCAGTGCGAGTTTGACAACGCCGTCTTCGCAGATTTCTGTAGACGCAGATCTTACAAACAACGGGACATTCACGATAAATGACAATATTACCGTAAGCGGAAAGTTTACAAACAACGGGACATTTGCACACAATAATAAAACGGTGCATTTTAACGGAAGTAATAGTCAAATAAATGTAAATGCCGAAACTCAATTTTATGATTTGGAAGTCGTATCGGGAATATTAAAACTTCTAACACCTATTACACTAATGAATAGTTTTAAGAATACCGGGCAGTTTAAAGCAAATAACAATAGCGTAATATTGAATAATACGAGCGATATTACAATTATCGGAACAAATAATGCAAGTGATACCGAATTTTATGAATTAAGCATGATGGGAGCGGGCGGAAAAAAATTAGAACTGCAAAATAAAATTACCGTAAAAAATCATCTATATCTTACCGGCAGCAATATAAATTCGATGTTGGAAATTTCAGGCAACGGCAGCATAAATTTAACAAGTGCTACAAACAATGGGGAATATTTATCAATCGACTCTATTAATGTGCATGTTCAAACAACTAATTATGCGGTAAAAAACAGTAAAAAAACAGATGATACTCGTCCTGTAAATCAAATAGAAAACGGGTGGCTTTTTGCATCAATCGATTTTATATGGCAAGGAAGCGATAATAACTGGAATAATTTGAGCAACTGGAATTTCGTTACAATTCCTGCAGCATACGATATTGTTACTATATCTACAAAACCTAACTATCCCGAACTTACCGCTACAACAAATGCAAAAGCAAAATCGGTAAAAATTGAAAGCGACGCCAAATTGAACTTAGCGGACTATATAATCGAGACAACGGGCAGTGCAACCGCCCAGCTCCGCAACGAAGGAATACTGCAATTAACGGGTTCGCCTAACCAAAAAACGTGGTTTGAAAAACCTACTTCTGCCAATAAAATAGAACTCGCAGGAACAGGCTCAATTACAGGAACCTCTTCCGTCGAATATTATGGGACATCGTCTAACTCTATTTATAAGGGCCCCTATTATGATGTAACAATGACAAATCGGCCGAACCTTGATTCTCCTATTAGTTCGAATACTCCTTTAAATATTAATGCGGATAATCAAATTACAGTATCACACAACCTCACAATAACCGGCATAGTTACGCTCAATAAAGAACTGAAAGCGGATGATGTCTATATCGCGTCGACGGGAAACCTCACTACCGCTGCCGAAATAACGGTAAAGAAACGGTTTGAGGTAGGCGGGACAGCCGCATTACAAAACAAATTGAAAGCGGAAATTATTGTAATAAACCCGAACAAAACGCTCACCGCCGCTGCCGAAATAACGGTAAAGGGAGGTTTGCATAATCACGGTACATTTTCAACGACTGCCGACGTGATAATAGAGAATACAGGCAACTGCATAATTGAAGGCCAGTCGAACGATGAAACTAAAACAAAATTTAAAAAATTGATTTGCAATGCGCCGGGTAAAACCGTTACCTTCAAGCGCAAAATAACGGTTGAAAGTTTGGAATTAAAAGGCTCTTCTTCCTCGCGGTTAAATATACAAGGCTCGGACGGAGCCGCTATTTATATACCTTCCTCCCCCGATATACAGGACGGAAACGACTGCGAGTATTTAAAAATTTATACCGGCACCGTAAAAATAAACGGCGGAGATTTTCGCCCCTGTTACCGGCTTAACAAAACAGGCGCCGGAGGCAACATAGGCCGTATAGACCATGTCGATAATACGGAAAACCGCAACGGCTGGGTATTTTATAAAACATACACTACGCCGAGCGAACCGCAGGGCGGTTTTATAAATTCTTTTGTACGAGCGGGTAGCACGGAATTGTATGCCGTTTTTAAAACCGGTATGGGGCCGTACGAATTCGCTCTTTCAAAGCTGACCGTCAGCAATACCGGCGGCGCAACGTTTAACGCGGAAAGTACGACGCAGCCTACCGTATATATGCCGCACGGATATCCGAGCTGTACGGTATGGAAGTATACGCTTAATAAACCGATAAACGCCGAAGAAATTTTGCGCACGGATATGAAAATATCGATTGTGCAGTACGGCAGCGACGGTGAAACGTATGAAAAAGAACATATTTCGGATGTCGGCATCGGGCTTATTAGCGTTTTATTTGCATCCAATGTGCGGACAATACGCAGCTTTTCGGGAGAAGCGTGGCTCCCGAAACTGAATACCGTTATTTCCATAACAAAAGCTGCGTCTTCACAAAACGTTAAACTCTATTTCGACGCCGATAAAAATATTTTTTGGTATCCTGCGGTAAGCGGAGTTAAGCCGTTTCCGCACGTACAGCCGCTAAATGCCGTGCCCAACGGTAATGCTGCAGCCTTTTCTCCGACTGTGGAATCGAATACGCTTCAATTTTTAATTCCTTCTATCGAACCGCGGTTTAAGGAGCGCTCCGTTGCGGAGTTTATGTTTGTGTATGACGGCTGGCTGCCGTGTCCGCTTTTAAAAAACGATTCCGATATTTTTTCTTTCAATGTTTGGAAATTCAGCGTAGTCGGGACCAGCTATCAGCGCGGCGGTGTTTCGGTTTTTAATAACGTAATTAACCCCGACAAAGGCGAAAGCGTTTCAATTCAGCTTACAACGTCCAACCCGGGAGCAATTACGATTCAGATTATGACGCTTGACGGCGGTATTATAAAAACACTCGAACGCGCACAACAAAGTGCCGGAGCCTATTTTTACTCGTGGGACGGCAAAAACAGTGCCGGTAACCCGGTCGCACGAGGCTTGTATTTTATACGGATAGCAGGCCCGAATATCGATGAAATGCGAAAGGTTATGGTTGTCCGCTAGCTATAAAAGCGGGATGCTATCTTTAAAAAATCCGACTCAAAAGATTTTTAAAAAGGCGCCCGCTATTTGTATTGGGGATTTTTTTCATAAAATTCTTTCGGCAAAATATCCATCAAGATAATATCGTGATATTCCAAATTCCTTATAAGACCTTGCCTAATAACACCGGCTTGCTTAAATCCGATTTTCGTATAACAGGCGATTGCGCGTTTATTAAACGCATAAACATTAAGCGATATATTATGCAAATTAAGTTTTTTATAAGCGAAATCTATTAGCAAGGATAATGCTTCCCGACCGTATCCTTTATCCCAAAAACTTTTATCCCCGATAAAAAGTCCGGCTTCGGCACTTCTGTTGCTATGATCGATTCCGTTCAGCCCTGCATTACCGATAAGCGAATCCGTTTTTACATCTATAATTCCGTAGTTATGCTCTTTTGAAATACGCGCAAGCAATTCGCGTTCGCCGTCAACCGTCAATGGACTGTAGACGCGCGTAAGGTTATCCGCAATTTCCGCATTATTCAGCCATTCCGTATATTTTTCCGCGTCATCAAGCAGCATGGGCGAAAGATAACATTTTTCACCCGTTATTTTTTTTATGTACATACGTTTCTCCTAAAATTTTATCGGATTTTTAGAGGTGCTAAAAAAAACAATTCAGCAAATTGGAGCTGCCAGTGTATAGTAGTGCCGAACGTTTGTCAAGGCGTAAATCCGGTAAAAAAGCGGCAGCGCATAAAGTATCCCGTACGGAAAATTTTAATGAGCATCTTATAATTGAAAACCGATAAAAGCCGACCGTTTTTTTAAAGACGCCCTATTGATAAAAAAGCTATAAAATAGTAATCTGGTTTATATGGATGTATCTGTTTTTAATGACGAGTTGGTTCCTCAAACAATAAAAGACGCCGCCTTTTCGGGGCTTCCGAAATTTATCGGTTCCGATAATGCTAAAGATGTAACCTCCGCTGCACTGCAAATTGCACGAGCGTTGGGAAATGAGGATTTTTTTGAATATACCGAAAACTGCGATCCTCATACCGAAAAAAAATTGATCAAAAGTTTTATGAAAAATATTCAGCTTCTTGTTCAAAAAACATGGGTGGAAAAAAACGATGAAGAATTTAAAGAAGAAACGCTTTACAGAATAAACGTATTATGTAAAAAACTCTTGGAACCGGACGGGGAAAATATATTCAAAGAAAATTTTTCGGAATGCTTTTCTATTTTGCATGACGTTATTTTGCTTCTTTTCGGAGGTATGGTAAAAACAGGAGATTTTTTGGAATATGCTTTACGCATAGAACCCGACTTCGGATTTTTTTGGTACTATGTCGAAAGCGTATCAAAAATAAATACGATTTCCGAAGAAAAAGCCCGCTGTTCCGTTTTGCTTGCTATGTTTTTTTTAGCCAATTTTTAAAAATACGAAATCCTAAAATTACAATATTCCGTAAAGCCTAATTTTTCATATAGAGTGCGCGCTGCATAATTTTCAACTTTTACAAAAAGTGAACATTTCTTTTTTTTGCGCAAACAGTCTTCCACAAGAAAAAGAACGGCAGCCCGCCCGATGCCGTTGTTCCTAAATTCCGGATGTGTATACACACCGCCTATTTGATTCCAAAAAAAACCGGACGCGTTTACCGCCGCTTTTGCAATAAACCTGTTTTCTTTTTTTACCGCATAAAGCCCGTTCGCTTCAATACGTTTCGACAGTACTTTAAAACACAAATCGAAAGAAGCTTTTTCTCCGTTAAGCAAGACTTCCGTTTCTTGATAATCCGCTTCAAGACTGCACAATTCTTTTATATCTTTAATAGACGGCTTTATAAATTCCAAGTCCGCAGGTAACCGTCGCTTCGTATTTTTGTAAAAGTCGGCGGCTGGGTTTTCTTTTAAAATGAGCAATTTATATTCGTTTACCGCAAAAGGTGTTTTATAAAAACGTTTCGTTATTGTTTTTTCTAAAATTACGGAAGCGTTTTTTTCACCCATTACGGAAAGAGGTGCCGTTTCGCTTAAAAAAGAATCCGTTACGTACCCGCAAATGGAAGCGGGTATTTTTTTGATAAAACAGTGAAGTAAAACGCCTGCACGGGATAATGCAAGTATTCCTATTATTCCTTTTTCGTCTGAAAAAACGGAGGCTTTAATAAAAACGGAAAAATTTTCCTTTTTTGTAAAAAATTCTTTTTGCCGTCTTAAACCTTCGGCTAAATTTATACACGTTTGTTCTTCCGGTAAAATTGCATAAATTGCACGATCTATATTTTTTTGCGTAAGAGGAGAAACAAAAAAGCCCATTTTTTATTTAATTCCCGAAACGGGTATGTTACCGTCCGCTTTAAAGTCGCCGCACAATGCAGCAAAACCGGCAGTAAAAGATACGGGCGAATAGCTGTAAATGCAAATCGCAGTTTTTATTTCGAGGAGTTTTTTTAAAGGTGCGGGCGATAGCACTGAAATTACTATAATTTTTTTTTCAGGATATTTTTGAACCGTTTGCCGTAAAATATCAAGCGAGTAATCGTCTGAAAGGCAATAGATAAGCGTATCGAAATTCCGCGTATGAAAAACGGTTCCGCGTAAAGGAGTCGTTTTTGCATTGGGGAAACGCTTTAAGGCGCACTTAAAAAAATCGCTGTAATTCGATGCCAAAAGAATTCTTTCGTTTTGCGCGGGTTTAAACGGAATATCGTGTCCGCGTAAAACGGTTACCGAGCGCGCCGCAAGCCCTAAAAAAAATTTTTCGCCTTCGGTATCGGGAAGTGCTTTATAAACGGCTGAAGGATCGGGGAAAATAGGAACATGATTCCCCGTTTTAAAATAATTTAATTTTGCAAGAAGAATTCTGTATGCGGCATCTTTTACGCGGGCTTTAAAGTGCGGATTGTCTTTTAAATACTGTAAATTCTTCGACCAAAACGGCTGATAGTGACGCGGTGTCGTCGAAGATTCTATAATGTCGTTTCCCGCCTCCAGAGCCATACGTACGGCTTCGGCAATTCCGCCTGCAAAATGAATCGCACCGAACATCATCATATCGTCGGTTATTATCAGCCCTCCGAATTTCATTTCGCCGCGAAGAATTTCAGTTAAAAGCCGTTTTGAAAATGTTGCCGGTTCTCCGTTTGGCGACACTGCCTGAAAATTAAGATGTCCTGCCATAATTGCGGGTACTCCGGCATCGACCATATATTTAAACGGGACAAGCTCCCGTTCGTACAGTGTTTGTTCGGTAATATCGATTTTCGGAAGCCTACCGTGGCTGTCTACGCTTGTATCGCCGTGTCCCGGAAAATGCTTTGCAGTAGTCAGCACGCCCGCATCTTTGCTTCCGCGCATAAAAGCGACACCTAAGACTCCTGCGGCTTCGGGGGAGTCGCCGAAAGAACGTGAACCGATGATAGTCGAATTAAGGTCGGTTAAAAGATCCACTGACGGCGCAAAATTTAAATTTATGCCTAAGGCACGCAATTCACGTGAAATATAATAACCTGCATAATATGCATCTTGCGGGATGCCCGATGCACCTATTGCAAGATTACCCGGTGTTTCGGAGGTAAGCCCCTTTACATGCCTTACCCAGCCGCCTTCTTGGTCGGTAGCGACAAATAACGGAATTCCGAATCTTCTTCCGTACGCTTTTTTTTGCAGCGTTAAAACCGATTGCGCAAGTTTACGGGAATCTTGCGTGTTCCAGCCGAAAATTTTTATACTGCCCAGCCCCGACTTTTCAATCCATTCGGCAAGTAAGCCGTCCGGTTCCTGTCCCGCCCAGCCGAACATAAATGTTTGTGCCAGCAATTCTTCATCGGTCATGTGTTCAATGATTGAAGCCGCCAATTTTTCATTCGGAACATTGTCGTAAAAATTAGGCAATTCGTTTTGCGAATATACAAAAGTATTCGGAAGAAAAATAAAAATTAAAACGGTAAACGAGATTTTAAAAAACCGTGAAAAAAGTTTCATAGCGTTTTTATTCCAGCCAATAAACTTTATCGGGCGCCCGTTCGGACAAAAAAAAGTTTTCATACCGCTTTGAAGATTCGATGCGTATATCACCGGGAAAATAAGAAGAATGCAAAAACCATACGACATCCAATAAGTCTCCGAAAGAATCGGAACACGAATAGCGATAGTAGATTTCCGTCTCATCGTCTTCGAGAAGTTTTCTAAGCTCCGGATCCGTTTTTGTATCCGGGTCAATTGCTTCACGGATATTGCTGCGTAAGCCTCCATACCAAGCATGCGTCACGGATAACAGATTTAATTTTTTTTCTTTATCCATCCGGTATAATTCGTAAACGCCCGAAACCGCCGGTACCGCCGTATTGATTTTATATTTGTCAGCTTTTGTGAGCGGCGACCATGTAAGAATATAATAGGGCTGCCCCTTAAATATATTTTTTATAATTATAGGCTTCATATCAAACATAGGAGTATTATACGGATTTTTAATTTAAATTACTATAACCTATTGCACAAGTTTTTATTTTTTGCTATAATCCGCAAATGTCGGCGCCGTGCCCAAGCGGTAAGGGAGAGGTCTGCAAAACCTTTATGCGTCAGTTCGATTCTGACCGGCGCCTCTTCCAATTTTAGTTTTTTTTCATAATTGGGAACCTGTAAAGGTTCCCCTCCTTTTTTTAAAGCTCCGAACCGTATTCCGGACATCTTCCAAATATTTTTAGAGGTTCCTTATTTCACCGTTTCATACCATCGGCTTTGATAGCGTTCAACATCATTGAGATTCATAGTCTGCCCGATCATGGGCGTAATAATCGGCGTATTGCCGTGCTGCGCTGCATGGACTAAACGCACCACAGAATCATCCCATGGGTGAGTTGAAAGACGGAAGGTTGACCAGTGAATGGGCATCGCATATTTTGCACCGAGCATCCGAATAGCGGCAAAAGCTTGCTCAGGCGTCTGATGCACTGACGGCCAGCGCAGGTTATACTGCGCCCCATCAAGCATAACAAAATCAAAATCGCCGTATTTATCATGTATCGTTTGATAATGCGTATCAAATCCGGTGTCCCCGCTTTCATATAACAGATGATATTCATCTTTGAGCACCCACGATGCCCATAAACTGGCAAAGCGGTCGTTCAGACTGCGTCCTGAAAAATGTCGCGCCGGAGTGCAGCCGATCGTTAATCCGTTGATCGTGATCTCTTCCCACCATGCCATATTTGTAATTTTGTTCGCTGCGACATGCCATCGTTTCAGATGGTTTTCCACTCCCAACGGCACGATATAGCGTTTCACTTTCTTGTCAAGTTGTAAAATCGTGCGGTAGTCCAAATGATCATAATGATCGTGGGAGATGAGTAGGACATCAATTTCAGGAAAATCCGCAATATCCATCGGCAAACCGCTGAACCGAGGACTGACGCCGAAACCGACCGGAGAAGGCACATCGCTGAATACAGGATCGATGAGAAGATTCATGCCGTGCATCTGTATCAATAACGATGAGTGGCCAAACCAGGTAACCGTAACCTGATCAAGCGCCGGTATGCGTGAGATATCCGGATGCGCAAGCGGAATAGCTTCTGTGGGAATAGAATCCTTATGAGACATCACCCCGTCGGGCGCGTCTTTTGGAACGCTTTCCATTATTTGAAAGGCATGCTCGTTGTGAAAGATGCTACCGTCGAAATTGGACGCACGCAATGCGTAGTCTTTCCTATCCGTATCGGATGCCTTTGCTCCGAATGTCGGCCACAAGATCAAAAAGAGAACGCCGGCAAGAAAAAGTACGGCAATTACACCTAGCACGATTATCAGAATTTTCACTCCTATCCGCATTTTCATTGTATTACTCCTTTGTTGTATTAAAATGTAATCATTTCCTTTGCTTCAGTATCATCTCGATAAACAATACCGATTTCGTATTGATGAAAGCCGATTTTATTTATATCGGGTTTTATTTTTTCATCAATTTTAATATATCGAATCGTATAACCTGATTTACCGGAGAGAAAATCTCCACTTATCTTTTTCCCCGTCGAATATTCATAAACGGATACGCCGCTGTCGGATGCACTATATATCGGATAAAAAATAAGAACATCGTCTTCCGCATCTTCGTAATATCCGTAGGAATTCAACACAAAGGCCACGTTTAAATTGTTATAATTTCTATATTCAAACCTTGTTCCGCCGCCGCTTGTCGCCCACATATATATGAGGTAGTCTTTCATCCATCGGATACCGACACATGCCCAGCCGGGTTCGCATTCAGAAATAACGGTATGAGTCTTTAAGTCGTATAATGTAAGCAAAAAACATTTTGATTTATCGGGTCGATGATAAACGGCCATTTTTTCATTATCGGGCGATATATAAAAATCCCGTATCAATTCCCACTGTTTAAAGTGCGTAACTTGATTTTTACGGCTATCGTAAATTTGTCTATTATATTGCGGACCGCCGATAGTGTAAGTACTTTCTTGAGAAAAGACCGATAAGGGCATACCTATTACGCATACCAAAACAATACTTTTTATCACGGTTTTCATATCCATTGGGTTCTCCTAAAATGCAACGGTTTTAGCGTAGTCCGGCATATTTCTTACATTAGTTTTAAAAACCGTTCAGTAAGGTGCTCACTTCATCGGCATTTTGAATCAAATGCCATTGAACATCCGGCATTGTTTTGAACAATGTTTTCTGTGCTTCGACTGCCCGTTTTTCCGCACCGCGCATGTCCTGCGCCTTTGTTTCAAGCAAGACATATAAATTTTTATTCGATGCCGTTTCAACGGCATATATAAAATCGGGAGTCGTACTTCCGCCGGTGTATGTCGGCACTTTAATTGCCCTGCGCGGTATTTTACCGAATACAATGATGTTGTGCGGCGGACTTATTTTTAATATTTCATGCTCAGGCTGTTCGCTATCATAGAAAAGAGGCAGCTCATACAAATTCCTCATATCTTCTGCAATATCGTTCGCCTCATAATTGCCGACAAGACCGGTTGGCAGTTCTTTTATAAAGCTGCCGTTTTGCAATACCGAAATATCAGCGGTAAAGTTCAAAGAATCATACGAGTATTTTGCTGCAAACGTTTCGGCAAATTTTTCCCGCCAAACGGCAGCAATCTTTTCAAGCGAATTTTGATTTAATTGAGCGTTTATAGCCGCTTTATCAAGTCCTTTAGCGGCGTGCTCTTTTAAAACCTGCCATAATTGTTCATGGAGCATTTGTACCGGCAGTGCTGTTCTTTTTGCCAATTTTTTTACGAATTCATTATAAGGCATTTTTCCGAACGAATGGGTATTTGTGATCGCACGTGTTTTTTCTACCAGTGTAATGTTTCCGTCTGCTGTTTTTTGCGTTTGTTTGACGGTGATAGCTACTTCTTTATTGTCATCAAAAATGCCGTCTGTATGTAGTATTTCAGCAAGCAAACCGGTCATGCTGCTTTTATCGATTCTCTCAAACGAAATCATATACCGTTTTGACACTTCCAACCAAAATGATTCAATCTTTTTCCAATTATTGATACGCAGTTTTATTTTCTTTTGCCGGTCTTTCAGTGTAGGAGAAATGATCTTGCCGTTTTTGACCTGTGTTTGCAAAAGTGCAGGATGTAAGGCAATCAGTTTTTCATATCCGCCGTCTTTAAAGTTATTTACCCTATTGATAATACCGGCATCGTCAAGTTGTTCAAGCAGTGCTTCTTCCGTAATTTTTTCAGTATTGCAAATAATAGCAATCATTTCCGGGGTCAAGGTTTGCTTGTTCAGCACAACTTTTGCATCGCGGTTAATCTCACCGACTAATTTTTCCGCAAAATCTTTTTCATCCCAACCGATGATAAAATGTAGCTTCCACTCTTCATTCGCCAATCGGTTCCCCTGCTCATCTATCGGCAGCCGCAATCCGCGTCCTACTTCCTGTATTTTACTTGTTTCGCTGCCGCTTTTGCGCAATTTGCAAATAGTAAAAACATTCGGATTATCCCAGCCTTCGCGCAGTGTCCATTTTGAAAAGAAAAAACGCCTAATATTCCATTCTCCGTTCTCTTTTTTGAACGGTAAGGTTCTTTCTTTATGCAGAATATCTTCTCGTTCTTCGGCAATGGCGCTTTCATCAGGTTCGCCCCAATCCTTAGCAAAATATCCGCCGTGAGCCATTTCCACATTATGCTTGGTTGCCGTTAAATAGTCATGGTATGCCCCGCTTGTATATTCGGATAATAACGCATCGATTTTTTCTGTTAGGAGTTTTTCAAACGTATGTTTTAGCCAGCCGTCCTTATCACGATAGCTGTTGATACTATCAATAAAAAACAGAGCATTCGTTTTTACCTTATAGCCGTTCCGATGGAAATTCTTTATTTCCATTTCAAAATGAGCGTCAAGCGCTTGTTTGAGCAGCAGCTCTTGATATGAATTACTGAAAACGCCTTCGATAAGCTCCATCCCTTCGGAAAGTTCCAAATCGTTTGACAGTTTTTTATTTCCATCATACGTTACACCGCCGCCGAACATACCGCTGATACTATTAAGGCGCTCTCCGGTCTTTATCACCCATTCCATAGTACCTTTACTCAGCGTCAATTCCTTATTATTGACGCTTTTTACTTTATATCGTTCCGCCGCATTTTCCGGTAAATGAGGAAATTGGACAGCAACGCCTTTTACCAAATCCAGATTAAACGCTTCTACTGAGCCCAAGTCAAACTGGGGTTCGTTCCGGTAAAAATCTTTTTTTATAACCGCGCTTTTTCCTTTTCCGGTCTTTATTTCAGGAAAAGTTGCGCCGAATCTGATAATCATTTGCGGGTTTATTTTATCCCGTATATTTTCATGGGATTTTCCATCGCGCTTTAACCGGTGCGGCTCATCGATGATCAAGACCGGCAAAGTATTTTTTATTGCCTCGATGGGACAAGAATAGCCGCCGAATAACGTTTGGTCATAATCATCTTTGAACAATGCGCTATCGGTTCGATCTAAAAAACCTTTATCGCTCAACAATAAACATTGAATGGTATTTTTTTCGTTTTTGGTCGCTTCGCAAAATTGCATAAGCGATACCGGAATGTTTTTACGTTTCCCTTTCTTAGCATTAAAATCCCCTGCGCGGATTATTTGCAGCTCAATTTTTTTGTTGGGAAAGAACTTACTAAAATGCTGCCGTGCGTAATCGCTTTCAATAAAATTTTTAGTACCTTCTTTTATTGCCAAAGACGGCACCACAATAATGAATTTATAAAGCCCGTATTTTTGGTTCAGCTCATACAGCACACGCGTATACACGTACGTCTTACCGGTACCCGTTTCCATTTTAATATCGATAAAAGCGCTTTCATCGCCGGCGTTTTGTAAAACAGGATTTGCAAAGACAGGACTTGTTTGCATTTCATCGCGAGCGGGAAAATAGTTTAAAACCGCATCCAAGGCATTCCGTTGGTGCGCCAATTCTTCCAAATGTATATTCATCATTAATATCTCGTTTCAATTTGCACTTGATTATGCAGACTCTGTTTAACATTTATTTCGAGCTCCCGCATACTTTCCAATGGAAACGAATAGCCGTAACAAATAATGGTATTCACATTTAACGTGTGCGTTCCAATACGATTCAACAGTTCCTTTGTCTGTTCTTTGCCCCAGCCTTGATTGATAATGTACAGCATTGAATTGCCGCAGTAATACGCTGTATAGCCTGCAATATCTATTTCTCTCGGCTTATAATCCAGCTTATATCCGTCCGCAACAAGCCATGTATGTAAGATAACACCTGCGCCGCCCATTGCAGCAACCATATCGTCGGGAATTAGCTTATTTTGCGCAGGATCAAATTCGGTAATTTTATCGAGCGTTTGCGCTGCCGGTTCTTTAACAAAATAACGTTTAAAGCCACTGGTATCTCCGATTTGCGCTGCCGCCCGTTTGATACGCTCTACGGAAATCTCATCGATTGTCTTATACCCTGCTTTGTATGCCTCACTATCCTCTTTTGTCTGTTCATCAATATTGCATAATATCCATTTGCGCTCTCCGCCGTCTTCAGCGTTCAGCTGCATAACGGCATGTGCAGTAGTACCGCTGCCCGCAAAGAAGTCGAGAATGAGAAGTTCTTTTTTCATTAAAAGATATATGATATGAGCTATGAGTGCAACCGGTTTCGGATTATCAAAGATATTCTGTTTAGAGTTCATAGCAAATAACTTATTCAACTCTGTCTGTGCCGATACTGTTGTTCCATAACTATCCAATAAATTAGTTGGGATAATTTCATTTTCATCAAATGGAAATATCTTTTTTCTGGGGACATTTTTATAATCCGGAGCCGGTCCAAAGTATATTCTATTATCTTTTAGTAATGAATCCATTTCTTCTTTTGATTCTACGAGCCATTGCCGCGTCCACACCTCACCGGAAGGAGACGTTATACTAAAATAAGTATCGCGCTCTTCATTACTCCGTTTTTCATCGAAGGAAATACTTCCCGAAAACCACTCACCACGAGGGTCATTGTCAGGATTGGAAAAATTTCCCTGTGCTAATTGGATTTCAGAAAATGCGGGCAAGCTCGATTTATCTTTTGCATAACACAATATGTACTGCTCCGTCGTTCTCGACCACGTATCTTTTTTACCTTTTCCGGTCAACCAAATAAAATTGTTAACAAAATTTCCCTCTCCAAAAATCTCATCGCACAATAGTTTAAGGTTTGCCTGTTCGTTGTCGTCAATACTGATAAAAATAACACCCGAATCTTTTAAAAGCGTCCGCGCGAGTTTAAGGCGCGGATACATAAAAGTGAGCCATGCGGAATGAGAACTCCTGCCGTTAATCGTGTGCAGCCGTTTTATTTCAATGTCCGTAAGGCCGAGCATATCTTTTAATTTTTCGTCGCTAAAATCGAATGTATCGTTATAGGTAAATTCTTTACCGGTATTGTACGGCGGATCAATATAAATCATATCAACACTGTTCCGATACGCATTTTGCAAATGCTTAAGCGCTTCAAGATTATCACCGGTTAAAAAGATATTGCCACTGTCGTTATTTTCAGGTTTAGCATTATGTTCGGAATCGGGAATTATAACAGTACGAGGAGCCGTCCCGCTTTGCAGTCGTGCATAACCTTTGCCGATCCATTTAAGCTGGTATCCGTCGGTTGCTTCATCCGGATCATGCCAATCAAGTTTAAAATCTGCATTAAAGTCTAACCGCTCTTTTATACCGGCAGGCTGTGCTGCACTGTTTTGCGCAGAAGGTTTAGCTGTCATATCGTTATTTTCGGTCATAGTTTAACACCTGCTGCCATCATATTGAAAATTTACGTATTTGTAAAGGCATAATATCGGCATTGCCGGCATTATGCCGGCTAAACCGTATAAGCCGCCTTAATCGACACTTGTAATCTTTGCAATTTCACCTTGCCGCTCCCGTTGTATTTTATTATCTTTAAACAATAGGGCATCTGCAAAAACGAGGAAAACTTCTAAAAACTAAAGTTTTTAGAAGTTCCAAATAGTTCCTAATTTTTTATTGGAGGCTTTTTATGGCACAGTACAAGTTTGAAACCGAAGTGAATCAGCTATTGTCGCTTATCATTCATTCGCTGTATTCAAACAAAGAAATTTTTTTACGGGAGCTTATTTCAAACGCTTCCGACGCATTGGATAAACTGAAATACTTAACGGTATCCGACGAAGCGTATAAACAGCTTCAGTTTAAACCGCGTATCGATATTTGTTTTGACGAAACTGCAAATACGCTAACCGTTCGCGATACCGGTATCGGAATGAACGAAGAAGACTTAAAAAGCAATTTAGGCACCATTGCCCGATCGGGCACAAAAGCCTTTTTGGACAAGCTTGCCGCTCAGGATAAAAAAGATTCCAACTTGATAGGACAATTCGGAGTCGGTTTTTATTCGGCATTTATGGCAGCTTCTTCAATCAATGTTATCTCAAAAAAAGCGGGAGAAACATCGGTCTGGAAGTGGGTGTCGGACGGTAAAGGCTCGTACGATTTGGAACAGGCGGACGACTCGGCGTTTCCGGTTATCGACGATGTTCCCGAAGGTTCAAACGGGACGTGCATTATCCTTAATCTGAACAACGAAGATTCCGAATATGCAACGCGCTGGAGAATTGAAGAAATCGTAAAAACGTATTCCGACCACATCGCTTTTCCCATCTATTTGCATTACATACAAAAAGAATACGACGATAAAGGAAAAGTAAAATCGGAGGCGCCCAAAACCGAGCAAATAAACGACGGCGGCGCTATTTGGCAAAAACCGAAAAACGAACTGAAAGAAGAAGATTATTATAATTTTTATAAATCGATTTCACACGACTCCGAAAATCCGCTTATGTATATTCACACAAAGGCGGAAGGCACACAAGAATACACCACCTTATTTTATATTCCCGCCAAGGCGCCTTTCGATATGTTCCATGCGGATTATAAGCCGGGCGTAAAACTTTTTGTAAAACGTGTTTTTATTACCGACGATGAAAAAGAACTGCTGCCTACTTATTTACGGTTTGTGCGCGGTGTTATCGACAGTGAGGATTTACCCTTAAACGTAAGCCGCGAAATTTTGCAACAAAACAGAATTCTTACGA
>CAUUAT010000002.1:0-43441 GCA_963543195.1 uncultured Treponema sp.
GCCGATTTATAAACGGTACGTCCTGTACCGTTTTGAGCTTCAAGTTTTAGCCATAGGCTAAAACTTGCGAAGTTGGAACCACCGGCATCCGTGCCGATTTATAAACGGTACGTCCTGTACCGTTTTGAGCTTCAAGTTTTAGCCATAGGCTAAAACTTGCGAAGTTGGAACCACCGGCATCCGTGCCGATTTATAAACGGTACGTCCTGTACCGTTTTGAGCTTCAAGTTTTAGCCATAAGCTAAAACTTGCGAAGTTGGAACCACCGGACGTCCTGTCCGGTTCGGTGTTTCGTGTCTACTTGTATTTTATACCGTCTTTTTTTATACTGTTTTTATTATGAGAGATTTTTTTACCGTCAACCGTATTATGTATGCATCGGGTTTCTTTGTGTTGTGCATTGCAATCGTGCTGAATATTACCACTCAAGTTCCGTTTGTGGGTTTTATTCCGGTTGTAAGGTGGATTGATGTCGCCGTTAATGCAGTTGCCACCGTTTTGTGCATTTTTTTGTTTATAAAACCGGGCAATAAAATTATTTCGTACCTGTTGTTTTTTATCGAAGGCGGAGTTACCGTTCATATGGGCTTTGTCGGCATCGGCACCCTCCTTTTTACCGCAGGCTGCGTTATGGTTTTTGTAAACGGAGATTTTAAAACCCGCTATAAAGAAAAGATTGCGGCACTCTGTTTGTACTGGGTACTCATTACGGCAGGTCTTTATTTTGCGTTTAATATAAAAATGGCGGTGTTCGAAATTGCGCTTACTCTTTTTCATTTCGGGCTGCTTACCTGTCTTTATAAAAAGCTGGAATCGAAGCTGTCCTTCCTTTTGCCCGTTGCAGAAGTTGTTACCCCTGAAATTCCGCTCCCGGCTAAGGGTTCTGCCTTACGCTTGTCGGACTACGGCATTTCGGAACGTCAAAAGCTTTTTATTCAAGGTACGGTCAACGGCGGAAAAACCTACGAAGAGCTCGCAGTCGAATATCACGTAAGTACTTCCGTCGTAAAAAAAGATATGGCGTCAGCCTGCCGCCTTTTCGGAGTACCGAACAAAGAGTCTTTAAGGATTTTGCTTTTGCAGTATAAAATTGAGTAGGGGGTGCGCGGCGCATAAACCTGATGCGCAAGAAGCAAAAGCAATTTAAACTGCTTATTCTGCAAGCACGCCCTACACCTTGAATTTCTTTACTTCACCGGCAAGATTTCCAATACGCATTTTATTTTTTTGACTGATTTCGTTTACTTCTTGCACGGCTTCGTTAATTTGCACTGCACCGGAAGCCATTTCATTCATATTGTTGCTTATTGTACGTGTAATTTCATCGAGTTTGCGCATTTCAGAAACAACTTCTCCGCTGCCGTTCAGTATTTCTGCAGAGCCGTTTTTTACAACGAGAGTTACATCATTTATATTTTTAATTGCGGTAAGCACCTCACCGCTCCCTTTTTCCTGCTCCCGCATCGCTTCGGTAATTTGCAAGCTCATTGATTTTACTTGGTCTGCCAGAGAAAAAATGATATTGAATTTTTCTTCCACCGTTTTTGAAGAAGCCGAAAGCGTTTCAATTTCTCCCGATAAATTCTTCAGCGTTGAAGTTATGTTTTTCCCTTGTGCAGCGGAATCTTCGGCGAGCTTTCTAATTTCGTCGGCAACAACGGCAAAGCCTTTGCCCGCTTCGCCTGCATGGGCGGCTTCAATGGCCGCATTCATTGCCAAAAGGTTTGTCTGCGAGGCAATATGCTGAATAACACTTGACGCCTCCATAAGGCTGCCCGATTCGTCGCTTATCTTTTGCGTTATAGTGCTCGTGCTTGCAACAGTTGCTTTGCCGTCCGTTGTCGCTTCGGACAGCTTATGAATGACCTCACCGCTTTTTTCAAGTGTGCCGGTTACGGAAGCGATATTTGCCGTCATTTCTTCTACGGAGGAAGAAGACTGAGCAACACTGTCCGCCTGCATTTCAATGCTGGCGTTCAGCTGCCGAATGGTTTTAATGATTTGTTCGACGGTGGAAGCGGTTTCGCTTACGCTTGCCGCTTGACTGATTGCTTCTTCTTTTACGCTTTCAATCGTTGCGGTAATTTGTCGCACCGCTCCTGCCGTTTCAACCATATTGTCTGCAAGGTCTCCGCCGATAACTTCCATTTCGGATGCATTGGTATTTATAGATTTCATTGTTTCCGCAATTTTTCCGATAGTTTGATTAAAATATCTTGAAATATCGGTTATTTCATCTTTGCCTTTTTCCGTAAGGGAAACCGTTAAATCGCCCGAACCGTGCGCTATTTCTTTAAGCGCATCAGCGGTTTTTTGCAGCGACCGGGAAAGCCCGAGCGAAATACCGAATATAACGGCGACTACTAGCGTAACAAGTACGGTATCGACAATGATAATAAGCCGTATGGCAACCATGTACGATTTTCGGGTATCCGTTGCAATAATTGTCCAGCCCGTGGTAGGAATTTTTGCATACGCAGCATCTTCCGTATCGCCTTCATATTTGTAGGAACCCGTACCCGACCCTTCCGCCAACACCGCTTCACGTTCAAATTCCCCTATGCTTTCAAGCGACTTGTCCGTCTTCGATTTTTCATATGAGTTTGATTTTTCATAAACAAGCGAAATATCATGGTCGGCAATAGTAACCCCGTTTTTATCGAGGATATATACTTCGCCCGTGTCTCCGATTTTTACGTTTTTTATGGTTTCGTATATTTTCAGTCCGTCGTATATCATAGCGATTACACCGATAATATTTTTATCGGTGTCACGTATGGGCGTGGAAACCGCACAGACCAGCGAGCCGTCTTTATTTGCAGAATAAGGTGATGTAAGGAAAAATTCTCCCTGAATGCTGTTTTTGAACCAGTCGAGGTGCGAAACATTTGTTACGGAACCGTCGCTTCTGGAAGCGTTTCCCTGTATATCGGTTAAAAGTATTCTTAAACAGCCTTCTTTTTTATAAACTTCCGCTTCGCTTTCTAACAAACTTACTTTTGAAGGCATCGGGATATCCGCATTTACAAGTACGGTTTCTCGTGCCAAAGCTTCTATTTGCGTTTTAAATCGTTGAATATAGGCTTGCTCAAATATTGCCGCTTGATTTTGAGCCAGCGTTATAAGATGAGAAGTTGCCATTTTTTTAAGCGTAAGACGCGAAGTACGAATCGAGATAATATTGATTACAGTCATCGAAAAGACAAACAACAAACCAAAATACACGGATAGACGTGCTTTGAGCGGGAATCTTTTTATCATTTTTTTCATTCCTTTTTATTTAAGGGCATCTTTAAGTCCGATTATATTCTTTTTTATTTATTTGTACAATAAGCTATTGGAGTTTTTTTAGAAAAAAGATGAAAACGAATAGATAATTTTAAAAAGCATTTTTTAAACCCGCTAACCGGACAGAACAAACGTAAAAGACTTATGCACTTCCGGTCTTGCGGACGTCATCCGGCAATCGATGCGTTTCGTTTTTTTATACATATACATACCGGCAAATAAAATTAAAGCAGGGCTGTTTCATTTTACCCGTTTTTTTGATATAGTAATGTCCTTATGGAATATCAAGTAACTGCGACGCGGCGGAGACCGCAAAGATTTGAAGATTTACTGGGGCAGGAATTTGTTGCCGCTACTTTGCAAAAATCGATAGAGGCGGGAAAGATTGCCCATGCGTATTTGTTTTCCGGACCGCGGGGCTGCGGCAAAACAAGTTCCGCACGCATTTTGGCAAAAATTTTAAATTGTGCCGAAGGACCGAAGCCGACGCCCTGCGGAAAATGTACCGCATGCGAAGAAATTACGGCGGGCTCTTGTTTGGATGTAATTGAAATAGACGGCGCATCGAACACAGGTGTAAATGACGTACGCCAAATCAAAGACGAAATATTATTTCCGCCCAATTCAAACCGCTATAAAATCTACATCATAGACGAAGTTCATATGCTTTCGACGAGTGCATTCAATGCACTTTTAAAAACGATAGAAGAACCGCCGCCTTATGTCGTTTTTATTTTTGCGACTACGGAAATTCACAAAGTGCCTGCAACCATAAAAAGCCGCTGCCAACAATTCAATTTTAAACTGGTACCCATTGAAATCCTAAAACAAGCACTTGCGGAAGCTGCCGCAGAACTTGCTATAAAAGCGGACGATGAAGCGCTTTATTGGATTGCGCGCGAAGCTACCGGAAGAGTACGCGATGCATATACGCTTTTCGATCAAGTTGCGGCTTTTTCGGACGGGCACATTACTTTTGAAAAAATTCACGAAAAACTTGGACTTACCGGAATAGATTCGATAAATAAACTTGTTTCCGCCTGTACGGCAAAAAAAGGACAAGAAGCATTGCTGGTTTTGGACGGTATTTTACAAAACGGCATTTCCGTCGAACAAGTCGTTTCCGACTGCGCCGACTATTTTAGAAGTTTACTGCTTGTAAAACACGGCATTACAAAAGATGCCCTCATCGGACAGCGAGCGGATCGTTTTCCTCAAGACGTTTTAACGGGATGGACCGGCGTGCAAATCGAACAGGCGCTCAGCATAATGCTTCAGCTTTTTAAAGATTTACGCTTCTCTGTCGACCCGCGCTATGAATTGGAACTTGCAGTTTCAAGGTTGGCATGGCTTGCCGATTATGTTTCTCCGCAGGAATTAAAAACGGCTTTTGATGCCGCCCGTAATTTGCTTGCGGCGAATTCCGCTCCGCACCGGCAAAAGAATTTAGACCCCTATTATGCGCAGCCGCACGGAAATAATCCTGACGGACAATTTCAAAATCAAAATCCCGAAAATGTTCACAGACACGAAACGGAAGCTCCACATTCTTTTAGTAATGCGGGCAGTTTGACCGATCAGTTTAAAGAGATTCTCAGAAAAGAGAGCGCGGCAAATAAACCGACCGGTTCCGCTTCGGCAGATGCCGAAACGGAAAAAAGGATGAATGAAAACCCGCCGTCCTCTCAAACTGTCCGCATTCCGCAAAATAATTCAGTCCGCACCGATTCTGCGCAGCAAAATATTCCGCATAATACCGCCGCAGAAAAAACGGAATACGTTCCCGAAACGGGTTGGGAAGATTTTGAAAATATAAAAAAAAACGCAACTGAAATGTTATCGAAACAATATGGTCTTTTAGCCTCTGCAATCGGACAAAGCTGCGACTGGTCGGTAAAAAACGAAACGCTCTTTATTATTGCCAAATCCGCGTTTAATGTTTCGCTTTTGCAAAAACATTCGGATATTTTACAAAGTACGGTCTCACAGCTTACAGGACATACTTTTAAAATTGCAATTAAAGAATTCGTTCAAACGGAAAAAGACGAAGCAGAAAAAATCGAAAAAGAGCCTAAAAAAATTTTACTGATTAAAGATATTTTTATGGGCAAAATTGTAGAAAAAAAAGCAGTTGAATCGGTCGTTATCGAAGATGAAGAAAACGATTTTACAAATATGAATAGCGGAGGTATCTAAACCTCTTGCATGATATACTCCTGCATCCTTCGGAACTAGAGGAATCTCATCCGGCAAAACCGGTAAGCTTCACATATCCGGTGAGCGGAACTCACCTTCTATAAAAATTTCAGTTTTTAGAAGGTTCCCAAAAAGCAGTACTAAACTTTACCGAATCCGTATTTTTCGCCCCACGCAAAAGGTGCACTTCTCCATTCCGCCAAACTTTTTTTATTTTCTTCGCTTATATATTTTTCTTTTACGGCTTGGTCGAGCATAATATCGTAATTTAAAACGGTTACGGGCGTGCACACGGGATTAAGCGCGGCAAAAGCTTTTTCGGCTTCTTTAAATCCGTAAGAAAAAATTGCAAAACAAAAAGGCGTTCTTCCGTTTGCAAGCCGTACGGCTTGTACCGCTTTAATTGAACTGCCCCCCGTCGAAATTAAATCTTCAATAACAAGAACGTGTGCATTTTTATAATCGGCGTTCGCGCCCAACCCTTCAATTTGGTTTTTTAAGCCGTGATCTTTTCCTGCCGAACGTACGTACGAAACGGGCTTTTTTAATAAATCTCCGAGCGTAACCGAATGAGGAATGCCCGCCGTCGCCGTCCCTGCAATCCAATCGGGATTAAAATCGGCAGCCTTCAGCAATTCCGAAAAAGCCTCCGCAATAAGAAGCCGTATTTCGGGCACCGCTAAAAACCGGCGGTTGTCGTTATAAATAGGCATCCGGTAGCCTGAAGCCCACGTAAACGGTTCTTTCGGCGAAAGTTTAATCGCGCCCAATTTAAATGCGACTTGTGCAAGTTTTGTTCCGTACTTTTGTTGCACGGCATATATTTTTTCCGTGAATAAATTCATAAGTAACCTATAAAATAATTCCCCTTTTATTTCTCGTTTGCATTCTCCGTTTCGTGTTTAATTCCCGAAACCCATTTTGTGTTTAAAATTAAAATTACCGCAAGTATGCCCGCCGTGATATTTGAAAAAAGGTTTCCCCAATAAATTGAATAGTACGAAAGATATTTCACGGTCGTGAGGATAAAAATATAACGCAAAAACCAAATGCGCAAAACACCGAGAATGAGCGGAATTTTCGTTTTTCCCAAACCGATAAAAGCGCCTTGTATTGTCATGCAAATTCCGAATCCTATAACCGAATAAGTATAAATATGCAGCGCAATAACGGCAATATTTCCGATTTCGGGAAGCTCCGGTTTAAAAAGAGAGACCAAAAATGATGAAGACGGAACGACTGCCCCGATCAGTGCTGCCGCGCTTATTGCGCTTACAATACAGCCCAAAAGACACGAACGCTTCGCTTTTGCAGGATTGCCCGAACCTATGTGCATACTTACCATCGTCGTAACCGCTGCCGCAAAACACCCCGGAATATTAAAACACACCGTCGAAATATTGTTTGCAATACTTTGTCCGTTTAAAATAACCGCGCCGTACGGTTCCATTTCTTTATTGATAAGAAAAAAACCGACGTATATAAAAGCATAATTCATCATTGCCGGAAAGCCGACTTGTAACAGTTTTTTTAAAATCGGTACCGAAAACTTGAATCTTTTCAGCGTCAGCTTATCGGGAGTTTTTTTAATAAACATATCAAAAAACATCCATAATGCAACAATAAGGTTTGCAAAAAATGAAGCCCAAACGCATCCGTCAATTTCAAGCCGTAAAATATACAAAAAGATATAATTACTCGTAATTTTAATTACAAGCATTATTATCATTCGGATAAACGGAGATTACGGTTTTCAGTTTGCATTTTTAATTACGTTATAAATGGATTACATAAATCTGAACGGCATAAATATACAATAAAAAGAAATATATCGGAATACCTTCGGCGCAATTTCGCTTTTGAGCGTCGTACTTATTACAGCGCCGAGCATAAATAGCACGGGAAGTGAAGCAAGACCGAGTAAAAAACCGAATACGAAAATTTGTGTTGCAACTTTTTTGCTTTCTTCGATATCTCCGCGTCCGTTAAGCTGACCGATAATTGCGGTAGCACCCACGCTTAGCCCTTGACCGAGTGCAAGAACGATTGAAATTATCGGTTGCGAAAAACTTACGGCACTTGCAGTTACATGGTTTGTCAGTCTGTTTATAAAAAGCCCGTCCGTAAACGGCATCATCGCTTGCAATAACGCCATCATCAATGCCGGAAGAGAAAGAATAAGGAGCGTTTTTAAGGGGGAAGAATTCAAAATTAATTCTCTGCGTTGCGCCGTAGTTTGCCCCGCCAGTTTTAGCTTCATAAGACCGCCAGTGTAGCAAATTATTAAAAATTATGGAAGAGAGCGCGGGACATAATGCCGTTCAAGGGCAGCTTTGACGGTGTTTCTCGCTTGTATATGCGGATGAGGTTGAGTGCCGTTCATCTTTGATCGCAGCTTTTCATCTTGAACGTCCTGTGCTCTGTTGTTCATCTTTTTACGCACGGGCTATATCCGACTATCCCATCTGCGCGCCGAGTATGCGGGGCTCTTTATCGACGAGCAGATAAAACGGTACTACAAAAAAAGGATTACCGAAATTCCGCATCATCGAAAAAGATGTACTCCGTGAAGCGGAAATCATCGTAGAAAGTACTATGTGCAAAGAGCGGATATTCAACGAATAAAGAATTTGTAGTATCCGACCTGATATGGGACGTATCCGATAACAACTATAAAAAGATAAAAGAAATTATTGCAAGCGGCATCAATACCGATTGCGTAAAGGTTTCAAAGGCATTACAGCAATACGTAAAGCACAGCGCGGAAACGTTCGCAAAAGATTACTCCGCTCCGTACGAAAGGATGGGCGAGGTGAAGCTCATGCGTCGGATTTTTCGTTGGTAAGCGGGCTTGCAAGTTTAGCAGGTACCGGTACAACAATGATAATCGGCATTGTAACTGACTATGCGGGCTTTTCTAAAATAATCATTGCAGGAGCGATTTTTCAGGTTTTATTGGAATTGTAATCGCTGCGGAATTCGGGAAGATAAGGATAAAACAATAAGTAAGACAAAAAAGTGTTTATTATTCCCCTCCTCCGAAAAAATTTCAGTTTTATCGAGGTTAAGCTTTGCTCATCACATATAAGCATTATACAATTTGTATACACTTTTTTCGGCATTTTCGGACAGGTCCGAGCTGTATGAAGTTCCTGAGTTATCGGTAGTACGAAGAGGCGATTCCCAGCTCCGCGCGGTATTTATTTACGGTACGGGTGCTTATTTCAATTCCTTGTTCTTTTAGAATATTTTTTATTTGTTCGTCTGAAAGTTTTTTTATTTTTGCACCGTCGGATTCTGTCCGGTTCCCATCCCGCGCCGCCGTATTGCCGTTTATAATTTCTTCGATTTGTGCAAGTACATAATCTTTGGAAAGTCCGCCGTATACTTCGTTTGAAAACAAATCTTTAATTTCGAAAACACCCCATTCGCAGCGTATATATTTTTGATTGACGGTCCGCGAAACAGTCGAAATATTCAAGCCTAAAAGCGCTGCAATATCTACCTGCATCAAAGGTTTTAAATAGCCGCGCCGCCGTTCTCCATTTTTATCGCATACTCCTTCAAAAAAACGGCGCTGAATATGTACAATTTGCGAAAGAATTGTAAAAAGAGTTTTGTTGCGGAAGTCAAGCGATTCCATAAACATTTTTGCCTTATTTAAAAAAGAGCGCGCTTCTTTTTTTTTCTCTGCGGGAAAAGATGCTATATCTTTATAGTCAGGAGAAATTTCCAATGCCGGCAATTCTTCATCGTTTATGATAATATCAAATTCGTCTCCGTTTCGTTTGATTTCTGCAACGGGCGTGATAAACTGTTTTTCTTCGGAAGCGCCCGCATAAGCCCTACCTGGATACGGTGTAAGCGATTTTAATAAGTCAATAATCTCTTCGGCTTGTTCACGCGTTATGCGGATATTTTTTTTTGCAAGCTTTTGCACAAACAATTCCAAATCCGGCACTGCAGATAAAATTTCGTAATGGTCTTTAATAATCTGCGATATAAGACCGTAAGCGTTTTTATAAATGTCGAGGATGTGTCCCGTCTTCGGTGACTCGCACAATATCCCCGCTTGGACGATAAGCGATTGTTTAAACCCCGAACATGCGCAGCCTATCGGTTCAAGGCGGCGCACCGCATGCAGCGCTTTTTTTATTTCGGTTTTTGTAATTGTTTTTTCCGTATCCCCGCCGGAGAAAAGTTCTTCAATCGGAACGTAATTAAAACCGTTCGCATCCAAGTTTTGAATTATCATTTCAGCGGCAGACAAAACATATTCGTCGTTTATATTTTCTTTTGCCTGCGTCAATAAATGCGCCTGCAGTGTTTTATAAGAGTTGTCTTGCCGATTTTCCAAAAAATCTTGAAACTTGTCGCTTTCTTCACGACCGACTGCGCTTACGTAAGAAGAAGTTTTAAAAATAAGTGCGGGATTTCTCTTCACTTCTTTTGCAACTTCTTCCTGCAGTTCCTCCGACGATAAATTTAAAAGGCTCACTGCGTTTATCATCTGCTGGCTTATTGCCATTCTTTGCGATAATACTTGCTGAGCCTTTTGCGTTAAAATCATTTATAAAGTACAGTTAAAGTTTTTTACGAGTATTCCCGGTAAAAGCGAACCGCCTGTACTTCTGCCGCCGTAAGTTCCGGTAGAAGCAAAAATATGCCGTTCTTTTGTAACTGCCAATAAGTTACCGCCGAACATATTGTACATCGATTCGTCCCAGCGCATATCCGCAATCGGCGCGACAATTTTTCCGTCTTCGACCCACAAGCACGCAAAGCGAGTCATACCCGTAACCCGTGCGGAAGAAGTATCACTCCAATTTAAATAATTGAAATTGGAAATATAAATGCCGGTGCCCAACTCTTTTAGAATATCGGCTTCCGCAAGACTGCCGCCGCCTATTACGACTGAGCGCATATTTTCGGAGGAAGGAGCGCCGTTCGATTTTACACCGTATTGGGTCTCGGTACGTAAGCTGACGAGCGTATTTTTCAGCACACCTCTTTCGATGATTGCAAGCTTTTCAGGTGCCGATTCTCCGTTGGCATTAAACGGGGGTTCAAGCGCAAGCGAAAAATCTTGCGTTAAATTGAACTTTTCGGAAAATCGCTCTCGACCTTCGCGCAAAGCAAGATATGCGCTCGAGCCTTGCTGCATACCGCGTTCGCTAAAACCGTTCCACGAAAAAAAATCGATTACGTCAACAAGTGCGTCCGCCGAAATAAAAGCTTTATATTTTCCGGGCGCTAATTTTTTTTGCGGAGTATGCAGCACCGTTAAACCTTCACGCGCATTTTGCAGTTTGAGTTTATATTCTTCGCCTTTCCATTCGGTACCGGAATAAAGAGATTTTATGCCACGACCGTTTTCGAGCCACACCGAATAATCCATATTAAACGTGTCGGTTTGGAACCAATGGCTTGCGCCCGCCGATGTTATAACTCCTTCGCAAATCGTCCCTTGAGAGTAAAGTCCTGTAAAATCCAAATCTTGTGCAGGATACAAAACCGTCTCGGGGATTTTATCTTCCGGTAAAAGAGAACCGGAATAAACCGTTTCGGAAGTGCTTGAACTTTCCGGAATAGACTGATATTTATCTTCGGGCAGCAACAGAATAATTTCACGCGCTGCTTGCAAAGCTCGTGCCGCATTTTTTTTATCTTCGTCAATATCGGCTTGAATTCCGAAACCGAATTTATACGTGCGGTTTCTTTTCCAAAAAGTAAAGTTAAAATATCCTTGCTCGATGGTTCCGTTTTGGCGGACTTTGGCTTTGTTAAACCGCATAAAATACGACTTTTCCCCCGAAAAATAAATCGATATTTTCTCGTCTTCAAGCATTTCCGATAAAACAAAATCGGCAATTGCCTTAAAATAATCTTTAAAATCCGTTTTCATTTTCCGCCTCCAAAAATTTCTACGTCCGAGAATGCGCAAACGGGGCTCGCATGTCCTACCGCAATTTCCTGATTCGGTTCGCCTTTCCCGCATGAGGGGGTGCCGTAAACGCCGAAAACCGATTTATCGCCTACCGCGCAAAGATTACGCCAAAAGGTTTGCGAAACGCCGCGGTAATTCGGATCGCGTACCGTCTTTGTCAGTTTTCCATTTTCGATCAATTTCCCGTATTCACATCCGAATTGAAATTTATTGCGGTAATCGTCTATCGACCACGAGCGATTTGACGACATCACAATACCTTTCTCGATAGAAGAAATTATTTTATCGAAACTGCTGGTGCCCGGCTCGAGGTTGAGGTTTGCCATTCTGTCGATGGGCGGCCGATTCCATGAACATGCACGCTGATTTGCAACAATACTGCCGGTGAATTGCGGCGTGTTTTTGTAAAGTCTGTATGCGCTTTCAATGCCGCCTAATGCGCAAACTAAAATTCCTTCCTTTATGATAAACATTTTTTTTGAAGCCGTTCCGGTTTGGTCGGCTCCGTAAGATGCGATTTGATACGGAATCGACGGGTCGAAACAAATATTCATTAAAGGTGATCCGTATCGGAATGTTCCGATGTCTTCCGGCTTTATAAAACTACCGCCGGCGTAGTTTCTTTCATCGCCTATGATACGGTCGATTTCCAGCGGGTGACCGACGCTTTCATGAATTTGTAAAATCATTTGATCGGGCATAAGAACGAGGGTGCGTCTGTCCGACGGACAGGTTTCGCACGATAACAGTTCTACGGCTTCGCGTCCGACTCTTTCCGCCTCGGTTTTCGATTGCGCGAAATTGAGGAATTCGCAGCCGCCCTGAAAAATCCGCGCTCCGCCGTTCCAGCTCCGCCTTTGAATTATATCGTCGCGCCGCGCCGCCGCTTCAAAACCGGAATATACCGTATGAAAATTCTGCGAAATATTTCCGCCTTCCGATGTTAATAATTCTATTTCGTGCCCCGATAAAACGGCATAAGCATATGTATCGATAATTTCATCGGATACCTTTAGCGTGTTGCACAGCTCAAAAAGCCAATCGAATATTTCGAGTTTTGACGGATACGTTTTTTTCCCGCGCAATGTCTCGTATTTTGCACAAGCCTTTTGCCGAATACTGACATCAAAATCGGCAATTTTAAACGCCGAACCGGCATATGCTGCGTTAAAAGCTTCTTGCGCCGCAGCCGCCACTCCGTCCGGCGTTAAGTTTTGCGAAGAAGAATATGCAAGATGACCTTTGTATAAAACTTCAACCATAAATCCTGCATCGTAAAAATGTGCGGCGTTATCAAACACTGCATCTTGAGCGGCAAACGACGTATTTTTTTTACGATGAATGCGGAGTGTTACAAGGTCGGCTTTCGGCACGGCATTTTGAGCCGCTTCAAGCAAACGCTGCGATGTGTAATTCATAGTTCCTCCAACTTTTAAACCTGTATTTGTGCAGCACGTTTTTATATTTTGAGCATTGCGTCCGGAATGAACGGTATAAAAGCCTGCTGCAATCGGTTTTATAAAACGCACGGCACAGTACGCCGCCGTTTTCAATTGCGCCGATTATAGCACAAAGCCGTAACTATTGCTATACGCACGGCTTATGCACGGCTTATGCCTACATTTTATACGCTTCCATATAATTTAGAGCATCCGTAAAAACCTAGCGGATTTTTAAAGATGACCTTTAATTGACGCACCGGTATTTTAATGATACATTAGCTGCAACTAATTTTTTTAAAGAAGGTACCGTATGATTTTATATTGTGACTGTTTTTCCGGTATAAGCGGAAATATGTTTTTAGGGGCAATGCTCGAATTGGGGATTGACTTAGACTGGTTGAAATCGGAATTAAAAAAACTGAAACTTCCCGATGAGTACGAAATTATCGCCGAAAAAACGGAGCGGTGCGGTATCGGAGGGACGTATGTAAATGTCGTTTTGCCGCATGAAGCTCATCATGGACATAACCGTAACTGCGGGCATGCGCACGAACATTCTCATCATCATGTGCATAGAAATTTATATGACATTTATAAAATAATTGACGATAGCGGTCTTTCGCAAAACGTAAAAGATATGAGTAAAGGTATTTTTCAATTTATCGCCGATGCGGAAAGTAAGGTTCACAATAAGCCTTTTGAAGAACTGCATTTTCATGAAGTCGGTGCAACCGATTCGATAATCGATATACTCGGAGCGGCAATTTGCATTGAAAAATTAGCACCCGAAAAAATATATGCCGGTTCCGTTGCGCTCGGTTCCGGTTTTGTCGAGTGCGCTCACGGAAAAATTCCCGTACCGGCTCCTGCCGTAGTCGAAATTTTAAAGACGGGAAAAATACCGAGTTACGCTTCGGGAATACATACGGAACTTGTAACACCGACCGGCGCGGCTATCCTTGCGTATTTTGTCGACGAGTTTCGTGCATGTCCTGAAATTGTGTTACAAACAGCGGCATACGGCGCGGGCTCGCGTAATAATGCCATTCCGAATATGCTCCGCATTTTTATGGGCGAAGAAATTCGTAAAAGCGAAACACAAAGCAATAATTCTATTACGGAAGCCGTTTTTCAAGTTGACGATATGACCGGCGAAGCGCTCGGCTTTTTAATGGAAAAGCTTTTTGCCGCCGGAGCTGCCGATGTTTATTTTTCGTCCGCATATATGAAAAAAAATAGACCTGCCGTTCAAGTGACGGTTTTATATAAAAAAGAATTACACGAAAAAATGACACACATTATTTTTATGCATTCGTCAACGCTCGGTTTTCGCTTTTGCGAAAAAGAAAGAACGGAAATGCGGCGCACGATTAAAACCCTACAATCTTCAGATGCGCAGCTGGGAAATTGCACAATTAAAGTTGCGGAATATGACGGTATAAAAAAAGAAAGTTTGGAATATGAGGCGCTTAAAAAAACCGCTGAAGCGCTGGGGTTGAGTTTGGACGAGTTGCACAAAAGGTTTTTTAAAGCGCTATAGCATCCTCTAAAAACTTCAGTTTTTGACGGTGAGCAAAGCTTACCGGATAGGCGAAGCTTACCGGTTCCCGTAATTTTTTATTTGCAAATTTTAAAAAATATCTAAAATTAAAATTGTTTTCGCGCCTACGGAAGGTAAAAAATTAAGTTCGAATTCCTGTATTTTTGAATTTGGTTTTGTTTTTATCTTTTTTGCAAGTTTGAAATCTTCTTTTGCTAAAAGTTTGCCGCCCGTTCTTTTATAACCGCTAAAATCGTATGTAATTTTTACAATTATTACATCGGGGTTTGCTTTTATTATTATTTTCCCTTCGGAGTCGGTTTTATAGCTTTTAGTTGTACCGTCCGAAAACGTAACCGTGCACGCCAAATTTTGATATGATATTTGCGCTTTATCGGCAACTTGAATAAACGCGGTTTCTTCCGCAACGGAGCTATCTTTAAAAGCGTCCGGTTTTGTTTTACACGAAACAAAAGGTAAAACGGCAGCAAAAATAAAAATAGCCGTAAAATGTAAAATGCATGTATGTTTCACATATACTCCTCAAACAGAGCCCGCACAATTTCCGCAAGGTATTACAGCGCTTACGGAAATTAGTTAACTCGGATTCTATTTTAACGCTTCCAAATAGGCTAAAAGGAAACGCCACGTACGGGCGACGGAAGGGATATCCATATGCTCGTTCGGCGTGTGAACATCGTGCAAGTTCGGTCCAAAACTTATTGCATCGATTCCCGGCAGGGCTTTACACAAAATACCACACTCTAGTCCCGCGTGAATAGCCGTTATTGCAGGTTCCGAGCCGTTGATTTTTTTATACACGGCGACAGCCGTGTCGCGAAGCGGTGAAGCTGCATTGTATTCCCAAGCGGGATATTCGGAAACTTTTTCAAACCGGGCACCCGTGCGCTCCGCTTGTAAACGAATAATTTCACTTGTTTCATCAAGAGCACTTTTTACACTGCTTCTGATTGAAATAGTAAATTCCATTTTGCCGTTCGTCTCTTTTAAAATGCCGTTATTCAAGCTTGTTTGAACAAGTCCTTGAATATCCAAGCTCTTATACCGTACGCCGTCGGGAACCATCATCATAAAATCAATAAGATTATCGGAAAGTTTTTTTGTAAACATTTTCTTTTTTCCGGTTTGCTCTTGTTGTGCCGTAACCGTTAAAGATTTATCCGCCGTTCGATATTCCGCCTTTAATTCCGTGGCAGCCGTTTCTATTATCTTTAAAACGGCACCGGCGTTTTCGGCTGCAATTATTGCATAAGCATCTTTTGCAATTGCATTATGTTTTGAGCCGCCTTCAATTTCAACGATGTTTATTTTTTCAGCCGTCTTAACCCGCGATAAAATTCTTCCCAACAGCTTTATCGCATTGGCCCGCTGGTTTTTTATTTCGATTCCGGAATGTCCGCCCAGTAAGCCCGTAACGGAAATTTTTACGGGCGTATGTTTTAGCGGTTCGGTTTCAATGGAAAAAGAAACGTGAATATTTGCACCGCCCGCACAGCTTACTAAAAATACCCCTTCTTCTTCGGAGTCAATGTTTAAAAGACGCTTTGCCGAAAGATGTTCATCCGTCAGCGCCATCGCACCGTCCATTCCCGTTTCTTCTGCGGTTGTAATTAAAACTTCAAGGGGCGGATGCGGAATGTCTTTTGAATCAAGGAGTGCAAGATTGTAGGCTACGGCAATGCCGTCATCACCGCCTAATGTCGTTTTATCCGCGTAAAGCATATCTCCTTTAACAACAAATGTAATCGGATCTTTTAAAAAATCATGCGAAGAAGTCGCTTCTTTTTCGCAAACCATATCCATATGCCCTTGCAAGATTACGGCAGGCGAATGTTCAAATCCCTTTGTACCGGATTTTTTAATAATGACATTCAAAGCGGAATCTTGATATACTTCAAGATTTCTATCTTTTGCAAATTTTACAAGAAAATCGCTGATAGCCTTTTCATTACCGGAGCCGCGCGGTATTTGCGAAATTTCATAAAACCAACGAAAAACATTTTTCGGCTCGATATTTTGTAACGGATTCATATATCCCTCCTCTATTTATATTCGGATATGCAATCAGTATAGTATAAAAAAACGGAACCTACAAGCCTTGCGGAAATATGTACATGGCATCTTAATAAAAACGGTTTCCAAACCGATACGTAAAAAATTACTTTCTATATTTTCAGTTGTGAGCATATTATCAATGAGCACATAATTTTTTTCGATCTGCCTTGAAATCGGTTTTCTTTCCAACTGCCTCACCAATTGTAAAGTACGAGGCTCCAATTCCGGTTGACACTAAACACAAAAGGGAGTATCGTACTGCCTGCGATGAATTATTATGAAAGATTTACGGGATAAAACTTTTAATGCAGCAGGATTAACTTTTCTGATTTATTCGCTGTCATCAATTTCAATTTCGATTTGTTTGGTAAATATAAAAAACGATTTGCACTTTTCGTTTACGCAAGCGGGGCTTTTCACTATGATATGCGCAATCGAACAAATGATTATACTTTTGGTAAGTCCCGTTTTTGCCGGCAAATTCGGAAAAATAAAAGTTCTGCGCATTTCGCTTTTACTATTAACGGCGGGTCTCCTTTGTTTTTCACAAAGCATCAATTTTATTACCGCGCTTTTAAGCGCACTGTGTATGGGGCTCGGCGTCGCAAATATGGAAGCCCTTTTAACGCCGATTGTAACCGATTTATATCCGTCCGACACCGGAGCTAAAATGAATAAAATGCATGCATTTTGGCCATTGGGATCGTTTACGGGACTAATCGGTTTCGGATATCTTCTTTCAGTAGGAATAAGTTGGCGTTATTTATACGGCGGGATGGCAGCCGCCGCCTTATCTATCGGGTTTTTATATCCGTCTTCAAAAAGAATAAAGCTGCCGTCTTCTGACGGAAGTTTTTCAGCCTTTAAAAAAATATTTTCCTTACGCGCTTTTTGGTGTTTCGCTCTGGCTCTTTTTTTTGAAGGCGGGGCAGAGGGAGCTTTTTCTTTTTGGGCGGCAACGTTAGTGCAAGTACATTTAAAAGGATCTCCGTTTTATGCAGGCATTGTAACCGCAATTTTTGCACTTGGAATGGCTGTAGGAAGATTCGCCGGCAGCAAAGCTTTGAAAAGACTGTCTATACAAAAAACCATTATTATTTCATCGGCGATCGCATTTTTAATAAGCCTCACATTTGCCTTTGTCAATTCTCTTTTCGCGCTTGCACTTTTTTTATTTTTTATGGGCGCATTTCTCGCATGCTTATGGCCGACCATTCAATCGTACGCAGCAGCCGTACTTCCCGTCGACGCGACCGCTTTGATGATTTTTTTATCATGCTTCGGCGTTCCCGGCTACAGCACGGCAAGTTTTATTATGGGAATCATAGGCGATAAATACGGATTATTTGTCGCATTTATAACGGTTATCCCGTTTTTCTTGTTTTTAGTTCCCCTCTTGTTCATCATAGGGTGTACGGTCGCGGGACGGCCGTTTTTAAAAACGAGATTAGGATAAAAAACGCCGGATATGTTTTCAGCACTTTATTTTCCGCTTCCCCAATATTTTTTTTCGATTTTGTTGAAAATTAGTTAAAACCGATATATAATGACGCGGTGCATAAAAAGTATAAGGAGAAAAAATTATGCAAACAATCTATCAAACGATGAGCGACGGAACCGCCGTCGCACTGCACCAATGGCTTCCTAAAAAGACTCCGAAAGCGGTAATCCATATAGTTCACGGAATGGCGGAGCATTCATTGCGGTATGACGGATTTGCGGAAGATGCTTGTAAACACGGATTTACCGTTTTTTCCGCCGACCATCGGGGACACGGAAAAACTGCGGGTTACGGACTTAAAGGATACCTTGCCGATAAAGACGGTTTTAAGCGGGTTGTAGACGACCAAAAAGAAATAAACGAAGAAATCGGAAAAATATATCCTGATGTTCCGGTTATCATACTCGGTCATTCCTTCGGCTCTTTTATTACGCAAAGTTATATTGAAAATTACGGAAACACCGTAAGCGCCTGTATATTAAGCGGTTCCGCAGGTCCCAACCCGATTATAGGGATAGCCTTATTTTTAGCAAATCTAAACGTACTGTTCCACGGCAAAAAAAATATTTCAAAAATGATGGACAAGCTCAGTTTCGGCTCATATAACAAAAAAATAAAATCGCCGAAAACAAAATTCGATTGGCTGTCGCGGGATGAAAACGAAGTTATAAAATATATAAACGACGACTTATGCGGATTTATTTGCACGGCAGGTTTTTACAAAGACCTGATGCAAGGGCTTAAAATAATTCATACCCGCTCTGCTTTATCGCAAATTCCTGCAACACTTCCCATTCTCATTGCGGCAGGCTCCGAAGATCCCGTTTCATCTTACGGAAAGACCTTACTAAAACTCTATTCGCTTTATAAACAAAACGGAATAAAAAATGTTGAGATAAAATTATATGAGGGTGCACGGCACGAAATTTTAAACGAAACAAATAAGGAAGAAGTAAAAACCGATATTTTCGGTTGGATTAAAAAAACAATAAACGGGCACCTTTAAAAACCTTGTTGAATTTTTGCAGCTTCCCATCAGCAAAGCCGACAGAGAAGTGCAAAATTGCAATGCAAATGAATATAAAAAACGGTATTCAACACTTACCACATAAACAGTTTAAGGAGTGCTAAAGCTTTTCCCTTTGCAACCGATACTAAGTTAAGAAGTAGATTAATCGGCGGTTTATAAAAATAACGGTTTCCCGCCGGGAGGTAATATATGCGCAAAGTATGTTTCTTTTTTTCATTTATATTTTGTTGTTTTTTTATATATGCGGGTGATATTGCAAACTTTGTAAACTTAGGCTTTTCACAGGACGGGAACAAGTTCGCTTTCGGCGAGTATGGACTAACCGACGGAACCTATACTGCATATGCCGAAATATACTGCATTGATGTTATAAAGAATGATTTTTTACCGGCGGGAATTTTTAAAATAAATTCACTTAAAGAAACGGATGGAAAAGACAGTAAAAACGTTTTTTTCTCTCTTTTGGACCGTGCAAATTATTCTCTCAATAAGTGGAACATTAACCAAAAAAACGAAGGTCGCGCTGTTTACGTTTCAACCGAAAATACGGTAAACGAGAGCACGCTTCTGTTCAGAGACTTTGAAACGGACGATGAATACATAGTTGTCATCCATAAAAACAAAAAATCCAATATGGAAGCTTCCTTTTATATTACCGTCGAAATTATAAAACCGAACGGTTCAAAGATAAAAAAAGAGGTGGGACAAAAAGACAAAACCAGAAACGGCGTCGGCGATTACACAATTAAAAAAATAATTATCGACAACACAAATACAAGTTTAATTTTTATAATTGAAAAACATATCTACACAAAGACCGGAATGTCAATCCGTCACATGGCTGAAGCCGTTAAGTTAAACTAGTCCGTCGGTCAAATAAATTTAAAGGAAACCGGCAAGCTTCACTCACCGGTTTCCCTTAAAAAGATTCAATCGGCGACGTGGGTATTTTTCGCAATAATCTCGTCGATCATAATATTTAATTTGACTATTAAAATACCGGTACAACGTTCGACACTTTCTATTATGTATTGCTGCAATTGGTGAATCTTGCCTGTAAGCTGCGTCCCATACGGCACGTCAACCGTCAAAAATAATTCATACCCGCCTGCATCGACTTTAATATCCAGTTTTTTAATTATAACACCTTTATCATATTCTTCGACGCAATTAAACACGGTTTGCGTAAGCGCCGTTTCCGAAATTTCAATTGCTCCTATTTTTGAAAACTCCGGACGGACGACCGACTTTTCAAATAACTTGGACTGTTCGCTCCCGACGAGAGGTGCTTTTTTTCTTCTAAAAAAAAGTCGGACTTTATCATAAAAAATTTGAGGGTAGGTGCGTTTTATTTCAAGCGAAGGAACGGGAATTACGTGTTTGCCCTCAACGCGGCGCGAACGCATTGCCGTTTCAATTTCTTCGCGTGTAGCGATTTCTTCAATTTTGATAATTTTTTTCGGTTGAGGAATCTGAAGCCGGGCGGCGATTTTATTTACCATTTTTTCCGAAGTACCGAGAATGAGAATCTTTTTAAAATTATTAAATTGCAGAGCTTTCGCCGCCGAATCGCGGCGTTTTTTTTCATCAAAAAGAGCCGTTTTTACGGCCGCTAAAAAAGTTTTTTCGCGTTTCGCCGAATGCCCGGCAATTATTTTATCATTGTGAATTAAAAGTCCATCATCAATAATAAGCTCCGCGCCAAGTTTCTCCGCTAATATTTTCGCATGAAAACTTTTACCCGTTCCGCTTTCACCGATAAGGGCGTAAACGCTTATCTTTCTTATTTTCCGAAGAATATCTTGAAAAAATCCCATTACGGTTTGTCAAGTCTCAGTTTCTTTCGGAAAGAATCAAGTTGATTTCAAATTCTTTTTTCCCGCGTATAATTTTCAGTTTTACCGTTTCACCCGGTTTTTTGTCTTCTAAAGCGGAATAGTAATCGGTAAGGCTTCTTATCTTTTGTCCCGCAATTTCGGTAATAATATCTCCGCCTATATAAAACACGGAACTGTATCTCCCGAAGCCGGAACGAACCGGCTCATTTCCGCCTTTTAAGTCCGCTTTTGCCGCATTACTTCCGCGTTTAACTTGCGAAACCAAAAGTCCCGACGAAACGGGTAACTCCGCATACGAAGCAAGCTGGCGTGAAATTTGTATCAGCTCTGCATCGATGGAACCGCGTATTACTTTGCCGTATTTTAAAATATCCGCCGTAACGCGTTTTGCGGTATTAACCGGAACGGCAAAGCCGATACCTGCAGAACTTCCCGATGTCGAATAAATCATCGTATTTATGCCGAGCATTTTTCCTTGAGTATCCAAAAGCGGTCCGCCTGAGTTCCCGGGGTTAATCGCGGTATCCGTTTGAATCATATTCTTTATGATAATATTTTTGTCGTTTTGAATCGGGCGCCCCAAGGCCGAAATAATTCCGTCCGTAAGCGTCCGCTCCAAGCCGAACGGATTTCCTATCGCCAAAACCCGCTGCCCTACTTTTAAATTTGAAGAATCCCCGAACTTAATCGTAGTAAGTTTCACAGTTCGAGGGGGATCAAATTTTAAAACCGCCAAATCATTTTCAGAATCGGAGCCGACGACTTTTGCTTCATACTGCGAACCGTCATAAAGTGAAACGAAGATTTTCGAAGCTTCCGATATTACATGTGCATTTGTTAAAACCAAACCGCTTTCATCGATAATTGAACCCGAACCGGAACCGCCTTCTACGGGAACCGGTTCCAAAAACCAGTTCGCGGATACGGTTTCGGTCGTTATATTCACAACAGCTTCGTTTGCCGACTCGTATACAAATATATTTTGAGCTTCTATTTGGCTGTACGTCGAATCGGATACCGTATTCATAGGCTGAATCGATTTAATATTTTTTTCAAAATCGCTTTCCGTCGTATCCGTGTTTTCCGCAGCCGTTAAAGATACGGTTTCTGCCGGGCTTGTAGTAAAATGCATTCCCGCCCAAAAAGCCGTCGCACTCGCAAGGACCGTAATTGCTGCAGCCGAAATAAAAAGCTGTTTTCTGCTGTATAATTTCATATTTGTAATACCGCCTTTTACATAAAATACGCTGATAATTTAGTAAAATTTAAGAGCCCGTGTCAAGTATTTTTATTAAAGGACATCTTTTAAAATCCGACACGGGTTTTTAGAAGATACTCTATAAATTCTTATCCATCGTAAAACTTAATTTGGAATAACTAAATGAATCACGCATCAGCTCCGAAAGGTAATCCTTTGTTTTATTCAAAATATAATCCGCCGTTTTCTTATTTTCTTCGGTTAAAAATTGCGGCAAATCTTTCGCATGGATTTTCGCAGCCGCTTCCGTAATTTCGGCGACACGCTTTCTGCCGTAACTTTGCATCTCAATTAAATACGCCGCATTATCGCGTTTAAATGCCGAATGATGCGCTTCGACAAAATGCCCAATCAACTTAAAAAGCCAATATGCATTATCCGTTGAAACACGTTTTGTCATCCGTTTATATGCAAGCGGTGTGTCAAGCACATTCGTAAAAAACGGAACATACGGAACGAATGCCGTCGTTCCCATAGCAAGCCACTTAATTCCTTCCGTGCCTTTCGGCGTATTGGGACGCAGCTGCAGAATATGGGACTCCGCAGTCCGCGAAAGCGAAATCGCTCTAAAGCGCGTTTTTTCGTATTCGGTGTTGCCGCTGCCGAGCGGATCGAATTCGGTTTCATCATAATGTGAACTTAAAATGTATTCAATATCTTCAACGGAAATAAGGCGCGATGCTTTTTGGATAAATGGAATATTATTGGAGGTCGGCGACTGTTCGATTTCGGGATTAAGATATTTTTGAGCAAACCATGCGCGCGGCGTATTGTACACCCTGTCCTGCTCGCTTGAAGTTCCGAAAATATGGCGGAAATTAAAACCGGTTTTATCGGGATTAAGATTGTATTTTTTTACAAAATCCTGAATGCCCTCAGACCACATAAATTCGGCGGGTTTTTTGAAATCAATCTTTTCAATTGAAACTTGATTGGGTGCGACCGCATAGCAATCATCGGGAATGCGGACGGCAGCCCAGTGATGCCCGCAGGGTATTTCCATGTACCACGCTTCTTCCGTATCGGCGAATAAAATACCGTTACCTTCCGCAGAGCCATGCTCCGCAATTAACTTACCTAAAAACTTCACGCCTTCGCGCGCCGAGTCGATATACGGTAAAACGATATCGTTTATGGCATCTTCAGCGATACCTTCTTTTACAAGCGGATCATAGGAGAGCACTTTTGAATTTCCGTAAACACTTTCGGTGGAACTGACCGCTATGTTCTTTTCGTTTATTCCCGCTTCGCCGTAAAGTCCGTGATTTTCTTTATCGTGCGGATACGCCTGCGGAACGGACGTGTAGCGGTACGCTTTTGCCGGCAAAGCAACCTTCACTCCGGTATTTTCCGATTTGTAAATACGACCCGCTTCGTTTACGGCTTTTTCCAAAACAAAAATTTTCGGACTTATCGCCGTATGGAAATCCTCATTTCGTGCAATAAGAACGGAACCGTCAATGCTTGCTTTTTTCCCGACTAAAACTGTCGTGCAAGCGGAATGCATATTTGTTTTTTTCATAGTAAAACCTCTTTATAGCTGAATTATCTTTATAATATACAGGCGAGTATACCCGAAAATATACCGGTTATACAATCGGCGCGACAAAATCCGGACAAGCGCAGCAGAACCTTTTATCTCACACTGATTTTACGTTTGCTTTACTTTTTTCTGCATATCGTATATGATATGTCCACTATGCAAAAAAATACAACCTTGCAAAAATTCATAGCGTATTATAAGCCGTATAAATTTCTGTTTTTTTTCGATTTACTGTGCGCATTTACCGTCTCGGCGGTAGATTTGATTTTCCCGCAGGCAATCCGGTATTTGACCCGTATTATCCCGAAAATACGCGAGACTACCGAAGGTGTAGCCGGAGAAGTTGCAGTAAAAATTTTTAAAGAAAATCAAATGGAAATAATCAATGTAGGGCTTACTATTGCGGCGGCGCTTTTTCTGCTTTATGTTATAAAATATTTTGCTCAATATTTTATAATTTCGTGGGGACATATAATGGGCGCGCGGATGGAGCGTGATATGCGTAACGATCTTTTCAATCATTTGCAGCGGCTTTCATTTTCATATTATGATACGCATAATACCGGCGATATGATTTCGCGTATTGTTTCGGATTTGTTCGACATATCAGAGATTGCTCACCATGGACCTGAAAATATTTTTATTTCACTTACAAAAATAATAGGCTCATTTATGTTTCTTTTATTTATAAATGTAAAACTGACGATGATTCTTATGCTTATAACCGCCGCGATGTTTGCATTCAGCTATTCCAAAAATAAAAAAATGCGGAAAGTCTTTATGCTGAATAGGAAAACAATTGCCGGCATAAATTCTCAAGTACAAGATTCGCTTGCAGGTATACGGGTCGTTCAATCTTTCGCAAATGAAAATCTGGAAAGCAAAAAATTCTATAAAGCAAACGAAGCATTTGTCCGGTCAAAATATGCAAATTATATGCAAATGGGAAATTATTTTGCAGGAAACAGATTATTGGAAGGTTTATTTTTTGTCAGTATTATTCTTGCCGGCAGTTTTTTTATCGCGACCGGAAGCTTAACCGTTTCGGATTTAACGATTTACGTCTTATACGTAAACATTTATATTACGCCTATAAACGTTCTTTTGGAATTTACCGAAATGTTTCAAAAAGGATCGGCAGGCTTTAAACGTTTTTTGGAAATTGTAGAAACCGCTCCTGAAATTGTTGAAAGCGAAAATGCGGTGGAATTGAAAAACGTAAGAGGAACCATAAAATACGAAAATGTGGATTTCGGTTATACTAAAAATGAAACCGTTTTAAAAAATATTTCCATAGATATTCCTGCGGGGAAAACAGTTGCACTTGTAGGGCCTTCCGGCAGCGGAAAAACAACGATATGCTCTTTGCTTCCCCGCTTTTACGATGTCGCAAACGGGCGCATTACCATTGACGGAAACGATATCCGCTCATTAACGCTAAAATCTCTTCGAGGAAATATAGGAATCGTACAACAGGATGTATACCTTTTCGGCGGTACCATTAAAGAAAATATTGCGTACGGCAACCCCGATGCAAGCGACGAACAAATCATTACGGCTGCTAAAAATGCACATATTCACGACTTTATTGTAAGTTTACAAGACGGCTATAATTCTTATGTGGGAGAACGGGGCGTCAGACTTTCCGGCGGGCAAAAGCAGCGCATTTCGATTGCTCGAGTATTTTTAAAAAATCCGCCCATTCTTATTTTGGATGAAGCGACTTCCGCCCTTGATACCGAAAACGAAGTTTTAATTCAAAAAGCGATTGAAGAACTTGCGGAAAACAGAACCACGATTGTAATTGCGCACAGGCTTTCGACAATCAGAAATGCGGACACAATTTTAGTCGTTACCGATGAAGGAATTGCTGAACGGGGCTCGCATACGGAATTGCTGAAATTAAACGGAATATACGCAAGTCTTCGGGAGCTTGATAAAATTTAGGGCGAATTTTTAAAGCCCCTTTATAAAGATTCTTTATAATGAGGAACACTATGCAGCATAATCTTCGTACATTAAAAAAACAGTTTAAAAAGGCGACATATTCCGCAAAAACTTCGTTAGAAGAATTACGCGAAGAATACGAGCATATTTTTTATTCACCGCATATTCCTAATAATGTAGAAATCCTTGAAACGGAATTTAAAAACATAAAGGCGGATGTGCTCAAACCGGAAATAGCCGTTTCCGGAAGAACTATTTTGTATGCACACGGAGGCTCCTTTATTGCGGGTTCGCGAAAATCCTACAGAAATTTTTGCGCATCTTTTGCAAATGAATCGTCCTCAAATTTATATTTAGCCGAATATCGGCTTTCACCCGAATACCCTTTCCCGACGGCTTTAGAAGATTTATATACCGTATATGCAGGACTGATTGAAACCGGGAAAACAGTTCCGCATAATTTAATTCTTGCAGGGGACGGAGCCGGAGGCGGTTTAGCAACGGCACTCATTCATTATTTGAAAAACAAAAAACTGCCGCTGCCCGTATGTGCCGTCCTTATTTCTCCATGGGCTGATTTAACCGGCAGTAACGAACGCATAAACACAAAAAAAGATTTTGTTTTTTCCAAAGAATCGCTTTCACGTTCCGTAAAACTGTATACGTACGAAAAAAATGCGGCAAACGAACTTGTTTCGCCTCTATTGGGCAATTTTGAAAATTTTCCCCGAACCTTTATTCAGTGCGGCGGAGACGAAATTCTTTTGTCGGACGCTCAAGCGCTTCTGCAAAAAATTGAAAGTGCGGGCGGAACCGCCGAATTGCACGTTTATGAAAAAATGCCTCATCTATTCCAAGCCTTGCCCGATACTTTTGCGGAGGCGCATCTTGCGGTCGAAGAATTGGGACAAAAAATAAATTCGCTTTTTTGCCGTAAAGAAGAAATATAAATACTACCGTGTTTGCAAAAATGTGCGAATCGGGTAACGTTTTTTTTGCTTGTACTGCAAAGAGGTGAGCTCCGCGTACCGGATATGTGAAGCTCACTGCTGCTCTTCGATTTTAACTTTGAGATGTTTTTAATAAATCATTATTTAAATTAAAATATACTCTTTTAATTATCAAAAAATATAAATAATATTTATTTAAATATATAAAATTTCAATTTATATATTGAATTTCCTTGACAAAAATAAAATAATACGGTATTTTTAAGAACGAGGTTAAAATATGATTGAAGTTTTAGGAAAATGTCCCATTTGCGGCAGCGATTTTACCGTATCAGAACTGTTTTGCACTTCTTGTAAGGCACGTTTGCACGGAGAGTTCAGTCTATGCGATTTTTGTAAATTGTCGAATGAACAAAAGTATTTTGTAAGGATGTTTTTAAAAAACCGTGGAAGTATCCGTGATATGGAAAAAGAACTCGGAATATCATACCCTACCGTCCGGAATAAACTGGAAGAAATAAATTATGCACTGGGCTTATCGAGCCCGCAACAACCGCAAACGGATGTTGCGAAAATTTTAGACAAAATAAAAAACGGTGAAATGAGCGCCGAAGATGCCGTTTCGATACTGCGCGGCGAAGCTACATCTGACCAGCCTTGAACAAGATATAAATTACTATGGTAAGGAGAAAATATATGGAAAACGAAAAACTTGAAATCTTAAAAATGATTAAAGACGGAACAGTTACACCCGAAGAAGGATTAAAACTTTTGGAAACGATTGAGCAGGAAAAGGTTAAATTCGTATTTGACGAAAAGCGAAAACCGGCGGACAAGGCTGAAAAAAAGACGAATATTTTTACCGTTAAAATCGATGCAGCCGGAGAAGATATTAAACAAAAAGGGATAAATAGCATAATGAAAAACGCCGTTGAAATCAGCGGCTCAGACGGCAATGCAAGTGTAATCAACTTTGATAAGCAAAACGGAAAAATAATAATTACCGGCAAAAACGGATACTCCGATACAATCAATTTTTAACGGCAGCTATATTTTATTTGTGATGTAATTTTGTAACTCTTTTGTTATATAACGAGTTACAAAATTACTCGTCAGCTTCTCAATATTCTCCAGTTCACTACAATATTTTAAGATAGTTTTTTCATAAAGCCATAATAAAAAATATTCCGCAAAAGTGTCTTAAAAAACAGCAAGTATTGCATTATTATCGCCATAAGAATTCGGGGTAGTATTTTTCTTTAATTTTTTTTGCAAGTTCTTTGCGCACAACCTCTCTATCTTCCGAATAGGTCATTCCGAACCAGCGCTCGGTCGTCGTATACACTTTTATTCTGCCCAAACCTTTTCGAATCATTGAACCGACGGCTTCGGGAAGCAAACATTCGGCTTTTTCGCTTTCGGCATATTTATGAATAAAATCTCTGAAATAATCATTGCAAAAGTCGAATATTTTCGGCGTAAACCCGAAAAGATTCATAGACACGGTTTCTTTTCCCGAAAGTATTACATCTTCTCCGTCAATTTCGGAAACTATTTTTTCTTCAGTCCCGATTTTTTTGTACACTATATTTTTATTTTCGGTTATTCCCGAAAGATAATCATTATCGACGACACATATTCCGCGCGAAAGCGAACCGGAACGGCTTAATGTTTTTTCCAAAATATATCCAACCATCGCATGTTCCGCCGAATCATTGGAAAGCGTCGATAAATGCGTAGCTATCGTTTTATATGCGGAGCGTCCGTAATAGTCATCCGCATTTATAACAGCGAACGGTTCATTGATTTTTTCTTGAGCGCATAAAACGGCATGCGCCGTTCCCCACGGTTTTTTTCTGTTTTTAGCGGCGGTAATTTGTTTTTCGGTTAAAAGGCTATCCAAAGACTGAAAAACATATTCTGCATTGCAATTCCGAGCAATCCGGTTAAAAAAACGTTCACGGAAATCGGTTTCAATATCTTTTCGTATTATAAATACGACTTTCCCGAAACCGTTTGTTACCGCATCGTAGACGGCATAGTCCAATAAAGTTTCATCATGAATCCCTACGGAAGCAATCTGTTTCACACCGCCGTACCTACTTCCCATTCCGGCAGCTAAAACTAAAAGAGTTGGTTTCATAGTACCTCCTAATATTTAACGGAGTTATCGGTTAATTGTTTTCTGCACTTTAACCGAAGCCCCTTAAAATGTGCGTACTTTACCATATAATATAAATAAATAAAAGCAGTAACATATTTTACGGTTGTTCTATCTGTTTTCTTTTAAAATTTTTTCAGCTTTCTTTTTTGCAGTATTAAATGTATGCAAATCGAATATATAATTTTCAATTACTTTACAATTTTCATCAAGAATACCGGCAGCCATTTTTATTTTTAAAATATTAAAAACAGCTTCATCTATTTTTTTTGAGAAAATCGTATCTCGTTTAATTTTATTTGAAATTACAAAAACAAGTTCTCTCAATTTATTTTCACTGCACATAACCATATCGCATCCGGCGGACAGTGCTGAAATTGCATTATCGCATGTTGAACGATTTCCGGTTTTTAACGCTGCCATAGCCAAATCGTCCGTTATTATGAGACCTTTAAAATGTAATTTCCCGCGTAAAATATTCCGTATTCCTTTTTCTGAAAAACAAAACGGCGTATCTTCTATAACCGGAACCCGCGCATGAGAAAGTAAAATCGCACAATCATTTTTTTTCAAAACGGCTTCAAACGGTTCGATATACTTGTCATAAAAAGTTTTTTTATCCGCCTTAATTACGGCTTCTCCTTTATGCGGATCGGTTTCCGCATTACCCGGAAAATGTTTTACAACTGAAATAATTCCTGCAGCCAGCATTCCTGAAATACAGGCATTGGAATATCCGATAACTACATCTTTGTTCTCAGAATATAAACGATTTCCAAAAAAAACATCATTACCGTTTTGTTCTATTTCAACTACCGGTGCAAGATTTAAATGAATCCCTAATAATTTAATTTGTTCCGCAGTAAACATATACAATTTTTCCGCTTCATCAAAAGAATATTTTTCAGAAATCGTCTTTGCAGAAGGCAAATAAGAGGCAAAATGTTTTATCCTGTAGACTCCTCCCCCTTCGCAGTCAATTGCAAACAGAGGCTGAATATATTTTTCGATTTCCGTACTTTTCCGAAAAGCGTCTTTCACGGATTGAATATACAATGCAGTTTTTTCAGGAGTATCGGATATATTAAATTTAAAAAGAATAAATGCACCCGGAACGATATTTCCGAAATATGTATACATATCGTTTGTAAATTCTTTATTACCGTCGATACTCACCATCAAAACTTGCGCAGCCTTTTCTTCGGGAGTCATTTCAGCTATAAAATTATAAACCGATTTATCATTCGAATATAGATTTATAGTAAAATTTAAAAATAAGAGAATAAGAATAAATTTAAATTTCATACCGATTCCATTCTATTATTATATAAAGTATTATATAAAGGATTACAAAACTATTTGTTATCAACTTTGTCGATGCATCACCTTTATTTCGAAAGATACAAAACAAATCCGACAAGGTCGTTAAAGTGATCTTATACAAGTTTATGATTTTGTGCAGCCTCAAAAAGTTTTGCATTCCATAAATTTTTACGCATATATTTATTGCGTATATCGTTTTCTCCGATACTTAAAACATTTTTCTGCATTGCCTTAAATGCTTTACTTAAATATGCGGTTGTTTGAGAAGAAGTTTCTCCGGACACAATCGAATATATGTCATAACATAAATATAAATATAGCGAAGAAAAAGGGTCATTTTGATACAGAGCGTCAATTGCAGAAGCCTCTATTTCGGATAAAAATATTTTTCCGTTCTCTTTATTATCAATGTTTAAAGTACATATTTTATAATTATAATAATTATAAAATATATTAAACATTTTTTTCCCGGTCGGCATACCGTATATTTTAGCCCAAACCAAATCTTCCGCAAAATTAAAACCTGATTTTATTTTTTGTAAATTTATAAAATCGTTTTTTTCATAATCGAAATATATATGTTGACACTCAATATTTAGTTTTTCAAAATCATTATGGTATACCGAAGAAAGTAAATATGATTCAAGTAAAAATAATATGGCATCATCTTCGGAATCAGAATATTTTAATAAAATTTTCTGTCCGGCTTTAACTTGACCGCCATAAATAACAGCACGAGCATTCCATATTCTGCATAGCGGTTCAATATTTTCAAAATAAAGAGAAGCGAAATCTCCTGCAAGAGAAAATACTGTTTCAGCTTTTACGAATTCGCCGATTTGCAAATAAATTCTTCCCTGCAAAAATAAACAAGGAATTTTCCACTTTTGTTCAAAATATTCATTGACAGCATTGGAAAGTTTATCCAAAAAGGTAACCGATTGTTTTAAATTGTTTTGCAAAAAATATACGACGGCAATATTAAATAAAGCTTCACAAATAAAACTACTATCGTTTGTATGTTCGGCAATCTCGAGTGCATATGAAAAATAAGTAAGCGCATCTGAAATTTTGTTTTCACTTAAATTAAATAGGGCTAATAACGATAAAGCGCGATATTCACCTGATAAAAACTTATAGTTTTGAAAAAAAGTAATTGCAGTTTTTGTAAGAGAGTATGCTTTTGAAGATCCTCCTTCTGCCCGCGCTATTAATGCCGTTTGATAATATTTTAACGGTTCAAATAATATTTGATTTTTATATTTTTTTAAATTCATTTCTTCAATAATAGAATCTGAAAAATCATGAAAAACGGAAGTAAGAAAAAATTCTTGAGGACATTCAAAATTTAAAGAAGTAAAAATTCTTTCCGATTCTTCATCAGCATATAAAAATCCGGATTTATATTTGTTCCATAAAAAATTTGCAATATAATCATTTCCTATTTTTTTTGCATTTCCTATTCTTCGTTCAATTATTTCAGTTAAACCGTAAGGAGCCGTGTATATATTGTTCGGCATGGAAGTAATTCCCGATAGATACATCCATGTATAAACATCATGAAAAAAACTTTTACTCTTATTTAACGAATTTAAAAATTCTTCCAATTCATCATAAAAAAAATATTTTACGGATATTAAAATAATATAAATCAATTCCAATAAATCTTCCGGTATATTATAAATCGGAGGAAGTTCCGAATTCGCGTTTTTAATAATTGCCGATTTGTCCGCAGTTAAAATTTTTTTAGCTTCAGAAATATTTTTTTCATCATCGGCATTATCTACAAGTATTCGTATCGGATGTTTTTCGTTAAACCGTTCTTTATATATTTTCAAATATATACCGGCATTCATTAAAAAAGCATCTATAAAATATTGAGGCATTTGTTTTGCAAATCTATGTTTTTTTAAAAATAAATACGAGCTCTTTGTTGTTGAAAATGATTTTTTATCCGTATCAGATAAATTTGTCATTAAGTTATCGTCTAACGGATTCATAAGAATAAAATTATATAATGCCCAAAAATAATTATTACTACGGTGTACAATGATACATGGATTATTTTTTTTAGCACATTTCGGTTTATGCTCGAGAGTCTTAAAAAATTTAAAACCGACACACTCGGATAATTTTAAATCATAAGAGTGAAAATCTATATATTTTATAAGTCTTGATTCGGCATCTTTGGAAGCAAATATTCCGGTTTCCGGTATTAATAATTTTTTGTACATTAAAAATATTTTTTCCAATTCTTGAAAAGACAAATCAGTATCATAATAATCAATAATACATCGTATCTCAGAAATTTTTTCTTTATATGTATTACATAATTTATTTGAATTAAATAAAAATCTGGCTGTCGAATATATATAGGCAATTGAATCTTTTTTAAAACAAAAAGCCAATACCGTATGACAATTAAAAAAAATTCCTCCGTTATCGGCAGCTTCCTGTTTTATGCAATAAAAAAATTCATTCAAAGTATCCGGATAGATTTTATGGAGTTGTCTTTGATATGGTAATTCAAAAAAAACACAAAACATATTTATTACGCAAAACTACCGTGTTACAGCCGTCCGATATGTTACAATATCGTCAATAAAATCATCTTCCGCTTTTACATTTTCTTTTTTCCAATCCAGCAATTTTTTTTCTTTTAATTTTGAAATCACTTTTCTGTTTGAAGCGGCTTCAATATATATTTTGCATTTTTGATCGATAAAGATTTGCGCTTGTACCGATTTGTTTATAAGCTCCTCTTTTCTTTTATTCAATAAGATAATATGATTTTGCATGGCATGCAAATCATCCACAGTCATATTCATTCCGGTAAAATTAAATTTTTGAGAAGTCTGCGTCAATAAAACGGCAATATTTTTTAAATCGATATTGATTGCTTCAAGATATGCAATTGCTTTTGCCAATTCTATTTCGGCACGATGTTCATAAAATTCACGCAAATGTAAAAGTTTTTCCAATCTAAAATTAAAACGTTTCATTTCCATTCCTAATACGGTTTTTTATTTTTCAATTATCCGCTTGTTTCTTCGTATAAACTTGCGGCTTCCGATGCCTGCATATATTTTTTTATTGCTCCGCTACCCAAAGCTTCTTCTCCGCATTCCGTATCCGGTATTTCAATATCCGTAATTTCCGCAAGTTTTTTTAACGTATCTTTTAATTTTGCCGGATCATTTACATCTTGCGTCAAAAAATCATAAATGCGCGGATAATGTTCTATCGCATCATCAATACCGGCATCGCTTCCTTTTTGATATGCTCCGACTAAAATCATATCTTCCGATTCCGTATAAACAGCCAGCAGTTTTCGCATACGCAGTACCGCTTTTTTAGTATTCTCACCGCTTACCCTATTTGAAAGGCGTGAAATACTTTTTAAAACATTTATCGCAGGGTACTGTCCGCGCTGGGCGAGTGTCCGTTCCAATACAATATGTCCGTCAAGAATTCCGCGCACGGTATCGGAAATCGGTTCATCCATATCATCTCCGTCAACAAGCACCGTATAAAACCCGGTAATCGAACCTTTCTCGGAAGTACCGCTCCTTTCCAAAAGCTTCGGCATCGTTTCAAAAACACTCGGCGTATATCCACGTGTAGCCGGCGGCTCGCCTATTGCCAGACCTATTTCACGTTGTGCACGTGCAAAACGTGTAACCGAATCGAATAAAAGCATCACATCTTTCCCTTGATCTCGAAAATATTCGGCAATTGCAGTTGCCGTATATGCACCCCGTATCCGTGCCAATGGGCTCTGATCCGAAGTAGCGGTAACAATTACCGAATGTTTTAATCCTTCCGGACCTAAATCGTGTTCTATAAAATCTATAACTTCCCGCCCGCGCTCTCCGATTAAAGCGATAACATTTACATCTGCGTTTGTATTGCGTGCAATCATTCCGAGCAAAGTAGATTTACCGACACCGGAGCCGGAAAAAATTCCGAGCCGCTGCCCCCGTCCCACTGCAAGCAAACCGTCAATTGCCCGTATACCGGTTACAATCCGTTGGCGGATTGCTTTCCGTTTCATAGGATTGGGGGGGGGAGCGACTACCGGATACCGGACATTTGAATAAGGCTCCGGTTTTCCGTCGGCGGATTGACAAAGAGAATCAACGACACGACCAAGTAAAACATTGCCTACGGGTATGGACAATATTTCTCCCGATGCGATTACTTCATTTCCTATTTTAACGCCCTGCACATCGGCAAAAGTCATCAGTTGAACAATGTTTCCGTTTAAGCCGACAACTTCAGCTTTTAATCCCTTCGGTTTATCATCGGTAATAATTTGACAAAGTTCACCTACGACGGCAACAGGGCCTTCACTTTCAATAAGCATTCCATGAACACGAACAACCCGTCCCGTAAATTTAATCGGATCGGTTTCGATAATTGCATTCGTATACTTATCAAAAATATTAATCATAAAAATATTCCGCTACATATTTCCGGTTTTAATTTTAGTTTTGATCGGAGATATTTCCAATATTTTTTGTTCAAGCTCATTAAGCTGACTTGCAATCCGTGCATCGACCGCACCGAAATCGGTTTCGATTATACAGCCACCTTGATCAACCGTCGAGTCTTCAACGACGGTTATATTTTTAATATTTTCAGCACTCGAAATAAAATTCTTAGTATGCTCGGTAGTCATTGCAACATCGGCAAGATTTACACGGATAATTACATCGCCACGCCCTTTCACTTTACGCAATGCATGTACAACATTTGAAACGACGACATTCCGCTGATTTTCGGAAATTACTTTTACAACCTTACGTGTCATAAGCAAAACCAAGTCTACAATTTGCTGTTCGGTTTCCGAAAGAATTTCCTGCCGCCTGTCCATCGTCTTCGTGACAATTGTTTGCATGCGGTTTATTAAACGCTTAACTTCAAGTTCGCCTTCTTTATATCCTTCTTCTCTGCCGCGGCTAAAACCTTCCTGATATCCTTCCCTATTTACCGACGCTTGATTACTTTGCGCATCGGAAATAATCGCTTTTGCATTTGCTTCCGCTTCCGCAATAATATTTTTAGCTTCATCCCGTGCCTTTTGTGAAACGACTTGCGCTTCATCCGTTTGTCTTTTCACTTCATTAAATGCAGCATTTTCCGCATCCTTAATAATTTTATCGGCGGATGCCTGTGCATCAGCGAGCATCTTCTCTTTTTCTTTTTCCCATTCTATTTTAAATTCGTCCGCTTCTTTTTTTAGATCTTCAATTGAAGGCCCTTCGTATACGGGTTCTGCGGAAACTATTTCTTCCTCAGGTTCGTTCTGAAAAGTTTTGTTGAGATGCAAAAAAACCACATCATTTGCTTTTTTATTTATTTCAAAGCCTCTAAAAATAGTTTTAGCCATAAGCAGTTCTCCGTTTTTATATTAACTCGTCTTCTTCGGAACGGGCAATAACGATTTCACCTTTATCTTCCAAGTGACGGATAATTGAAACAATTTTTTGCTGAGCTTCTTCAACATCTTTTACACGTATCGGTCCCATATACTCCATTTCTTCACGTAACATGGCTCCGGCACGTTTAGACATATTTCTAAATATTTTATCTTGAACTTCGGCATCAACTTGTTTAAGAGCTTTCGCCATTTCATCATTATTGACTTCGCGTAAAACTTTACCGATGGATCTGTCGTCAAGCATAACGATATCTTCAAATACGAACATCTTCTTCTTAATCTCTTCCGCCAAATCAGGATCTTCATCTTCAAGAGATTCAATAATAGATTTCTCCGAAGAGCGGTCAACAAGGTTAAGAATTTCTACAATGCTGTCAACACCGCCTGCAGCAGTATAATCTTCACTCGAAATGGTAGAAAGTTTCTTTTCAAGAACGCGCTCGACTTCGCGTAAAACGTCGGGTGATGTTCTATCCATCGTTGCGACGCGGCGGGCAACATCGCTTTGAATTTCATCGGGAAGATTTTGCAAAATCACCGAAGCTTTTTGCGGTTCAAGATAAGCAAGAATAAGAGCAATTGTCTGCGGATGTTCTTGCTGAATAAAGTTTAATAGATGCGCAGGGTCTGTTCTTCTTATAAAATCGAACGGACGAACCTGCAAAGAGCTTGTTAATCTGTTTATAATTTCAATAGCTTTTTGACTTCCGAATGTTTTCTCCAAAACATCGCGGGCATAATCAATACCGCCGGTTGTAATAAAGTTTTGAGCCGCCATTAAATCTTGAAATTCCTGAAGGACGGCATCTTTTAATTCGGCGTCAACCGATTCCGTCCGTGCAATTTCAAAAACAATTTTTTCAACTTCGTCTTCACGAAGCCGCTCCATAATTTTTGCTGAAATTTCTCCGCCCAAAGATACTAAAAATATCGCAGCTTTTTGTCTTCCCGTGAGAGAATTTATATCTTTGCCTTTTTTTGCGCTTCCTCTTTCTTTTGCAGGTGCTACAGCCATACTATTCCTCCATGAGCCACGTTCTGATTAACAGAGCAACATCTTCAGGATGTTCGCGTGCAATATTGATAGCGTTTTCTTGCAGCTCCAATCTTTTTCGTTCCTCAACCGTCATTGAAACATCGGCATTCGCCAATTGCGCTTCATACAATTGACGTTCACGCTCAAGCTGCGCTTGGCGAATAAGTTCTTCTTCTCTCAGCCGCTTTCTTCTCTCCAATTCTCTATTGATAATTCTATACAAAATAAAAATCAAAAGAATAAATGCAATGCCTGCAAGCGAAATTAAAATTATTTTCTGTCGTTGAATCGCCTTAAAATATTCATTATCTTCAATCTCAAATTGAGAAGTCCTATCGACTTTAATATTTGAAACGGTTACGGAGTCTTTTCTATTCGCGTCATAACCGATTGAATCTTGAACAACTTTCATAACTTGCCGCAATTCTTCATCGGGAATTGCAATATATTCCCGTTCAATTCTTCCGTTTAAAATAATCGGATTACCTTTTTCATCGATTTTCTTTTGCCACGTTCCGTCTATATTAACCGAAACGGTTCGCCTTCCCATTTCGGGATGAAACTTTTCGGTTATATTGCTGGAACTTACAATATCATTAGTTTTTGAAATTGTTTGACTTGAACGCCCTACCATAGTTTTAGCGTCTTTATATGAGGCAGGTGTATTTCCTTCAACACCCGACACACCTTCAGGATTTATACCCGTACCTTCATAAATAGTATTCGCCGTTTCGCTGCCGATGGTAATCGACTTTACAACTTCCGAATCGTCATACGGTGTTTCGGGATTATCCTGTTTTATAATTGTAGGCAAAATTTTTGTAGTATTTGCGGAACGTTCCGACATATCCATATCTATTTTTATATTCAATTCACGCACACGGTCGGAACCGTAAATTTTTTGTAAAGCAATTAAGATTTTAGATTCATATTCTCGCTCAAGTTTCGCAATCATTTTTTGCTGTTTTTCAATAATCGTAAGCCGATCAAAGTCTTTTAATTCTGCAAAATCATTTAAAATATTTCCCGAATTATCCCCGATAGTAATATTTTCATCAAGAAGACCGGGAACGGCAAGTTTCAGCAGTTTTTGAATTCCTTCAACTTTCTTCCGTTGCGTAACGATATCGCTGCCCGGCGCAGGATAAATAATAACACTTGCCGTTACAGGGTCCTGTTCGGAAGTAAATGTCGCTTTTTCAGGCATATTTACAATAACGCTTGCGTCATCCACATCATCAAGAGCCTTTATATGCCGTTTCACTTCTTCGATAACGGCTCGGCGCACATCAATCTTACGCTCAAAATCGGTACGTGTCCACCTTTCAACGTCAAACAAAGCCCATGGGCTGGTGTTTTGCGGAATTAAATCTTCACGTATTAAAATAGAGCGCATTCTCCGTGCAGTTTGTTCATCGCTTACGGAAATTATCCCGTCGGAAGATACCGTCGGTTTTACATTTTCTTCATTTAAGCGCAAAATAATTTTATCACGCGTATCCGTGTCGGTTATCGCCATATCCAAAACGGGCACAGCCGTCGGCTTTGACGACCAGCGTGTAATTATAAAAATCAAAACCAAAGCGAGAGCCCCCACTCCGATGATGATTGCCTTTTGAACCTTTGTCCATTTTCCCCAAAGAGTTCCGATTTTTGTTTTAAAGTTATTCAACTTTTCGTTCATGTTTCCCCCCCCCGTGTACCGAACGTTACTCTACCCCGCAATACGAGATAGAGACAAATGGGAACCTCTAAAAACTTCAGCTTTTTAAAGGTTTCCCCTAGATTTATTTTATCGTGTTGTCGTTATATCATTCCAACTTTTGACAAGACGATCAATAACCGTTTGCGCCAGTTTTAACGACAAACTTGCCTGCGCCATACCTATTGTTACATCATGGACATTCACCGAATCCGGATTCACATTCATTTGCTCGCTTAATTGATCCATTTTAATTTGTTTTGCATTAACATCGTCAAAAGCCTTTAAAATTGTTTGCTCAAAACTAGCGGCAGGTTTATTTACAGCAAGCTCAATCATATCCGTATTTGAAACCATTTTACTGCGGAAGTTATCCGTAACGACGGAATTGATTTTCGGAACTTCCAAAATTCCCGGAACTTTATATGCATGGGCAACATTCACTTGATTCATCATAGTATACTCTCTCCTCTATTCGACCGGCATTTTTAATTAACGTGCAATATCCAAAGCTTTTTGGAACATATCTTTTGCACCCTGAACTACGGCAAGGTTCGCTTCATAAGCCCTCGAAGCGGAAATTAAATCCACCATTTCAGTAACGATATTCACATTAGGATATTCTACATATCCTTTTCGAGGTCCTGACTTAGCGGCATATTGATGCGTGGGATCGTACACCCATCTGGAGTCGGAGGTATCTTTTTCAATTAAAGAAACCTTAACACCTTCTCCCACCCCTCTATCCATAGATTTAGGAACAAAAGGCGTCATCCAATCAACACCCGACTTTTTTTGTTCTACAATTACGCGACTGCGTCTAAAAACTCCACCTTCAGGAGTCGTTACCGAAGATGCATTCGCTATATTATTGGAAATAACATCCGTTCGCACTCTTTCGACGTTCATTCCCGTCGCTGCAATATTTATACTTGTAAATAATCCCATTTTATACCTCGTTTATGTACCGTTTATTTTAAAACCGATTGCGCTTGGTTATAATGAAAACCGACCATCATACTTAAAAGCTGGTATTGCATTTGAATCTTAAGCACATTCATAGCCTCTTCTTCAGGATTTACATTATTGCCGTTCGCCTTTTCTTCGGTTAAATAATCCAATACACGGCGAGGCTGAACCGTTCTATAATCAATTACATCATGCGACTTTATGTGTAAAGGATGTGTTACGGCAAGCTCGAATGCTCCGTCGGCATTTTTTTCGGAATCGAAAGCCCGTTTCAATTCGGATTCAAAATTTACTACCGTTCTTTTAAAACCGGGAACATCAGAATTTGCCAAATTATTTGAGGTAACATTATACCGCAACGCATTGACATCCATAGCCTTATGCAAAATATCCGCCGTACGTAAAAAACCGTTTAATCCCATATTTTTCTCCTATTTTATATTTCTATTTTCGGCAAATTAAAAAATTGCTTAAATTCCGTTAGAGGATATATCTGGAAAGATCCTGATCCTGTACAATATCTTTGAGTCTGTCATCAACATAATCGACATCAATTTTTACGGTTTCGCCTTTCATATCGCTGGCATTAAAAGAAATATCTTCAACAAGCATTTCCATAATAGTGTGAAGCCTCCTCGCTCCTATATTTTCATTTTTGGAATTTACATCGGCGGCCAAAAAACTCATCCGATCAATCGCGGCATCCGTAAATTCTATTTCGACGTCTTCCGTTCTTAAAAGCTCGGCATATTGCTTTGTTAAAGCATTTTTCGGCTCAATTAAAATACGTTTAAAATCTTCCGCATTAAGCGATTCCAATTCGACTCGCAACGGAAAGCGGCCTTGAAATTCGGGAATTAAATCGCTCGGCTTTGAAACACTGAAAGCTCCTGCCGCGATAAAAAGAATATGAGTCGTATCCACTACGCCGTATTTTGTAGAGACATTTGAACCTTCAACAATGGGAAGAATATCCCGTTGCACCCCTTCGCGAGAAACATCAGGACCTCCGAAACCTCTTTCCGAACGGGAAGCCACTTTATCGATTTCATCTATAAAAATAATTCCCATTTGTTCAACACGTTTTTTCGCTTCTTCCGCAACCTTATCGCGGTCAACCATTCTGTCAAGCTGTTCCGCCATAATAATTTCGCGCGCTTCTTTTATACTTACATTTTTACGCTTTGATTTACCACCGCCCGTTATCATAGTGGAAATACTGGACATTGCATTTTCAATATCTTCCATATTTGAACCGCCTGCAAAAAACTCAAACGGTGGAGTGGAGGCAGGCTGAACGGTAACTTCGACCATTTTGTCTTCAAGTTTTTTTTCTCTCAGCATTACCCGAAATTTTTCACGGGTACTTTTCATATCGTTTTCCCGTTTTTCATCCGTTATTTCAACAGCCGCTTTTTGTTCTACGGTCGGCTTTCCGTCTTCTTTAATCGAAATTTTAATAGGAATTATATTTTCATTTTCATTACGGACTGAGGAAGCTTTTTTATTGGAACCGGGCAAAAGTAAATCCAACAAAGATTCTTCGGTATTTTTTTCCGCTTGCACTTTAAGCGATTCCTGCATTTCGCTTTTCACCATATTAAAGCCTACAGCCATTAAATCGCGTATCATAGATTCCACATCGCGACCTACATAGCCTACTTCGGTATACTTTGTCGCCTCAACTTTTAAAAAAGGCGCACCCGAAAGTTTTGCAAGACGGCGAGCAATTTCGGTTTTACCCACGCCGGTAGGTCCTATCATTAAAATATTTTTAGGAGCAATTTCATCCCGAATTTCTTCCGGCAATTGAAGGCGGCGCATTCGGTTACGCAGCGCAATTGCGACCGCTTTTTTCGCCTTATGCTGCCCAATAATATATTTATCAAGTTCAGCGACGGTTTCTTTGGGTGTCAACACAGAAGCCAGTCCCCGCTCATGTATAAGCGCCGGTACGGATTTTTTTATATCTTCGCTCATTATATTTCCTCCGTAATGATATTTCCGTTTGTATAAATACAAATCTTTCCTGCAATTTTCAAACTTTTTTCCGCAATTTCACGCGCGGGCAGTTGGGTGTTTTGCATCAGTGCAAGTGCCGAAGCATACGCATAATTCCCGCCCGAACCTATCGCCAAAATATCTTCTTCCGGTTCGATAACATCTCCGTTTCCCGAAATTAAAAGAGTCGTCTTCGCATCTGCGACCAAAAGAAGCGCCTCAAGATTTTTCAACATTTTATCCGTACGCCAATCTTTTGCAAGCTCGACAGCGGCACGAGTTAAGTCGCCTGAATATTCTTTTATTTTCACTTCAAATTTTTCTAAAAGCGTAAAGGCATCGGCGGTTGATCCCGCAAAACCCGTTATTATTTTCCCATCGTAAATTTTTCTTACTTTACGAGCATTTCCTTTCATAACCGTTTGCCCCATCGTTACCTGTCCGTCGCCCGCCATTACAATTTTTCCATCTCTCCGTACGGCAATTACCGTAGTACTTCTTACTTTATTATCCATAAATTCTCCTATTCCTATTTTTATGAATGCGGATGAGCACTCTTATACACAGAATGCAATTGTTCCGCCGTTATGTGTGTGTACCGCTGCGTTGTCGAAACACTCGAATGCCCCAAAAGTTCTTGAACAATTCTTATATCCGCTCCTCGTGTTATAAGCGTTGAAGCAAAACTGTGCCTAAATGCGTGCGGAGAAAGATGTTTCAGTTCGGACGAGAGCATGACATAGCGGTCTATTATATACCGGACACCGCGTTCCGTAAGCGGCAAACCTCTTTTGTTCAAAAATACCGCATCGCGGAATACTTCGCTTTTTTGAATTCTATTTTTATCGTTCCGCTCTTTTAATACTCGCTCCCGTTCTTTTAAATAAGCACTTAAATGTTTTTTTGCAAAATCCGCAAAAAAAACTTTGCGCTCTTTTTTCCCTTTACCGAAAACAATTGCGGAAGAAAAAGACGTAGCAAAATCTTCCATATTTAATCCGATAAGCTCAGAAACGCGGCAGCCGGTAGAATAAAGACATGCAAATAACGCGGCATCTCTTGTTTTCCATAATATATTTTTGTTTTCAGGCAACGCGCAAAATTCTTCCGCTTGAGCCGGAAACATAAAAACAGGGAGTTTATCCGCAATTTTAAAATTATGCAAACTTATTACCGGATTTATTTTAGTTAAATGAAACCGTACGGCATATTTATAAAATCCGCGCAGTGTAGAAAGCATTCTGTTAATTGAAGCGGGAGTATATTTTTTATCGCCCAATTCGGCAATAAAAATTCTTACATCGGAAACGGAAACTTCAAATACATTTAAATCTAATTCTGCAAGCCACAATTCAAAAATCTGCAAATCGTTTTTATACGAAACAATTGTCGCTTCCGTAAATTGCCGCACACCAGATATATATGTAAGATAATTTTCAAAAACTTCATTTACCGTTTTCATCAATATCTTCAACTCCTTCAACAACCGTATGCAAATAATCGCAGTCGGGATTGATGCACGCTTTATAACTTCCATGTTTTTTATCGTATTTTTCTACCATAAACCAGCCGCATTTCGGACAGACGGCATTAATCGGTTTAAAGTGCGAAATAAAATCGCATTCCGGAAAATGCGTACATCCGTAAAATTCTTTTCCTCTTCCTTTAGACTTACGGGCAATTATATCACCGCCGCATCCCTCGCGCGGACATTTTGCAAGAGGAATCGATTTCGTATTTTTGCATTCGGGGAATCCCGTACAGGCAAGAAAGAAGCCGAAACGCCCAAGTTTTTTTACCATAGGTTTTCCGCACTTATCACAAATAATATCGGTTTGCTCATCTAAAGAACCTTTTATACTTTCCACCTTTTCAACTGCAATATCAACATGTTCCTTAAACGGACCGTAAAAATTTTTCATTAAAGCCGGCCACTCAATTTTATTTTCTTCGACTTCATCAAGTTTCGTTTCCATGCCCGCCGTAAAATTTACATCTACAATTTCGGAAAAATTTTTTACCAAAAGATCATTTATAATTCTGCCGAGCTGTGTAGGAACAAGCTGTTTATTTGAACGCGTAACATAATATCTTTCAAGTAAAACCGAAATAATCGGAGCATATGTCGAAGGGCGCCCGATACCTTTTTCTTCAAGCATTTTTACAATACTTGCGTCGGTATAGCGTGCAGGACCTTGTGTAAAATGCTGTTCCGGCCTTAGCTTTTCTACAATTACTTCATCACCGATT
>CAUUAT010000003.1:0-41134 GCA_963543195.1 uncultured Treponema sp.
AAATATTCTATAATAATAAAACCTTCCATTTTTTTATTTATAATTTTATCATCCGGAGTAATTACTATATTGTTATAGCTATTACCACCGTTCAAATTACAAAGTTTAAGCACTCCTTCATTATTTGGTATAAAGTAGCGACTAAATTCTTTCTCGCGACCCATCTCAATATACAGCGGCTTATTAAGCGGTTCATAACATATTTTTGATGCTATAGAATATTCTTGCGTCTCATCACTTTTTAAGATTGTCGGTGGAAGTGTTTCGTATTGTGGTTTTATCCAAACCTCTTCATTCGCTTTATAGAGCTGATTGTCAGGATCGGTAATTATCGTAACACCTTCTTTAAGTAGCGTTAGGGTTTTTATTTCTTTTTTTGGTCTCCTTATAGTTTGACTCATGGAAGCCATAGATTGGAATTTAGAATATATATTCATATATACTCTTGTCGTGAATTCAATGAAAGGGGCGTTGATTTTTTTATTCATATTTTTTATAATTCCGCCCTAAAAATATGAATATATTTGATTTTATTTACGGTATCGTTAAAGGACTCGATTTGTCTACAACAATTTTAGTCTCCTTTGCTTTTATATTAATCAGCGGCTTTCTCGTAACGCGTTTTACAAAAAGGATACAGCTGCCGAAAGTAAGCGGCTATATTTTAGCCGGAATATTGATAGGTCCTAGTGGGCTGCATTTTATTCATAGCGGATTTATTGCAAATTTAGATGTTATTTCTATTATTGCATTAAGTTTTATCGCCTTTGATATGGGCAGATATTTTAAACGCAGCGGAGATAAAAAAGAAATCCGAAATGTTCTATTTATTACCCTTTGTGAATCGCTTTTGGCGGGAACTTCGGTTACGCTCGTAATGCTTTTCGTATTCAAAATGAAAATTGCTTTTTCGTTTTTGCTCGGCGCGATTGCAACCGCTACGGCTCCGGCAAGTACGATAATGACGATAAAAGAATATAACGGCAAAGGCCCTTTTGTCGATTTGCTTTTACGGATTACGGCATTTGACGATGTTGTGTGCCTTTTCGTTTTCAGTATAATGGTTGCAATCGTCAACGCGCAGGAAAGTCATATTTTTAATACGATGAGTATTGTAAAACCGATAGGTCTTAACACTGTGGTGCTCCTTTTGGGCTATCTTACCGCACGCTGCATGGAATTCCTTATTACTGAAAAAAGAAGTTTTGATAACCGGTTGATATTGGCGGTCGCTTTTCTTTTTTTTATTTCGGGCGTTTGCTCGTATTTTAAAGTAAGCCCGCTTCTTGCGTGTATGGTCTGCGGCGCCGTTTATTATAACCGTACAAACGATAAAAAATTGTTCGACCAAATGAACAGTTTTTCGCCGCCGGTAATGAGTAGCTTTTTTATTATTTCGGGAATGAATATGGATTTGAGTATTATTATAACGGCGGGAATTATCGGTGTTACGTATTTTTTTATACGCATAATCGGAAAATATGCCGGAACGTTTGCTGCATGTACGATGCTGTCGGTCGATAAAAAAATTACGAGCAATATGGGCTTCGCTTTAATGCCGCAAGCAGGCGTTGCAATCGGTCTTGCTTTTATGGGAAAAATAATGCTGCCTAAAGAAGACGGGTTGATTTTGTTTAATATAATATTGGCTTCTTCGGTTTTGTACGAATTGCTGGGACCGGTAACCGCAAAAATAGCGTTAATGCGGGCGGGTGCAATTGATCTTAAAAATTTCAAAAAGAATACTGAACGGCAGATTTAAACCTGAAGGGTGTTTTTAAAAATTGAGGGTTTCGGAGACGCCTTGAAAACTTTTCGATGCACCTTTAATTTTACGGCAATTGAAATGCGGGTTTACGAACTCGTCTTTTACTAAAACTATATAATGAATTTACGGTGAATCCGTCTGTTCTCCTCCGGTTACGTGTTCGTCTGTTTCGGGGGCGGCCTGTTCAGTTTTTTTCTCGGAAGAGTCGGTATGTATTCTTAAACGCTTTTCGCGTATCTGTTCCGGGTTTTTATTGTAATTTGCTACATAAAAAAAAAGCTGCAAAAACAAATTGACCCCTATCGTAATTCCTATGACGGAAGGAGAAAGCAAAATCCTTTTTAATACATAGAAAAAATCTTCAGCGCTCATATCTCCGTTTATCGGTAAAAACTAAAGAAATTTGAATAAAATGAGTAAAAAAACTTGACTTTTAGTTAAAAGAGGCATAGAATAACGGTATGGAATTTAAAGATGCATTAAAACCCGATTCGGTGGATTTAAAGAACGTCATTACGGCGGAGACCGTAAATCTGCATTTGAAGGGAACGACAAAAGAAGCTATTATTGATGGGTTACTCGATACGCTTGTAAAAGCGGGGAAAGTAAAGGATAAAGCCGCGACAAAGGCGTGCGTTTTGGACAGAGAACGCAAGATGTCTACTGGAATGAAGCACGGTATCGCTATTCCACACGGTAAAACCGATTCGGTAGATGACTTGGTAGCCTGTATAGGTATTGCGGATACACCCGTCGATTTTGATTCGCTGGATCAAGAGCCTGCCCGAATATTTATTATGACACTTTCGCCGCTTGATAAAACGGGACCTCATTTACAGTTCCTTGCACAGATAAGCCTTTTGTTTAAAAGTGCCGAAAAACGCGAACAGCTTTTAAAAGCTTCTACAGCTGAAGCTGTTATTAGACTTTTGGTTGAAAACGAAGAAGAGTAAAATTTTCATAACCGATTGACAAATTTCTCGTTTTAGCCCATATTAGTGCTTATGGCAAAGAAAGAAAGCGGTTTTTTTCAAAAGATATTGAATTTATTTTCTCCTTCGGATAGCCCTGAAAATGTCAAAAAACGTAAATTAAAAGCTATTGCAAAAACTATAAGCAAAACGCGATACGGTAAGTGGTACAAACCTAATTCACAGGAGGTTTTGCCGCCTTTAGCTCAGTTTTTTTACAGTGTTTACAAGGTCGTCGGACAAGCTCGTCCGCTGCTTGCGGGAGCGGTCTCTTCAAAGATCTTAAAGAATATAACGGTTGAAAATTCCCTTTCGGACAAACAAAAAAAAATACTGGAAGGGCTTTCCGAAGAAGCTATTTCAAAACGGGCGGCTCAAGGTGAAAGCGGCACGGCATTAGCTGATCGGATTAAGCAGGAATTAAAGTCTTTTGTCGGAGAATTCGATTCGGTGCAAGCTCAAAAAATTGATACGATTTATGAATGCCTTGACGGTTTTATTCATTTCGTTTTATTTGATTATTACTTCCTGCTAAAAAAATTCGATTCGGGAATGGTTGAAAATAATTTGAATTATGAGCCCCGGTTTCAACCTATCCGCGGCGAATATATTGTTGAGGATTTAAAAGACTTTGCCTCCGTTTTATATCATCTTCAATTTGAAAACGTTTGGTCTTCCGTATTAAATATTTATTAAATGTACAAAAATTTTCAGCCGGTGCACGAAGGTAAATGGAAAAAACTTTTGAATATGTTGAGCGATTTACGGCGTTCGAGGATTTTGGAATATCTTATTCAGCATATTACCGGGGATATTATTTATGCCGTCGAGATCACTCCTTTTACCGATAAGGTTACCGATGCGTATATTTCCAACTTAAAAACCGCAACGCAAACAGTTATAAACAAAATTTTAAGCGATCAAAAATCTTCCAAAGCGGCGGTTTTAATAAACAGAATATTCGGTGACAGAGTCGCATCGGGGATGAAAAATTATACGCTTGAAACCGGTGCCGTCTTTTTAAAAAAAGGGTTAACCGGATACGTCCATGCGGAAGAAATGAGTTATTTAAAATCGTTTTTGATTGAATATGTAAAAACCGATATTCGGGCACTGTGCGATTTATTTTTGGTTCGGGGGAATTGGGGCGGTTTTGCCGGAACTACGGCCGAATATTCGGAAAGTTTTCATGCGGTGATGCAGCTTGCCGTTAAAGTCGTAGAATTTGACGATAAACTTTCCGAAGCTTCCGATATGGGAGTAAAATTCAGAACACTGCTTTCCCGAATGGAGCGTGAAAAGGAAGCCGGTAGACAGGCCGCGAAATTACTTGCGGAAGTCAATGAAACGGCTTTAAAGCTGATACACGCTTCACTGAAGCATATAATTATAATCGGAAATAATTTTAAAAATATCATAGCCGATTATGATAAACCGAGGCGTGAGCTTATTCAAAACTGGAAAGAAATTGAGCAGCATTCTGATAGGCCGGTACGGGAATGGCTTGTCGAAGCATATAAAAAAATATACGACTTTATTATGCTGATTCAGCTTTTTATCAAGAAAGAATAGGTTTCTCTTAAAACATTTAATGTAATCTATTGACAAAAATTTGCCTATTTGGTACACTGCGCGCATTCATTTTGTGGAGTTTTGCTCCTGTAGCTCAGTCGGCAGAGCACAACCATGGTAAGGTTGGGGTCAGCAGTTCAATTCTGCTCGGGAGCTCTTTTGAAAGCTTGAAAAATGTCGGGGGTAAGGATAATGGCTAAGAAAACGGCTGTAGAGCTTATAGCGCTTCAATGCAGCGAATGTAAACGTAAAAATTATACGACGTCAAAAAACAGAAAAAATATTCAAGGTAAACTTGAGCTGATGAAGTATTGTCCGTTCGATCGTAAGCACACGATGCACAAGGAAGCAAAAATTAAATAGTGATTTTAAGTCCGCCGTTCTTCGGCAGATTTTAGGTGGGCTTGCTGTAGGGTAACCTCTAAAGACTTTGTTAGGTTTGCTTGGTGTTCTTCGGAATAGAGGTTCTCGACGGGTGATTCTGTACGTGTAGGGCTGTCCCAGCCGAACAAAACGTACGGGCTGTATTACAAATGAAAGTCAGGGAAAGTCGGTGAGTAATACTCGCTTCCAAAAAAAACTGAAGTTTTTCGAGGTTTCCTGTAATAGGTCAGTAGCTCTAATGGTAGAGCGTCGGTCTCCAAAACCGAATGTTGAGGGTTCGAGTCCTTCCTGGCCTGTAATTTTTCGAAACGAGGTTTATTGCTATGGGTAAAGTTAGAACTTTTTGGAAAGAATGTATCGGTGAACTTAGAAAAGTTGTTTGGCCTTCGCGAGAAGAGGTTTGGTCTTCGGTGAAGGTTGTTCTTGTCTCTACGGTTATTGTGGCTGTTTTCCTCGGCGGTCTTGATGCTTTTTTCGTGGCATGCATGGGATGGATATTCTAAACGATGGCTAGGGCGTGGTATATTCTGCATACCTATTCGGGTTATGAGAATAAAATTGAAAGGACTGTACGGACTCTAATCGATCGCGGTTTAATTTCGGGGGATATCGTTACCGATATAAAAGTTCCTGAAGAGTCGGTTATTGAGAATAAAGCAGGGAAGAAGAAAAGCGTTAAAAAAAAGTTTTTGCCCGGTTATATTCTTGTTGAGATGAATTTGCCCGATATGGGATGGAAACCTGTTTGTTCCGAAATACGCAAAATTCAGGGGGTAAGCGGTTTTTTGGGGACGGCCGGGAATGAAAAACCTCAACCTATTTCAACTGACGAGGCAAAGGATATCTTGCAAAAAACCGGCGAAATTAAAGGTGATAAAACGCCGCGTTTGGTTCAGAATTTCAGCGAAGGTCAGCATGTTAAAATTATTGAAGGTGCGTTTGCTTCGTTTACCGGTACTATTGATGAAGTTATTGCCGACAGAAACAAGTTGAAAGTTATGGTTGCGATTTTCGGCAGAGCTACGCCGGTAGAAGTCGAAATGACACAAGCTGAAATTATTTAGGGATATCTCTAAAAACCTTGTTGGTTTTTTTAGAGTTTTTCTTTTTAAATTTTAAAAAAAATCGGAAAATTTGCGGTTGTATCCGCGGTTTACGGCAAATTACGGGAGGAAATTATACATTTCCGTTTGTACCGGAAGGAGATATACATGGCTAAAAAAAAGGTTGCGACACAGATAAAAGTTATGTGTCCTGCGGGAAAGGCAACTCCCGCACCGCCTATCGGCCCTGCTCTGGGGCCTCATGGTGTAAGTGCACCGCAGTTTGTCCAGCAGTTTAACGATCGGACAAAATCTATGGAAGCCGGTCTAATTATACCTGTTGTAATTACGGTTTATACGGATAAAAGTTTTACTTTTGTTCTTAAAACGCCGCCTGCATCGGTGTTGATTAAAAAGGCTTGTAAAATTGAAAAAGGTTCCGCGACATCGGTTACCAACAAAGTCGGAAAACTTTCCAAGGCTGTGCTGGAAGAAATTGCAAAAACGAAAATGCCCGATATTAATGCAAACGATATTGAAGCTGCAAAAAAAATTATTGCGGGGACTGCACGGAGTATGGGTGTAGAGGTGGAGCGTTGATATGAAACACGGAAAAAATTATAGAAATGCTGTTACAAAGTATGATTCCGCCAAGCATTATGATTTGTCGAAAGCTGTAGAGCTTGTAAAAGAGCTGAAATATGCTAAATTTGATGAAACGGTTGAGGTTCATATCAGTTTAACGCTCGGGAAAGGTCAAAGCGTGCGCGATACTTTGGTGCTGCCTCATCAATTCCGCGGTGAGAAAAAAGTGCTGGTTTTTTGTACCGAAGATAGGGTGAAAGAAGCTCTTGAGGCAGGGGCGGCTTATGCCGGTTCTACTCAATATATCGAAAAAATTAAAAACGGGTGGCTTGATTTCGATGTCGCCGTTGCGACTCCCGATATGATGAAAGATGTCGGGCGTTTGGGTATGGTGCTGGGGAGGCGCGGTCTTATGCCGAATCCCAAGACGGGAACCGTTACGGGGAATATTAAATCCGCTATTAACGAGCTTAAAAAAGGTAGAATGGAATTCCGTGCCGATAAAGGCGGGGTTGTGCATTTGCCGGTTGGAAAGATTTCTATGCCGACCGAAAAAATAGCGGAGAATATTCAAGCTCTTTTAAATGAAACAATGCGGAAGAAGCCTGCCGACGCTAAAAGCGATTATATCCGTTCGGTGTCGGTTAGTTCAACAATGGGACCCGGTGTATGGGTTGATTACAGAATAGGAGAGTAAAATGGCATTAAAGACAAAAAATCCAAACAGCCAAAAAATTGAAGCGATTGAAAATATTAAAAATGATGTGAAAAATGCTTCTTCTTTTATTTTCACCGAATACAGAGGTCTTAAAGTTTCGCAAATTACGGAGCTTCGCAAAAAACTTCGCGAAAACGATTGTACGTTTAAAGTTGTCCGCAATAACTTTGCGCGGATTGCTTTTGAGGATGCAAATATTAAAGATGTCGGCGGCTGGCTTATAGGGCCTACGGCATTGGCAATGGTCGGTGAAGATGCGAACGTTGCGGCAAAAACGTTATTTGAATATGCAAAAGAAGCTCCCGCTCTTGTAATTAAGGGAGCGGTTGTCGACGGCGAAATTTATGATGCGAAGAAAATTGAAGCTTTTTCCAAATTGCCCGGCAAAAAAGACCTTATTGCAATGTTTATGTCTACAGTCAATGCGACGACTTCCAAGTTCGTACGTACACTGCAGGCGATTGTCGATAAGGGAGACGTATCGGCACCTTCAGGTGCGGAGTAAAACTGTAAACAACGGTCAGGCTTCAACGCTGACCCCCTGTCCGTTTTAGCGTGTAAAAGCGTAAAATAAATTTTTAAGGAGAAGATAATATGGCAGCATTAACGAATGAACAAATTATTGAAGCAATCGGTGAAAAGACGATTCTCGAGCTTTCCGAGCTTATTAAAGCGATGGAAGAAAAATTCGGTGTAACGGCCGCAGCGCCCGTAGCGGTAGTTGCAGGCGGTGCCGCAGCAGGAGCCGCTGAGGAAGAGAAAACCGAATTTACGGTAACGCTTAAAGCTCTTGCGGATGCAAGCAAGAAAATTGCCGTTATTAAAGAAGTTCGAAACGTTATTCCGGGGCTCGGTTTGAAAGAAGCGAAAGAGCTTGTTGAAGGCGCGCCTAAAGTTCTAAAGGAAGATGTTTCCAAAGAAGAAGCGGCTAAAATTAAAGAAGCTATTACTGCAGCCGGCGGTGAAGTGGAAATTGCTTAATACGCGCCGCATACATTTAATGTCGGAATCCGTTCCAAAATGTTATTTTGCGGACGGATATGTAAAATAAAAATAATTTTCTCAAAGACTTCCTGTATTTAAATTTCGGGAAGTCTTTTTGTGATTAAATGCGGATTGGAGGTGTGGAATGTTTGCACGAGGCCAAGAGATAAATCGCAAATATTATGGGAAAGCTGTTCCTAACTTTATGGAGCTTCCGAATCTCATAGATATTCAGATTCAATCATATAAAAAATTTTTAAACGAAAATAAAGAGAAAAAAAGCGACGGTGATGCGGAACTTGAAGGTTTGGAATCCGTGTTCAGAACGACGTTCCCTATTGAGAGTATAAATGAGGATATGTCGCTTGAATACCTTTCTTATTCGTTGGATTACAATAGTATTAAATTTTCCGAGATAGAGTGCAAACAAAAAGGATTGACCTATTCCGTTCCTCTGAAAGCAGAGATCGATTTATTCTTTAAGGAAACAAAAGAAATCCGCCGCAAAAATATTTATATGGGCGATATTCCGCTGATGACGGAGCGCGGTACATTTATTATAAACGGGGCGGAACGCGTAGTTGTTTCGCAAATTCACCGATCGCCGGGCGTTATATTTTCACATGAGAAAGGTGTGTATTCGAGCCGCATTATTCCATACCGCGGTACGTGGCTTGAATTTGAAATTGATCCAAAAAAAGAACTTATTTATGCAAAGCTGGACAGTAAAAAGCGAATTTTAGGGACAATGTTTTTGCGCGCACTCGGTTACGAGACTCGCGAAAAGATAATAGACTTATTTTATAAAACAAAACCGGCTAAAATTTCTTCCGACCGTGCGGAATATGAAGATCTTATCGGGCAGGTTTTGGCGCGTGATGTTTTTATAAAGGACGAATCGGGTGCACCGCGTAAGATGTATCAGGCCGGTGAAAAAATCCACCCGCACAACATTGATGACTTAATTCAAAATAATGTAAAAAAAATTACTATAATTGATTTTAAGGCGGAAAATTCCCTTAATTCGCAAATTATTATCAATTGTTTTGAACGGGAAGAAATTAAATATACGCCGGATCCCGCCTTACACGACGAACCTACGACGGAAGATGCTTTAAATGCGGTTTACAGTGTAATTCGTCCGGGCGATCCCATTACGTATGAAAATGCAAAACTGGATTTGCATAATATGTTTTTTACGACACGCAAATACGACATCGGGAAAGTGGGTCGTTACAAGCTCAATAAAAAATTGGATTATACTGATGAAGTGCAGGGAACAACTTTAATTGAAGAAGATATTTTTAAAACAATGAAACTTTTGATTAAAGTTTATATCGGCGAAGAAATGATTGATGATATCGATCATCTCGGAAATAGGCGTATCCGCTCCGTCGGTGAAATTATGACGGACGTTTTAAAAAAATCGTTTTCCCGGATGGAGCGTATTGCCCGCGATAGAATGAGTTCTAAAGAAATGGATACGATAAAACCGCAGGATTTAATTTCGATTAAGCCTATTGTTGCGGCGATAAAAGAGTTTTTTGGAGCAAGCCAATTGTCCCAGTTTATGGATCAAGTAAATCCGCTTGCAGAACTTACACATAAACGGAGGCTGAACGCGTTGGGGCCGGGAGGTCTTTCAAGAGATAGAGCGGGATTTGAAGTCCGCGAAGTGCATTATACGCACTACGGACGAATGTGCCCGATTGAGACGCCCGAAGGTCCGAATATCGGTTTAATAGTTTCAATGGCAAATTATGCCCGTGTAAATGAGTACGGTTTTTTGGAAGCGCCATACGTAAAAGTCGTAAACGGCGTTGCGACCCGAGAAATCGAATATCTTTCGGCAATGGATGAAGATAAATATTTTATCGGACAAGTTTCTTCGGCTGTAAGTAAAGACGGTAAAATTCACAGCGATCAGGTTTCTTGCCGAAGGCTCGGCGACTATACTTCGCGCAGTCCGAAAGATATTCAGTATATGGACGTCTCGCCTAAACAAATTATTTCGGTTTCTACTTCTTTGATTCCGTTTTTGGAGCACGACGATGCAAACCGCGCATTGATGGGGTCGAATATGCAGCGCCAAGCCGTACCGCTTGTTTTCCCCGAACCGCCCCGCGTCGGGACCGGAATGGAAAAAAAGTGCGCATACGATTCGGGCGTACTTATTAAGGCGAAGCGTGCCGGTACGGTTGAATATGTTTCTTCCGAAACTATCATAATTGCTCCCGATGAAGCAAAAAAGAAAGACGATAAGGACGAATACCGGCTTTTAAAATATCAAAGAACGAATCAGGAAACGTGTTATCATCAGCGTCCGATTGTAACCGTCGGAGCGGAGGTAAAGGCGGGCGACCCGATAGCGGACGGTCCTGCGACATATAACGGCGAATTAGCACTCGGACGGAATATTCTTGTAGGTTTTGTTCCGTGGAACGGCTATAATTATGAAGACGCTATTTTAATTTCACGTCGCGTTTTAAAAGAGGATATGTTTACTTCAATTCATATTAAAGAGCTTTCTACCGAAGTCCGCGAGACAAAGCTCGGTGCCGAAAAAATGACGTGCGATATTCCGAACAAGTCGGAAAAAAGTTTGGACGATTTGGACAGCGAGGGTATTATCCGTATAGGTTCCAAAGTAAAAGCAGGGGATATTCTTGTCGGGAAAGTTACGCCGAAAAGCGAAAGCGATACAACGCCCGAATTCAAACTGTTAAATTCGATTTTCGGTGAAAAAGCGAAAGAAGTACGGGATACCTCTTTGCGTGTTCCTCACGGAACGGAGGGCACCGTTATTGATGTTCAGCGTTTGAAAAGGTCGCAGGGCGACGATTTAAATCCCGGTGTTGAAGAAGTTGTAAAGGTTTTAATCGCGACAAAACGGAAACTTCGCGAAGGCGATAAAATGGCGGGACGGCATGGCAATAAGGGGTTGGTCGCCCGAATCCTTCCCGAAGAAGATATGCCGTATATGGAAGACGGGACGCCGCTTGATATTTGTTTAAATCCGTTAGGCGTTCCTTCTCGAATGAACGTCGGCCAGATCCTTGAATCGGAGTTAGGTCTAGCGGGTTTGAAGCTGGACGAATGGTATGAATCTCCGGTTTTTGAATCTCCAAGTATGGAACAAATTGAAGCGAAACTGAAAGAAGCCGGCTATCCGACGAATTCCAAAGTTAAATTACGTGACGGGCTTACGGGTCGTTTATTTGAAAACGAGGTATTTGTCGGCGTTATTTACTTTTTAAAACTGGCACATTTGGTAGATGATAAAATGCATGCCCGCTCCACAGGACCGTATTCGCTTGTAACGCAACAGCCGCTGGGAGGGAAGGCTCAATTCGGCGGGCAGCGTTTGGGCGAGATGGAAGTGTGGGCACTGGAGGCTTATGGTGCTGCAAATACGCTGCAGGAGCTTATTACGATAAAATCCGATGATATGCACGGGCGCTCGAAAATATATGAATCCATCGTGAAAGGCGAGCCTTCAAGTTCTGCCGGCATTCCGGAATCTTTTAATGTATTGGTTCAAGAGTTAAGAGGATTGGCGCTTGATTTTACTATTTACGATGACAGAAAACAGCAAATTCCCTTGACCGAAAGAGACGGCGAGATGATTAAAAATGAAAAAACGAGCACCGACTTTTAACGGGCATAAATTACTAAAGGGGTAACTATGAGAGACATACAGGATTTCGACAGTTTAACGATAAAACTTGCTTCTCCCGACACTATTAGAGCATGGTCATACGGCGAAGTTAAAAAACCGGAAACTATTAACTATAGAACTCTTCGCCCTGAGCGGGACGGCTTGTTTTGTGAAAGGATTTTCGGCACTACAAAAGAGTGGGAATGTTTTTGCGGGAAATTTAAGTCCATACGATATAAAGGCGTGATTTGCGATAGATGCGGGGTAGAAGTTACTCATTTTAAAGTGCGGCGGGAGCGTATGGGGCATATTGAATTGGCGGCACCCGTTTCGCATATTTGGTATTACCGTTCCGTACCGAGCAGGATGGGGCTTTTGCTTAATTTGCAGGTGGCTGCTCTCCGTTCCGTTTTGTATTATGAAAAATATATTGTTATCGACGCTAACGATACCGACCTTGAACCGATGCAGCTTTTAACCGAAGACGAATACAAAGATGCGCGGGAACGTTACGGTGCGTCTTTTACTGCCGGGATGGGTGCGGACGCCATCAAAACGCTTTTAAGCAATATCAATCTTGATGCACTTGCGGAAGAACTACGCACAAAAATGATAGAAAAAGGCGCGAAAAGCGATCAAAGACTACTGCGCCGTATTGAAATCGTCGAACATTTCCGCGCGTCGGGAAATCGCCCCGAATGGATGATATTGAATGTAATTCCCGTTATTCCGCCCGATTTACGCCCGATGGTTCAGCTTGACGGCGGACGATTCGCGACCTCCGACTTAAACGACTTATACAGACGCGTTATTCATCGGAACAGCCGTTTAAGCAAGCTGATGGAGTTAAAAGCGCCCGATATTATCATAAGAAACGAAAAACGGATGTTGCAGGAGGCGGTTGATGCATTATTTGATAATTCCAAACGGAAAAAAGCGATTAAAGGCGCGTCAAACAGGCCGCTAAAATCCATTTCCGATTTATTAAAAGGAAAGCAGGGGCGTTTCCGCCAAAACTTGCTCGGAAAACGGGTGGATTATTCCGGTCGTTCCGTCATTGTTGTCGGTCCCGAACTTAAGCTTTGGCAATGCGGTTTGCCTACAAAAATGGCACTGGAATTATTTAAGCCGTTTATAATGAAAAAACTTGTGCAAAAAGAAGTCGTTACGAATATTAAAAAGGCAAAACTTCTTGTGGAACAGGAATCGCCTGAGGTGTTTGCCGTCTTGGATGAGGTCGTAAGCGAGCACCCCGTAATGCTGAACCGTGCGCCTACGTTGCATAGACTCGGCATCCAAGCTTTTGAGCCCGTTTTAGTTGAAGGAAAAGCCATCAGGCTTCATCCGCTCGTTTGTAAGGCATTTAATGCCGATTTCGACGGAGACCAAATGGCTATTCATGTTCCGCTTACGCAGGCCGCCCAAATGGAATGCTGGACACTTATGCTTTCCGCCCGCAACCTTCTTGACCCTGCTAATGGAAAAACGATTGTTTTCCCGACACAGGATATGGTTTTGGGGCTTTATTATCTTACAAAAGAGCGGACGCTGCCGGAAGGTAAAAAGCCGCGTCTTTTTTCTTCGGCGGAAGAAGTTGTTATGGCTGCCGAATGCCGTTCGGTAGGGTGGCAGGAGCAAATTTTAATCGATTATGAAACGGCCCCCGGAAAAATAGAACGCATTGTAACCACGCCCGGCAGAATTCTCTTTAATGAAGAAATGCCTGAAGGTATTCCGTTTACAAATGATGCACTAAACGATAAAAAAATTAAAAAACTTATCGAAGATGTATTCCGTGATAAAGGTTCGTGGCTTGCCGTTCAGCTTTTGGATAAATTGAAAGCGGTCGGTTATAAGTATGCGACTTATTTCGGCGCAACACTCAGTATGGAAGATATGATTATTCCTCCGGAAAAAGCGGAAATGCTTGACAAGGCGAATAAAGAAGTTTTGGAAATTTATAATCAGTATAAAGGCGGGCATATCACGCAGGAAGAACGATACAACCGTGTCGTTGACGTTTGGCAAAAAACGAACTCCAATTTAAAAGAAATTCTTATGAAACGCCTTCAAGAAGATAAGGACGGCTTTAATACAATTCATATGATGGCGACTTCCGGTGCGCGGGGTAACAAAGACCAGATAAATCAGCTTGCCGGTATGCGCGGTCTTATGTCGAAGCCGACCGGAGATATTATTGAGCTTCCCATACGTTCAAACTTCAAAGAAGGCTTAAACGTTATGGAATTCTTTATTTCCACGAACGGCGCGCGTAAAGGTTTAACCGATACGGCTTTAAAAACGGCCGATGCCGGTTATTTAACCCGCCGTCTTGTCGACATCGCGCAAAACGTTGTGGTAAACGAAGAAGACTGCGGCACGATAAACGGAATTGAATATGCTGCAATTAAACGCGGAGACGAAATTGTAGAGTCTTTAAGTGAGCGGATTACCGGAAAATATACGCTTGAGCGTGTCGTCCATCCGATTACGGGAGAACTTTTAATCGACGTAAACGAATACGTTACCGATGATATAGCGAAAAAAATTGAAGAAGCCGGTATTGAAAAAGTAAAGTTGAGAACGGTTCTTACATGCGAGTCAAAGCACGGCGTATGCGTAAAATGCTATGGTCGCGATTTGGCACGCAATAGGATTGTACGGATAGGCGAAGCGGTCGGAATTATTGCCGCCCAGTCAATCGGTCAACCCGGTACTCAGCTTACAATGCGTACCTTCCATGAAGGCGGAACGGCTTCTAAAAACGTTGAGGAAAACCGCGTTGTTTTTAACGATTATCCGGTTATTGTACGCAGCATTAAAGGCTCGTACGTTCCGCTTGGCAACAAGCACTTGCTATTTACAAGAAAGGGAGAGTTTACGTTTAACCGCGTACTGCATGAATATAAGTTAAAAAAGGACGAAATTCCTCTCGTAAAAACAGGGATGCGCGTTATAAAAGGAAACCCCGTTTATAAACTGAAAAACGGAAAAGAAGTTCTTTCGGAAAATATAGCTATTGTCGAGGTTCGGGATAATATTATTTACCTTATCGGTCCCGAACAAACCATAGAAATCCGAAACGGTTCCGAAGTTGCGGTAAAACCTGAGGAGTTTATTCCTGCAGGAAATACTATTGCGACATTCGATCCGTTTGCCGACCCGATTTTATCCGAATATAACGGCTTTGTCCGATTTGAAGATATAATTATCGGTACAACATTAACCGAAGAAACCGATGAAGAAACCGGCGTTACCGAACGGCGTATAAGCGATTCGAATTTCGATAAGATGCAGCCGCGTATTTTTATTTCCGATGAGTCCGGTAATCCGATAGGCGAAGATTCCTATTTTTTGCCGGGCGGTGCGCAGCTTTTGGTCAATGAAGGACAGGAAATTAAAGCCGGTACCGTTTTAGCGAAAATCGCAAAAGAGTCGGTAAAAACAAAGGACATTACCGGAGGTCTCCCGCGCGTTTCCGAATTGCTTGAAGCTCGCAAACCGAAATCGCCTGCCGTTCTTGCGGCAATTAACGGCATTGTTACGATTAAAAAAGGCTTGCTGAAAGGCAAACGCACCATAATGGTACGTGACGAATACGGTCGGGATGTAAAGCATCTTGTTCCGATAGGAAAACGAATGCTAGTGCGTGACGGAGATACGGTGAAAGCAGGGGAACAGTTGTGTGACGGTGGATACGACCCGCATGATATTTTGAATATTTTAGGTGAGAATGCACTTCAAAATTACCTTATGAAAGAAATTAAGGACGTGTACGATGCGCAAGGTGTTACAATTAACGATAAACACGTTGGTATTATTGTACGCCAAATGCTTAGAAAGGTTCAGATCGTTTCGGTCGGTGATACGAAATTTATTTTTAACCAGCAAGTGGATAAGTACCGCTTTCATGAAGAAAACAGTCGCGTTATGGCGGAAGGCGGACAGCCCGCCGTTGCCCGTCCTATGTTTCAGGGAATTACAAAGGCCGCACTTAATATCGACTCGTTTATTTCGGCAGCATCGTTTCAGGAGACGACAAAAGTTTTGACGAATGCCGCGATCGCGGGTGCTTCGGATGAACTTCGCGGTTTAAAAGAAAACGTTATTATCGGGCATTTGATTCCTGCCGGAACCGGCATGCGGCAATATCGGGAGATAAAACTTTTTGATAAAAATAAAAGCGATTTGGATGTTCAGATGAAAGAAATTTTGGAGCAGCGCCGCATGGAAGCGGAAGCTGCACAAGCGCTGGAAGATCAGGAGCTTATTGAAGAAGAAAATTTCCTTGATGATATGTAAAAAATAAAGGGGCGGTAAGCCCCTTTATTTTTTACATAATACGTTATATCTTCACTTAATTTTTGTTAAAAATTATTTAAAACAAACGGTTTAAGCGCTTATATTGAAAATAAGTACGGATAGCCGCTGAAAATCTTTGGAAACCTCAAAAACTTTCGGTTTTTAATTACGAATTTCCCATTGTATAATTCTTTGTTTTTTAGTATCATTTCAAGAATGAAACAAATCATAGGATTTTTATATTTAAAAACAGGTGCGGGACACATATCGGGTGCAAAAATTCTGGCTGAAAAATTAACGGAACTGTATCCCGATGAAACGGAATGCAAGTTAAAAAACGGCTTCGGTGAAAGTATGCGGTTTTCCAAATTATTTTTTGAAAAAGGGTATTCAATTACTTCAAATTATTTTGAAAAAGGATACGTCGCATTTTATCAGCTTACGAAGCTGCATTTTTTTTTGGATATATGCAAAAAATTTTTAAGTCCTTTTTTTATATCCGAGTTAGCTCAATTCATCCGTGATAATAAAATTACGAAACTTGTTTGCACACATGAAATTCTTATTACACTTGCACGAGAGGCTATAAACCGGGTAAACCCTTCGATACCGCTTATCAGCATTGTAATGGATCCGTTCACGGCACACCCGATTTGGTTTTATGAAAAAAACACCGAATTGATTGTTTTCTCCGATAAGCTGAAAAAAGAAGCCGTGCAAAAATATAATTTCAAACCTGAAAATGTACATTGTTTCCCTCCTATGTTTTCTTATAATTTCGACAAAAACCGTTCAACTGAAGAGAAAACAAAAATAAAAAGGAGGAACGGCATACCTGAAAATAAAAAAATCGTTTTAATTGTCGGTGGCGGAGAAGGTTTGCAGCAAGCCGTTAAAATAGTAAACGCATTTATACGCGCAAAAAACGAATCTTATTTAATAGTTGTTTGCGGAAAAAATAAAGAACAAAAATACACATTGGAATATTTAGTAAAACTGAAAGATTTTAAAAACATAAAAATATTCGGCTTTGTTACATGTATGCCTGAACTTGTAAATATTGCGGATTGTGTCATAACAAAAAGCGGTCCCGCTACAATTATGGAAACATTATCTACCGGTAAACCGCTTATTCTTTGCTCATACGTTCGAGGACAAGAATGGGGAAACCTATTATATGTTACACAGCATAAAGCCGGCTGGTATATTCAAAAGCCGAAAGAAATCGTAAAGAAAACACAAGAAATTTTTACCGACGATTCAATATTAACCGATATACATTCCGGAATAAAAAATCTGAATATAAAAAACGGACTTAACGATATAGCACAATTTATATATGAGTACCGATGAACGGCGGCTTATATAAAACCGGTTACTATAGTCCGATTGATTCGCATGGAGGGTTTAATACCTCAGTAAATCTACTATCGGCAACTCTCATTCTCCTAAAACTTCCATATTGGGAATCAGTATGCTCTTAGGTCCTAAATATCCCGGATAGTGTGTCCGCTCTTTTGTGAAAAAGAATTCTTTCTGCACTTCAAACATATTGCCCGAAACGGATCCGTTATTTACTATGTGTATTTCCTTTCCGTCAAAATAACGAGCAAGACGAAACTCGCCGCCAAAGTCGCCCGTTACGGCATCTTGGAAAAAATCAGAAAAAGTCAGTATCTCTAAATACGGATTTTGCTTTAATTCCGCTTCGGTTTTGGAGCCGGCGGCGACTTCAAAGTTTTGTATATTCCCCGTCGGCTCTACATTTAAATAATGAGAATACCGGACGGAACCGTGATATGTTTTTAAAACTCCGTCTTTAAAAAGTGTATGTTCTTTCAGTAAAAGTCCGTCCGTATCATACGGCTCCGATTGCGGTGAATTGTGCAAATTGGGAATCAGCGTAATGGTTATCTTGTCGCCTTTAATTTTTGAACCTTGAAAATTTTCATTTAGTTTTGCTTGTGATGATTTTGAATAAACCATTGAAGCGGAACTTTGAGATATATAAAAATCAAAGAAAGAAGCGGCGGTTTTATTCGTTATAATTACATTAATGGAATCAAGATGTTTTGCTTTTTGAGCAAAAGCTCTTTCTTCGGTTTCTTTAAGCTGTGTTGTAACGATTTCATCAATGAGTTTTCCGCTTTCACTTCCAAAAGAAGCATCTCCGTAAATTTCCACATCTTCTTTTCCGGCAGCGCAATTCGTAATCACTTCAATAAAACTCTTATATTTTTTATACCGAATATCCACCCCTTCCGAGTTTATAATTTGAACTTCGGTATTGTCTATAAAGAATTCCGCAGAATTCAATTCTGCTTTTGTATCTCGTTTTTTATAAACCGCTTCTCTAATTTTAAGAAGCTCACCGGTTAAGTCTTCCGTATCGAAAGTTGAAGAAACCGTAAAAGGCGTTTGCTCCGAAGGTTTTGCTAAAGGATACCACTCGTTTTTTACAAAACCCGCCGCAAAAACCGCTTCTTCTATTTTCTTTATTATTTCGACATCCGTCATTGTAGGCGATATTTTTACATCAGCTGAGCCTCTGTACTTTTTTCCGTTTTCTTCAAAATCTTTATACACGGTAAGGAGTGTATGCGTAACGTCTTTGGCTCTGTTCATATCCATTCTTGTTTTTACAAAAAACATTTCTGCAGAATGAATTTTAGAAATCACCGCCCGGAAACCGCTTATGTTTTTTTGTTTTGCTAAAATCGAAATTATTTTTTCTTTCATTATCCCAATCTCCCGACAGCTTTTATATAACCGCCGCCTGCCGATGTGCGCACATATTCTTTATATCCTTTTCCGCAAAAACCGGAACCACCTAACTTAAAGTCTTCTTTACCTGAAATCATCGAAATCGAAGAAAGAAGTTCGGGGACATACCCCGTTAAAAAAATAGGGCCGACGATTTTACCCGTGAAACGTCCGTCCTTTATTTCGTAACCTTTTTCTATGGCACACTGAATACCCCAGTTTTTCGGATCTTCCATTCCACTGAAAAAGCCGTCTAAAAGATACCCGCATTTCACCGATTTAATCATTTCGTCAAAGGTCGCATTCTTTGTACTGAAAAAAGTATTGGTCATTCTGGTGTATGCCTTCCGTTCAAAAGATTCACGCTTACCGTTGCCGGTCGGCTGTACGCCCAGCGTTAAACCGGAAAGCATATCGCAAATCCCCCGTTTTAAAATACCCGCTTCGATAATCTGCGTATCTTGTGCAAGAACGCCTTCATCATCAAATAAGTAAGAAGAAACTTGCTCTGCAGCGCAGGCTCCGTCGTGCATATCCGTTATTTCGGAAGCAACTTTTTTATTGATATAGTCTTTTGCTTTTGCTCTTTCTTTTACAAACATATCCATTTCTACACCGTGCCCGAAAGCCTCGTGAGCAATAAGTCCGGTAACGTCTTGTTTGCAAATAATTTCGTAAACACCGGGTTTAATTTTTTCAGCCTGTAAAAGTTCCAACGTAGCGTCTATGGCTTTTTTGATATTGTCTTCCACCTCATGCAAAAGTTCCAATCCGCAATTACCGGAAAATGCCTTAAAACTGTATTTTACCGTATCATCTTTTTTTACAAAGGGGATAAGATATGCAATCGAATAAACGTATGATTGTTCCAAATCTTTTTTTTGAGAAAGAAAAATTTTGCAGACGGAAACTTCTTCATACCATACTTCAAAATCGATCATAGATGGACAATAGTCAAAACCTTTTCTCATAATCGTTTCAAGCCGTTTAATCTTTTGTTCCGAGCTTACCGTATCGAAGGGCTCCGCTACTTTCGCATAAAAAATTTTCGTAGCTGCGTCTTCTTTAATTACAGGATACTTAGTCATTTCCACATTGCTTGATTTTAAGAATTCAATATCCGTTTTTGCAATACGGCGGATATTCTTTTTTATACTGTCAATATCCGGTTCATCAAAAGAATATTCGGAATAACAGACGTCGTTATACACCCGTAAAACGAACCCTCTCTCCGTTGAAAAAGAATCGCTTACGGAAACTTCATTTTTTTTAACCGAGAAAGTTTGTCCTTTCGAATCACTTCCTAAAATCGAAACATACTTAAATTCTTCGGAAAGATCTTCGATAAGTTTCTTTAAGACCGGTTTACTTTCCGTTAGAAATCGGGACATCTTTGCTTTCATATTTTACAATCCTTACTAGAGCATCTTTAAAAACTGAGATTTTTAAAGGCGTTCTTTATTTTAATTATAAATAAATTTTAAAATTGTACAAGTAATGGATGGAATATCACGGGATAGTTTTTTACCGAAGGCGGGAAGGTTGTTTCTTGTGCTTTAAACCGTATTTGTGTTAATGCCCCCTCTGAAAACCGGGTTCATTTTCAGAGGCTCCTAATATTTGCCGCTCTCTGCCGTTGCACAATACCGTATTTGATGATATATTTACCGCGATGAACAAACTTTCCAAAAACAGTATACTGAATAAAATAAAGAACGCCGGAAATGCCGCGCGTGCGGGTAAAGCGGAACCGTTGCTTGCAACGGTTTCCGGAGTGCTTTCAACAAAACCGAATCTGATTAGATATGCCGATAAAGAATTGGAGTTTGCAATTATTACGACTAAAAGTTTTCAAGTTGCGCCTAATCGGGGAAATCGGGAACCGATAATTTGCGAACCTGTGTTAGGTTGTTTCGGTAATTCCGTCGGACTTAGAAATCCCGGAATGGAAGTTGCTTTTGACGAGCTTGTAAAACTGAAAAGTGTGTACGACATAAAAGCGGTTTTGAACATTTCACTTTCGGCGTCATCCCCACAAGATTTTATAACCCTGATAAAAACGTTTGAACCGGAGGCCGATTGTGTGGAACTTAATTTTTCATGTCCGCACGCGGCGGCAGGTTACGGAGCTTCTATCGGCTGCGATAAAAATATTGCTGCCGCTTATGTACGGCAAATAAAAAAAGCACTTCCCCAATGTTCGGTTCCGATTTTCATTAAATTAACACCGAACGTTGAAAATATCGGAGAAATTGCTGCAGCCGTCATTGAAGAAGGTGCCGACGGTATAACGGCGATTAACACTGCCGGTCCTAAAATATATATAGAACCGCATTCATGCAAACCCGTTTTACAAAATAAACTTGGAGGGAAAGGAGGAATGAGCGGTGCATGGATTTTTGCTCGGGCGGTAGAATGTATCGGTGAAATTCGAAAAGCTGTCGGCACTGAAATCCCGATTATCGGAATGGGCGGTGTTGCAAGCGGAGCACAAGCTGCAGAACTGATTAAAGCCGGAGCGGATATTGTAGGTGTCGGTTCTGTTTGCGGAATGGTTGAACAGGACGATTTAAAACCTTTTTTGAAAGCACTTGCTTCCGATACTTTAAGCTGCATTCGCGGAAATGAAAAAGTCTCCTCTTCCGTTTTTTTACGTAAAACAAAAGCTCTTTCGTATGTCCCGTTAAAAATTATCCGAAAGGAAAACGCCGGCAGCGGCGTAATTATTTTTACGCTTGACGGTACATGCGTATTTGAAGCAGGGCAGTTTATATTTTTATGGATTCCCGGTGTAGGCGAAAAGCCTTTTTCGCTTGCCGAATCTTGTCCCATCACTTTGATTATAAAGCAGCGCGGAGAATTTACGGAAGCCTTATTTAAACTTAATGAGGGTGATACCGTTTATATGCGAGGGCCATACGGAAAGGGTGTTTCAATTCCGGAAGGAAAAAATATGTTATTAGTCGCAGGCGGCACCGGAATTGCGGTGTTGCCGCCGCTTGCAAAAAAATTGAAAGCTCAGGGATCGAATATTTTTATCTATACAGGGACATCTGAAAATGCCGAAAAAAGGCCGCTTAACAGTATTGAAAAAAAATTAACATCTTATGGAACGTATAAACGTATCGCCGACAACGGAGTTATTGCCCGTGTTTTGCATATTGTTGAAAAAGATTTTAACGAAAATAAAATTATTAAAACAGAAAATCTTATATGCTATCTTGTCGGTCCGATGATTTTTATGCGGAAAGCCGCCGATATTCTCATTGCAAATGGTATAAGTGAAACACATATATTTTTATCACTTGAAATGAATATAATGTGCGGTATCGGCATTTGCGGCGAATGCTCTTGCGGGAATATTCTCACTTGTAAAAAAGGAACATTTATACGATTTGATGAGCTTATCGATTACGACGGGAAACCCGTTTAAATGTATTATTTTTAAAGCTCTAATTGAAAAGCTTTTTTAAAATTTCCCGTGCAACGGTTTCTTCATCATAAGGAATTGTTTTATCTTTATAAATAATGGAATTCTCATGTCCTTTGCCTAAAAGTAAAACTATATCATTTTGTTTTGCAAGAGAAAATGCTTTTTCAATTGCAGTAGGTCTATCGGGAATTATAAAAAGAGTTTCACCGTATTTCTTATTTTTACACCCCGCCGCTATCATCTTTAAAAGTTCAGCAGGATTTTCACCGCGCGGATCTTCATCCGCAAGAATAACTATATCGGAATATTCCGCGGCAATACGGCCTTGTTCCGGACGTTTTTGCGTATCGCGTTCTCCTCCGGAACCGAAAACCGAAATTACTTTACCGCCGTTTTTTTTAATCCGTTTTTTAATCGGTGGAAAAATCGTCATAAATGACGAAGGGGTGTGTGCATAATCAATAACCACTTCAAAATTTTGTCTTTCATTAATTAAACTCATTCTCCCTTTTATCGGTTTGATGAACGGAAGTTTTTTTATAATTGTTTTTATTTCGATACCGGTAATTCGATGTACGGTTATAAGTGCTGCCAAAATATTTTTTACATTAAACAAACCGCATAATTTAATTGACGCTGAATATTCCGTTTTATTTTCGTTTTTAAATTCTACGGCTGTAAAATGTATTCCATTTGACTTTTCGCTAATATCTTTTGCAAATAGTCCGTCTGTCATTTTTATTTTTTCGATGTCGCATTCACGCGTAGAAAAAGAATAAACCGGTTTCTTCGTAGCATTTATAAAATAATCTGCCGACGGATCTTCATAATTTACAACTCCGAAAACGGGAATATGTTTTATTTTTTTTGTATTGCGCCTCACATCTAAAGCCCGAAATAAATTCGCCTTATCATATCGATATTGTTCAAGCGTACCATGAAATTCCAAATGTTCTTGCGTTACATTCATAAATACTCCCGCATCAAATAATACGTCGGCAAGCCGTGCGGTTAAAGGAGAAAGTCCGTGTGATGAAGCTTCCGCTACGGCATATTTACAACCTGCATCGCGCATTTCCGCAAGCCGTTTTTGTACAATGTTGGATTCGGGTGTCGTTTGATGTTCAGGATTCGGAACTACGTTACCGTCAACCGAATATTCTACCGTAGAAAAAAATCCCGATTTTTCTCCGCATAAATTTAAAAGTTGAAAAATAAAAGAGACTGTGCTGCTTTTTCCTTCCGTTCCCGTAACGCCGATTACGGCTAAATCTTTTGAAGGGTTATCATAAAATGCGGATGATACCGCAGACATGGCGCACCTTATATTTTCAGTTTGAATATAGCAGATACCGTCTTTAAATTCCGGTAATTCTCCTTCATAAAAAATGCAAGCGGCTCCGTTTTCAATCGCTTTGCATATAAACTTTTTACCGTCGGTATGAAGCCCCGGTAATGCGAAAAACGCCGAACCGCCCGATACGCTTTTTTTTACCGCACGGGAATCATACTCGATTGAAATAATTTTAGTATTTAAATTACCGTAAGTTTTTATAAGCATAATATTTTTAATGCATTCTAAAACCGTTTTTACGTATTCCATGAAATAAATATATCATATTTTTTTAAGTATGCAAAGATGTAACAGTCCTGCATACTGCGGCTTTATTGGAAGCATCCTACCGAATAAAGAGTTAAAAAGCGAGTCATTATCAGATTTGCTGAGACAGCTTAGCCTAAGTCTTAATGAATTTTTCAACGGATATTTATAAATCAAATTTCAAAATAGTTGCCGGTTTTTAAATAAAAGATATACGCTTTTATATTGCAGACGTCTCCACTTTCAGAGATTAAATCATTTACAGCTTTTTTATAAATACTAAGCTGCTGTTTATGCTTGGTAGGCTCTTCAATTCCGTCAGTTTTATAGTCGATAATGTAAACCGTTCCGTTTGTTTTAAAAATTAAATCAATTTGCCCACTGACTGTTTGTCCTTTGTATTCGGTTAAAAATCCGTATTCCGATTTTAGTTTTTCGGCATTTAATGCAAGACGGTAAATCTCCGAATTAAAAAATGTTTCCATCCATTTTTTTATTTTTTTCTCAGTATTTTCAGGATAAATAAATTCTTTATTTAAAATGCGGGCTTCAATTGCGCGGTGTGCAATTGTTCCAAGCTGTGCAGGCGTAAAATCGGAACCGTATAAATTTTTTTTATTGTTTAATTCAATCTTTTCCGGGACAAATGAATATGCTTTTTCTTCAACCGGTTTTAATTCGTGATTTGTAAGTTTTGTTGCAGCAATAATTTTTTCTTTTGCGGATTCAAATATTTTTATTTTAGAATTTTTATACAGTTCGGCAAAATTTATTTTTTCCGATTTATTTATTTTTGCTTTTTTATTTAGGGCGCTCCTTTCTTTCGGCAGTAATTCGGTAAAAATAATATTTTCACTTTCATCGGGAAGAACCGGAAATAACAATTGAAAAAAACTTTTTTTTGTAGGTTCGATAGGTTGTTTAATTGCTTTTTTTATTTCCGCAAGGGTGCGCACGTCCGGATTCTCCGTATTTATAACGGCAGCGTTTGATGAGCTCATAATTAAATAGCTTTCGGCACGAGTCATCGCAACGTATAATAGTCTTTTTGTTTCGGCAATCAATTTATTGTTTGCTTCTTCTCTAAGCGATTCAAAAATCATATTTTTCTGTTCTGGCAAATCACGTATTTGCGGAGTATAAACGACAGCACCGAAGGTGTCATGATAAAATACTAGTCCGTCTTTTATTGTGCTTTGCCCCGTGTTTCCGCAATCGGTAATAATTACGATGGGAAATTCCAAGCCTTTACTCTTATGTACAGTTAAAAATGAAACGGCATCTTGTTTTTTTTCAAGCGGAATTTCCATGTCGTCAAGCTTTTTATTATCGTCAATATATGGTGAAAGAGAATCTATGAATTGAGACAAAATTAAGCCGTTTAAGTCTGCTTTATGTGCAAGTTCAAAAAAATAGTCATACAGTTCCATATAGTGAGTATTGTCTTTTTGACTTAATAGAAAATATCTATAGCCTTCATTATACCAAAGATACGTAATCAATTCTGAACAATCCAGTGTAAGAGCTTTTTGTTTTAATCTTTCAAATAATTCACACGAATTAATATATGTTTGTTTATTTTTACCGGTTAGCTTATCGGCAAGGTTAAAATCAAATGCAGTTTTGAAATTTAAAAGTAAGATCGCAAAAGCATCGTCATCAATATTTACAAACGGAGAACGTAAAACTTGCGCATATGTTTTAATATCCGCCGGATACACAATAAGTTTCAGCAGTGCATACATATCGTTTATAGGCGCATCGTTAAATAATCCTTTTTGCTGAATGCTTTTGTACGGTATTCCGAAATTTCTAAAAACGCGCTCATATGTTCCCTGGTTCGAAGAAGCACGCATTAAAATTGCAAAATCACTCCATGTGCACGGAACTGCAGATTCCCCCTTTCGTACCGGCATTTTTGAATTATGCATTTCGTAAATTCGATTTGCAATATAATACGCTTCCGTTTCAACGGCAGAAAGAAATTCATTTTTTTCTATCGTTTCTTTTAAACGGTTATTGTCAAAGAATAAAATTTCCATTTTCGGATTTATATTTTTTACTGCAACTCTGGTTTCAGTCGGAAAATATTCCGCTTCATACGACGGCATTTTTGTATGAGCGGTTATATTTTTTTCAGAATAAAAAATTCGGGAGAATATCATATTGAATAAATGTATAAGACTCGGTTCCGTTCTATAATTAATCAGCAGTCGTGTGGCATCCATTTGAGAACGGGAAGTTATGTCATCAGCTAATTTTCGAAATACCGAAACATCGGCACCCCTAAAAGCATAAATAGATTGCTTTTCATCTCCGACAAAAAAAAGTTTATTTGAGCACAGTTCTTCAGGTTTCGGGATTGATTTTTCTTTTCGTTCCGGTTTTTCTGAGATTAAAAATAATAAATCACGCTGTAAGCCGTTATTATCCTGAAATTCATCTATCATTATCAGTTGAGTATTTCTTTTATAAAAATTCCGAAGGTCGGTATCTGTAATGAGTGCATCCACTGCAAGTCGTGAAACATCGCCGAAAGTTAAAATTCCATACTGTTTTTTTTTGAGTATATATTCAGTTTGCAATTCTTCCATAAACTTGAAAAGCTCATTTAAATATTTTTTTGAATATTCAAAATTATAAATATTTAAAAAGGTTTGATATAATTGTTTTAACGAATCTTTTATTTCTTTTATATTTCCTTCGCGTTTTCCTTTTTTATTATCGATAATTTTTTTAAGCATATGTAAAAACGGAATAAAATCGTTATCCGTAATCGAGCTGATTTTGTGCTTACCTTCTTTTAAAATATTCTTGACATCTTTTATAAAATTATCTTCTTCTTCGTTTTCTATTAAATTTAAAATATTTGAATAAATGTTCAACGATTGCTTTTCTATTTCATTATATTTTTTTATTTGTAATTCAAAACCGGTTTTAAAATCAAGCGGATGTGAAATAAAAACATAATCCGTTAAAGTCTTTACAAAAAGTCGATTGATAAAATCATCTATCTTGTTTTCTCCTAAAAAATATTGCAGCGTTTTATTGGAGCGGTGTGTTAAGAAAAAATCAAGAGAAATTCTATATGCCAATCTGTCAGATTCGTCGTTATCGATTTTAAAATTTGGAGATATACCGAAATTCTTACACGCAGTACGAGCAATAGAATTGCAAAAAGAATCAATAGTGGAAATTTTTGCACGATGAAATTTATTTATTGCTTTAATTGCATTCGGATGATTTATTTTTTTTAAAGTATTGTAAATTCGTTTATGCATTTCCGCAGCGGCTTTTTCAGTAAAAGTTAAAGCAATAATATTTTCTATGCTTATATTTTTTTCTATTATAAAATATACATAACGCGACGAAAGAACTTTTGTTTTTCCGGAGCCTGCGCCGGCTCCTATCACTGAATTATTTTCAGTTGTAACCGCATTCCGTTGATTTGCATTTAGACCGTGTAATAAATTTTCGATTATATCTTCCATTTTATTTTTCCTTATTATTTATTTTTTTCGGATGATTTAATTCCATAATGTTTACTGTCCGGATTGCCGATTGAATAGACGGTTCTGCAAATGTTTTTTAATTCACATTTTAAACATTTTTCAAATGTTACATTTGAGGTTTTTGTAAAATTTTCTTCACGTACACATTCTGCAAAATATTCGGCATATTGAATAAACGAATCTATTACAGCTTGAAATTCTTCTCTCGTTTTTTCTTTACCTTTACGTGCAACAGGGATGGTGTTATTGTCATTGACAATCATATTAATTTTTTGCTGAGCTAAACTTAAAAACCATGCATGTTCAATTAAATGCGGTACGATTTTATTATTTGAAAGTTTTGTTTCGGTTAAAATTATATACATCGGTATCTGAAAATCAGTAAGTTTGATTTCAGCTGCATTAGCATCACCGTATGATGCATATGAAGGTATTATATTTGTTTTATAATCAATAATAACACCATTTTGTTTATCGGCAGAAAAAGATACTCTATCTATTTTGCCGCAATAAAGAATACCGTTATTTTCAGTTTCAATCCATTGTTCAATCCATTCAGGTGAATAACCGTTTAGTTTTTCTTTATCTGTCTCTAAAACAAAATCAATTGCATAAAAAATTCTTTGCCGCATTGATTGAATAAAAGGTTTTGCCAATGCACCGCGTAGATTGCGTTCGGTATTGGTCAGTTCGTCAGCTTCTTTTTTTGCAATTGATTTATAACGATCTATATGTTCCGCCTTAAAATACTTATCTTCCGATTTTATTTTTTTATATAATCTTTCCAATACTTCATGACATAAATTCCCAATATCGCGGGAATCAAAAATAGAAGCATCATATTTTTCACGATATACTGAAAAAATATTATTCAAAAACCATTTGGCAGGACATTCATAAAATTTTTTTAAATCGCTTTGACTTATTTTTACGGAATTATTTTTAAATTTATATTTTGCAATATATTCGCTAAGGTCTTTACATCGCTGATTGTATTTATTTCTCAAATATGAAAAGTTTTTTTCATATTTAAATTTATGCTCGGTCTCGGCTCCGTCTTTTTGAATTTTATATATTATTTTTTTTTCTTTTGCTTCTTCTTCATCTTTAAATGAATCATAAGATAATAATGTATTCAATTTTTCAAGAGCTTGTTTTTTATTATTTTTTTCATCGTTTATTTCAAAGTTGTTGTTTATAATGGAGTATCCGCCGAATGATTGCTCGCTGAAACTGAAAATACAGTTATCCGATTCGGAATAAGCTTTTAGAAAATAAGAAGACGCATCCGTTTCAAAAATACCCATTTCTTCCCGTTTGTCTTTGCGCAAAAATGAAAGTTTATCATAGATAATATTGGTGTGTTTTTGACTGCAATTCAAAATAAAATGGTATTTAAAAGGTGTTCCGGCGGCAATTGTGTATGGGAAAGCGCTGACCGATCTTCCGGTATTTTGAGGAACATATATTTCTTTTTCGAGGTGGGAAACAAAAAATTTAAACCGATTCTCCGGCATATAATTTTTAAATTTTTTTTCCAGCAGTGTGAGCTCCTGTAACTCCGTAAGACAGCGTCCCAAGATCGCATTATCTTTTTCTGAAAGTTCGGAGGTCTCTATACATGTTTCTTGAAAAATAAAATATCTTTTTTGTAATTCGGAAAAACTTTCGGTGGTACATATTTTATTTACAGCAGAATAAAATGTATAAAACCATGTTTTTGCTCTTTCTTTTTGATAAATTTCGTCTTCAGTGCTTTCATAGTCTATTTTAAATGATTCAATCCAAATGTTTTTATATAAAGAATCCGTTTCCGTTTCTTTCCATGAAACTGCGCAATTATTTTTTATACCATATTGAATTAACGCTTGAGCTCCTGCTTTGTCTTTCCATGGGATATGATTATTCAGTAGTATAGGTTTAATAAATTCAAAGGCAAAATTATTTTGTACGCAATTATAAATGAGAGAAAATATTTTTCCCGATTGTTCATTTCCCAATTTAAAGCCGGAACGGAATTCCAGCGGTATGCCGCGAAGTGCAAATTCTCTTTTAATATATGCCGAATAATTTTCGATATCCGGAATGCTTATTGCAATTTCATCGGCAGAGATTTTGTTCAAAAGCAGTTCTTCGATTTGTAAAACAGTGCTGTGTAATTCGAGTGCTGCATTTTCATAAATATCAATATGGGTATTTTTGTTTTTAAATTCCGAACAATGAATAAAAGATATTTCTTCAATCGATTGCAGTAATACGGCATATTCCGAAAAATCTTCTATGAGTTCCGGATATATAATTACATATTTTTTATCATGCGAAAAAAAATGAGAAGAAAGCCAAGAAGGTTCAAACAGAGAATTTTCTTTTAAAAATTCGGAATAAATCTTTTTTAAATTGAGGTAATCGTTCATTTCGGCATCATTTTTAAATTTAAAAATATTATTTTCATATCGTTTTTCAAAGTGATCTAATTGCGGCAAAACATCGGTAATCCATTCCGAAAAAACAGAACTATTTCCCGCATATTCGGCGGGAATAATTGTACTAAAAGTTGCTTTGCCGTTTTTTGCGTCTTTAGAATTTTTTGCACAAATATAATCCGCGAATATTTTTCGTATAATAGTTGAAGTGGGGACTAAAGATTCGGAATTTAAAATAAGACATTTTTCTTTAAAAGTATCCCATGAGATATAGTTTTCAGCTGGAATTGTTTTTAAACCGGTAATCGATAATGACTTTTGAAACCAAAGCATCGCACTTACTCTTAGCGGAAAGACAAAAACAGTATTTAACTCATTTCCGTATTTTTTTAAAACAGTTTCAATTATGTGCATGTGTATTCTCCTCATAATTTTTTTGAAGCAAATATCGGTTTCAAAAAGAATTTTAGTTTATGTTTTTTTGAAGTGCAGAGCATCTGCAGATCAATCGGAAGCAAAAAAACTATTCGCTGAACTTTTATCGTTGTCCCTATTCGTTTATTGCTTGCTTTAAATAAAATTATAAAGCCGATTATAAAATATATTTAAAACAGGCTTTACTCTAATATACTATAACGGCACTAAAAACGCAAGGCGAATATGTAAGCATGCTTTTATGAAGCGGGAACTTATAATGTAATTAAAATACTTGATCTTTCGAGGATTGACATAAACGAATTTTTTTTATATAGTTCCGCTATGAAAAATTATAAGGAGTTGTAAAATATGAATAATAAATCTTCAGTAAAAGTTTTACCGCTGGTTCCCTTTAAGGAGATGGCTTATGTACGCCCGGATATGCAAATGATTGAAAAGGATTTTGCAAAAGCTTTAGAAAAATTTAAAGCGGCAGATTCCGTGCAAGTTCAAATTGAAGCAATTGATGAGGTGCAAAATATCAATCGGGAATTTTCGACGATGGCGTCACTCGCATCGGTTCGTCATACGATCGATACGCGTGATGAATTTTATGATAAAGAAAACGATTTTTTTGATGAATCGAATCCGTTGTTTACAAAACTTTCAAATGAGTTCAATAAGGAAATGGTTCAATCGAAATTCAGAAAAGAACTTGAAAAAGAATTCGGTCATCAAATTTTTGATTTAACGGAACTGTCGTTAAAAGTTTTTAAACCTGAAATTATGGAAGATTTACAAACTGAAAATAAATTGACAAGCAAATATAGTAAGCTGATTGCCTCTGCACAAATCGAATTTCAAGGAGAGAAACGAACGCTTTCGCAAATGTCGCCGTTTATTCAAAGTATCGACCGCAATGTCCGTAAAGCCGCGTCAACGGCTTTTTACGGTTTTTTTGCGGAAAATGAGGCCGAATTCGATTCGATTTACGACGAACTCGTAAAAGTGCGGACAAAAATCGCACATAAGCTTGGGTATAAAAATTTTGTTCAGCTCGGTTATGACAGGCTCGGCCGTACCGAATATAATGCGGAAATGACGGCACAATATCGAAAACAGATTTATGATTCGATCGTTCCGATTGTAAATAAGCTGCATGCGCGCCAACAAAAACGGCTGAAATTGGATAAAATGTATTATTATGATGTAAGTTTAAAATATTTAACGGGAAATGCCGTCCCGCAGGGAGAGCCCGATTGGATTGTGGAACAGGCAAAGAAAATGTATGCCGAATTATCACCGGAAACAAATGAATTTTTCACAATGATGACAAAATACGGGCTGATGGATCTGCTTTCGACTAAAGGAAAAGCGGGAGGAGGATATTGTACCGGTTTCCCTTTGTATAAAGTCCCGTTTATTTTTGCAAACTTTAATAAATCGCAGCATGATGTGGAGGTTATGACGCACGAAGCAGGGCATGCTTTTCAGGCATATCAAAGCCGTGACGCTCGTCTGCTTGAATACGGCTGGCCGACACTGGAAGCTTGTGAAATTCATTCCATGAGTATGGAATTTTTTACATGGCCGTGGATGGAATTATTTTTTAAACACCAAACTGAAAAATTTAAATTTACCCATCTTTCCGGAGCCTTGGAATTTCTCCCGTACGGTGCGACCGTTGACGAGTTTCAGCATTGGGTATATGAAAATCCTGAAGCACTTCCTGCAGAAAGAAAAGCGCAGTGGCGTAAAATCGAATTAAAATACAAACCGTTTACCGATTATGCCGATAACGATTATTTAAATCGAGGCGGTTTTTGGATAAAACAGGGACATATTTTCGCGTCGCCGTTTTATTATATCGATTATACGCTTGCACAGGTTTGTGCCTTACAGTTTTGGGTAAAATCAAACAAAGATAGAAAAAATGCATGGAATGATTATCTGAGACTTTGCAAAGCCGGAGGCAGTTTACCTTTTTTGGAATTATTAAAACTTGCAAATTTAAAAAACCCTTTTGAAAGCGGTTGTATTGCATCGGTAACGCCCGAATGTGAAAAATGGCTTGATTCTGTGGAAGATGAGAAGCTTTAAGGAAAATCGTAAGCTTCGCGTACTCGGTGAACGGAACTCACCTTAAAAAAGCTGAAGTTTTAGATGTCCCTCGAGAAAACGACATTGCGGCTCCGACGGAACGTAGTGTCGTTTTTTTCATGCAGTTCAAATAAATTCTTTTTAATTTATTGCGGCTACCTTTTAAAAAAAATCGAAGGTACGGATACTGCCGGTGTCTATTACACGATGTCTATTACCGCTTGCATTCGTATATTTTTAATGTTATAATTTCGCTATGGATACAAGTAAGATATTGACGGCAATGGAATTCCGCATCAGTGCTGCTGCAGCGGCGCAATGTAAGTTTGAACAATTATCTTTTTCTTCATGCGGGAATAGTGTGTTCGATACTATTTCTTCATTGCAAAAATTTGTGTTCCATTTTAATACGTGTGTTAAAAACGGCTCTTTCGGTACTAACCAAAACTATATACAGGCGGGGGAATTAAACGCAGCGGTTTTGCTTAACGGAATTTTTAAATACGTTTTAACCGTTTATTATACGAAAGTTGAAAAAAACTTTTTTCAAAAAGGTTATGAGTTTATTGATAACGAATTAAAAAAACAAAATCTTCACGGCATTGATTTTCTCTTGGAGGAATTTTGTAAAACGTTTCCACCGAATTCCGTTTATCAAAGAAAAACGACGGCAAAAAAATGGCTTGAAGAAATTGATAAAGATTCGGGGCGGATAAATAAATTAATTGCGCTGGAAGAATTTATTCTTTTAAATCTTACAAATATAAATCCTGCAAACGAACAATTTTCCGTTTTATTCCGGAGCGAACATTTAAAAACGATTGATTCGTATAATACGTTTTGGAAAACGGCATTGTTGTGGTCTAAAAAAAATAAACCGTTTGCTGCGGACGGTACGGATGTTCTTTCAATGTTGACGGCGCCGATAGAACATTCTCCGTATAATTTAAAAGGTCAGCTTGAATTTATAAAAAACAATTGGGGAAAATTTATTTCTGTATTTTTGACGCGTATTTTAACTGCCGAAGATTTAATCAGTGAAGAGCAAAAGGCCGGTTGGAGCCCTCCGTCTGCAAATTTTGATGTTCCCGTTTACACTTTTGAGAATCTTCTAAAAGAATACGAACGATTTACACCGGATCGAAATTGGATGCCCAATGTTGTCTTAATTGCAAAAAGTACGCTTGTTTGGTTAGACCAATTAAGTAAAAAATATTCAGCATCGATAACACGGCTTGATCAGATTCCAAATGAAGAATTGCAATTTCTTTTTGAATCGGGAATAAACGCTCTTTGGCTGATCGGTATATGGCGCCGCTCCGATGCCAGCCGGAAAATAAAACAAATTTGCGGCAATCAAGATGCCGCTGCAAGCGCTTACAGTCTTTATGACTATGATATTTCCGAAGAGCTCGGAGGCTGGTCTGCTTTGGAAGATTTGCGTGTACGTGCTTCCCGCTACGGCATACGGCTTGCCGCAGATATGGTGCCAAACCATACGGGTATCGATTCAAAATGGATAGCGGAAAAACCGGAACTGTTTTTGCAATGTGCCGTGCCGCCGTTCCCGTCTTATAATTTTACAGGCGAAAACCTTTCCTGCGATGCAAGAACCGATATTTATATTGAAAACGGTTATTATTCAAAAACGGATTGTGCTGTTGTGTTTAAACGGAAGGATAATAATACAGGCGATGTACGTTATATTTATCACGGTAATGACGGTACGGGATTACCATGGAACGATACGGCTCAAATTAATTTTTTAAATGCGGAAGCGCGCGAGGCGGTTATTCAAAAAATTATATATGTTGCAAAACATTTCCCGATAATCCGTTTTGATGCGGCAATGGTTTTGACAAAAAAACATATAAGGCGGCTTTGGTATCCTGCACCCGGCAGCGGCGGCGATATTGCAAGCCGTTCGGCTTATTCAATGTCTGTCGAAGAATTTGAAAAAAAAATTCCGGAAGAGTTTTGGCGTGAAGTCGTAAACCGTTGTGCTGAAGAAGCACCCGAAACGCTTTTGCTCGCGGAAGCTTTTTGGATGATGGAAGGATATTTTGTCCGAACGCTTGGAATGCACCGCGTCTATAACTCAGCCTTTATGAATATGCTGAAAAAAGAAGAAAATGCTAAATACCGCGAAACGATAAAAAACACGCTTGAATTTGATCCTGAAATTTTAAAGCGTTATGTAAACTTTATGAACAATCCCGATGAAGAGACTGCGGTTATGCAATTCGGAATGAGCGATAAATATTTTGGTGTATGTACGATGATGTGTACTATGCCGGGACTACCGATGTTCGGGCATGGACAGATAGAAGGCTTTGAAGAAAAATACGGAATGGAATTTAGGCGTGCATATAAAAACGAAACGGAAAATACGGAGCTCATTGAGCGGCATAAACGTGAAATTTTTCCGTTATTGCGTAACAGATATATTTTTTCCGGTGTAAAAAATTTTAGACTTTTTGATTTTTGGAATAACGGAATTGTAAATGAAAATGTTTTCGTATGGACAAATGTTTTTAATGAAGAAAAATCGCTTATCTTTTATAATAATTCGTATGAACGTGCTGCCGGATTTATAAAAACATCGGCGGCTCTTGCCGTAAAAAATAACAACGGAGAAAAAATTTTACTTCAAACGGAACTTGCGGATGCATTAAAACTAAAAATACGTGAAAATTATTTTACCGTTTTTTGGGAGCAGCGTTCAAAGCTGTTTTTTTTACGAAAGAATTCCGAACTCGCTTTATCGGGTTTTTTTGCAATACTGAACGGATATCAAACACAAGTATTTTTAAATATTTATGAAGTTGAAGATATTGACGGCTCTTATAAAAAATTATATGAAACATTAAACGGTAACGGTGTACAAAATATTGAACGCGAATTAAAGAAAATTACATTAAAAGATTTATATTCCGCATTACAAGCTTTCCTTACGCAAAACTATTTTATCGAATTACTTAAAATAAAAACGGAGTGCGCACAAGTAAAAAACGGTAAGGAAAAATGTAATTTAATTTTTTCTTTTTTAAACAAAACGGAGATGGAATACACGCTTTTTTTTAAATGTGTCGTTCAATATACGATATCTACGGATAAAAATAACGCCGTAAATATCGAAAAAATTATATACACTTTTAAAAACTATGTAAAATGTTTTTTATTTATTTCTTCGTTTCATGATAAATTCAATTTTACTGCCGATACGGAATCTTTATTTTTTTCTGACAATGAAATATGGTATGCATATTTCGCTTTCATTATTTGTGCGGCTTTGTCGGCGGTAATTCCGTATGCTGTAATTGCATCTCTCGGGATCCCTGATGAAATAACTCAAGTTTTCATTAAAGAAAATTTCAACAAAGCTGCCCGTTTTTTTAATGAAGCAATACCTATTCTTGAGCCTTTGACTGTACATAAAAATAATCTAAAAATAGAAACTATAAATTCCGATTCCGCCGGTAAGGATATTTTAAAACTTAGTAAATTCAAAAGTGCAGAAATTATACGAAACTGGTTTTTGAATGCTGAAGTTAAAACATATTTATGTGTACATGAATGGGGCGGCATAATCTGGTTTAATAAGGAACGGGCCGAAACGCTTATATTTGTCGAAGTTTTTTTTGCATTTACAAAAGAAGACGGTGATATCTGTAGTGTAAAAAATGCCGAAGCTTTATTTTCGTCATTGCATCAATTTATTTCAGCTTCGGAATATAAAACCGAAAAATTGTTACGGCAGATATCTTCCGTTCTTTAATCGGTCGTTACCTTTGTATTAGGAGAATATATGAAAAACCGCTTTACTGAGAAACCTTTTTATGAGAAGTTTATAAAAAAAACGAATATACAAAATAAAAATAGGGAAACGGAAAAAGATAAAAAAAATAACGCAAATAATAGCCGGCAACGATCCCGAAGTAAAATTGAGAATACCGATGCAATTACAAAAGTAAAAATTGCAAAAGGATATATTTTTTCGAAACTCGATAATAACACAATAGGTATTTTAAATTCTTTCGGTGCAATTGCGCGTTCTGCTTTATCTCTTAATCAAAAACAAGAAGCCTTAATTCCGAAAAATATACGGCAGTTATTTCATGAGCTTACCGATAAACGAAGTGCGCGAAAAATAAATTATTTGAATAACCCCATAAAACTCACCGCTTATATTTATTATTATATGTGGTGGAATTTGGTGCGCATTTCGAAACTGATTGCAAATATGACGTTTGACCTACAAGATGGAAATGTTATTGCGGATTTCGGGTGCGGACCGTTGACTGCAGCTTGCGCATTTTGGATTGCAAAACCGGAGTTGCGCGAAAAAAAGTTGCATTGGTATTGTATTGATATTTCGGCAAAAGCTCTTTCGGCAGGTGAATCGATTTTTAATGCACTGTGTGCACTTACCGAAAAAAATTCCGAATCCCCGCATAAACCGTGGCAAATTACAAAAATTATCGGCAGTTTCGGTGTGCCGCTGAAAACCGGAGTAAATTTTTTTATAAGTGCAAATATGTTTAATGAAATTTTTTGGGATTCTTCGGTGAAGGTTTTAGGAGAAGCGGAAAAGGCTGTAAAAATCGTTTCGCATTATCTTAATAAAAACGGGGCAGTTCTTATGATTGAGCCCGGTATTCCGCTTGCCGGAGAATTTATTTCAGAATTGAGGAAACAATTTTTGCAGTGGAATTTTTATATCGAATCTCCGTGCCCTCATAACGGTGCTTGCCCGATGCGCGGCACAAAAAATTATTTACCCTCAGCTAAAACGAAGAATACTGCGCTTAGTAAATGGTGCCATTTTTCTTTTTATACGGATGATGTGCCGCACAATCTTGTTGTCCTTTCCGAAGCGGCAAAACTTGAAAAAACAAGGGCAAGTCTTTCGTTTCTTTACTGCAAATCGGGCATTCATCAAAATGATACGAACGACAAAAATAAAAAGAGCGGATTTATTGCACGGATTACTTCAGATATTATAAAATTGCAAGATGGGGCAATCGGAAGATACGCTTGTTCGGAGAAAGGTTTTTTGCTTTTAGCCGAAAAAAAAACGATGTGTTCGAAACTAAAAAGGTATGCCTGCGGCTCCTTAGTTAAAATAGAAGCCGAAAAACCGAATTCTCTTTTTAAAGATAAAAAAACGGGAGCGGCAGTCGTTTATGTGTAAAAACGCCGAAGAACGTATAGAATGTGTATTTTTCAGCATATCGCTGATAATACCGTTCATATATTCCAAAAGAGCTTTGAGCTCCGGCGCAGGTTTGCAGCGCTATTGATAATGACCTCGCTAGCGCTGTCCGGTAAAATGATTGTATTATCTTTGTTGCATATTAGGGCTTATGAAAAACTCGTTATCAGCTTTGCCGATGAGGTCTCTTTTAAAAATCCGACAAAGTCTTTTGCAAGATTCCCTTAAATCAATATGTTTTTTCGTCCATATTCATAAATTCTTCACGGACTTTTGCAAGCCGGCGAAGTTCCCTGCTTATTATCCTTTCATAGTTAAGAGAGCCTTCCGCTATGCATTGACGTTCGTCTTCCCAGTTCTGTAAATCTTCCAAAAATAAAAACTGAAATTCGCGCACGTTCGCTTTTTCCGCCCATAATTTCGCCTCATTCCAGTATATCACTGCCGCGTTATAAAATTTCTCCGCTTTGCATAAACTTTCGATATTTTGTTCTTTCCAAGGATAATTATAAAAATACGCCGCCTGTTTATCGAACTTACTTCCAAGCCGCAAGTGTTGTTCTACCATTTTTAAATTAAGGTGCATCATAAACATATAACGGTATTTTTCCCACTCTTTTTTGGTTTCTATCCGTCCCAGCGCATAAAGCGGATTGCAAAAATCGGCGTTAATTGCCTGTTCAAGCCAATAAATATTTTCTATGATGTTATCAGGGTTTTGTTCATAGTGAATATGATACAGTTTATAATACTGCTCCTTGTATTCCACAAAATACGAAAACACCGCTTGTATGCCGATAAGTGAAAACAGAAACATAAATACAATTTGCTTTTTCATCGGCTATATTTTCGGCAAATTTTGTAAAATACTCCACAAATTTAAGTGAATTTCTTCGATTGATTTTGAAGCGTTTATTTCGATTACGTGCATTGCAGGAACCTCTTTTTTTAGCGATTCAAGGAGCTGAAGATATTCGTTGCGTACTTTATACTGAAATGATTCTTCTTCATAAATTTCAAGAAGATTGCTCCTTCCTGTAACTCGGCTCATAGAAACGGCTACCGGTAAATCGAAGAAAAATAAATATTCCGGCAGCGGGAAACCGCTGTTTTGCGTTTCCGCCAGTTCTTTTGTCCCCGCCGCCGCTTGATACGCCAAGCTGGAAAATAAATATCTGTCGGAAAATACGGCTTTCCCGTCATTGATTGCTTCAACAATTCCGCCGGCGCCGTAAATATGTTCACAGCGGTCGGCAGCAAAAAGACGTGTCATTGTTTCGGGGGCAAGTTTAAAACGCCCCTGCAACGCCGAGCGGATCAACAAGCCGATCTCTCCCGCCGTAGGTTCTTGCGTAAATATGCACGATCCGGATTTCCCTTCTGAAGTAAAATGTTCTTTTAAAAGTCGCAGCTGACTGGTAGTGCCCGTCCCGTCAATTCCCTCAAAAACGACAAAATTAGGTAATATCATGCCGTCTACTATAACATTTTTTTTTATGATATGATAAGAGCTCAGTGGAAAATATTAAAAAAAGACGCATGTTGGATATCCTCATTTTTTTTGCGGTTACCGTTTGCTTATTAGCCGTTTTTATGCCGATTTACAAAGCCTTGGAAACACGTTTAATTTATGTGCGTGATAGCCTTATTTCCAAAATCGAAAAAGAATACGGCATCACAATAAAGTACGGCAGTATGTCGCCGTCGCTTGTCAGCAAAATTATGATAAAAGACGTAAATCTCTATGATGACAAAACCGGAGATAAAATCGCACATTTTTCCTTAATACATTTTAATTACAGAATAAGCGAAGTTATCAAGCGGAATCCTGCAGCCGTAATTTCTTCGATAGGAATTTACGACGGCGTTATAGATTTTAATATTTCAAAAAATAAAAACCTGTGGGGAAGAATAAACGGCGGACAAACCGAATCGGGATTTGAAAATAAAACCGAAAAATCGGCGGACGGTTCAGACGGTGATCCCGGTAAAACGGATTCGCAGTCGCTTGCGCGACGTATAGAAAACACAATAACAAAATTTCAAAACAACATAGAAACTTCGGATATTACATTACGAAATATTTTAATAAATTATGCTGCCGGTCCAATAAAAAGCGAATTATATATATCCGACGGAAAAATTCATGCAGCAAAAGAAAAAACCGAATTCAATTTAAATTCAAAATTGAGATACCTTAATCCCTCATTTCAGAATTTTTCAGACTTTAAAACCGATTTGGATATTTCCGGTTCTTTTTATCAAAATAATTTATCGGCATCTTCAATTATCAATTTCTCAAATATAAAAAACGGAACCGTCTCTATTCCAAAAATATCGATATTTGCTTCATATTTAAATAATATCGTTTCGGTAATGACATTACAGGATATTCATCCTATCGATATAAAAGGTTCTTGGAATACCGAACGTAATTCCGGCTCATTAAATATTGAGTGCAAAGATTTACAGCCGATTGCAATTGCATTTCCAAACGAACGCAATTCAGTTTTGAGCGACTTAAAAACGTCTGAAGTTTCAGGCTTTTTAAACCTTAGCATGTCGGAAAAAAAAGAATTTAGTTGGAATACAAATTTATATGTCAAGTTTCCTTCTTTTAAAATCAATAACGGAAATACGGGCACAACCGTAATTACGCTTGATGCGTTAGGCGATCATAACGTAATTCAAATAAATTCTTTTTCTGCGGACGGTGAAAACATAAATGCACGGCTTTCCGGTTCATATAAAATAAAAGAAGTCTTACCGGACTTTAAAATAGATGTTGTAAAATTAAAACCGCCTCAAATGGAAGCGCTTTCGTTCAAATTAAACATTGCTTCAAATTTAAAAAATATTTTTGCTGATGTCCCGTATTTGAAATTCGGCGAAGCGGAATTCAATAGTGTAAAAACCGTTTTTGAAAAAAAAGAAAATAAAACGGACTTTATTTTTTCATATGACGATGTGCCGGGTAAATTTACTATTGACGGCACATGGATACATCCGGAAAAAGATTCTGAAAATAAATTCGGCTATTTGGAATTGCACGGAGCCGCAGATTCTATCGGCGTAAAAAATATTTACGATGCAACGCAAGCGTTTTTTGAAGGTCATTCGGAGGAAGAAGCCGCAATAAAAAAATTTATTGTGCCGTTAAAACTTACGAGCGAATTTTATATTTCAAGTGATTTTAAAAAGTTTTCGTATAACGTGATACAAACGGTTTTAGCTTCAAGCGAAGACGACGGTTTTTATGCTTTATTTTCGCTTACCGGAAATGAATCTTCCGCCGAAGTCGGCGGAATAGATGTATCACTTAATAAGTTGCATTTAACGGGTTCCGTAAATTCTTCATTTGAAAACGGCGGCATAGTTTTCGATTCGCTTTTAGCGCTTAATGACGTCGCATACAAAATCGCCGGTTTATATGAAAACGATACACTTAACATTTACGGCGATTACGGATTGAACATACATATTTTCAAAAGTGAAAACAATGATTTAAACGGAAATTTTCAAGTGAGAGAATTGCCGATACCGTTTTTGAATTCAGTGTTTTCTGCGGAAATGATTTTCGACTATGTGAATGCAAAAAAATGGGATCTTACGTGTAACTTTGCAAAATTGGAACATTTAAAATCGAATATTTCAAAAACCGATGAAAATTTTGAATTTGAAATTGC
>CAUUAT010000004.1:0-41027 GCA_963543195.1 uncultured Treponema sp.
GATAATTCCCTTCGGCTCTTTTAGTCCCGAAATCCTTGCATGCGGCAGGGCAATTCCTTTTTTAATCCCCGTAGAAAGCTTCGACTCCCGTTCCCGCACCGAATTAAGAACGGCATCCCTGTTTATTGAAGAATCATTTGAAACATATAAGTCTATCAATTCTTCAAACAACTCATCTTTTTCCGTACTTTCGAGATTGAGCTTAATATTTTTTGCAGAAAAAAGCTTTCCGAGGATCATTTTTATTATTCTTCTCCGTCTTTTTGGGAAGTGCCTTCCGAAGAATTTTCCGATTTTGTTTCCGCTTCGGCACCAGCCGCATTGTCTTTTTCCGTATTGACCTCATCCTTCCACCACTGCGTAGAAGTTTCACTCTGCCCCTGCTTTACTTCTTCCAACAATCCCTTATCGGAAACACCTTTATTAAGGAAAGCAAGCAAAAACGTGGTAACAAAAAATAACGTAACTGCAATATAGGTAGCCTTCGTCAAAACATTGCCCGATTTTGACCCGAAAGCGGAATTGCTACCGCCGGCGAAAAGACCGCCCAAGCTATCACCTTCTTCGTTTTGCAGCAAAATAAGGAAAATAATTATTGCACAAACAATTACGAAAAGTACAAGTAAAGCAATACTTAAACCACTCATAAATCAACTCCAAAATTAAAAAAATAATGCGCCGTAGAATACATCAAACGGGAAAAATATACAAGGGGCTGCCCTGCAAAGACAAAATTCATTTATTTGTCTCACAATGAACGCCATATAGTGTCGCTTCGGTTTTATACATCGCAAATAAATCTAAAGAAAACTTCTAAAAACTTCAGTTTTTAGAGACTCCCTATAAAATATGTTTTTTGACAACCCCTCTTTTTCTATAAAAAAGTCGGCTACTTACGGATTTGTCTGAAAATAAGCCTTTTAAGAACCGTCGTTTTTTTATCGTTTTTAGACGCAGCTTTTAAATCTTCAATTTCTACGGTAGAAAATTTATTATCGACTTTATATTTTGAAATGAATTCATAAATCGCTTTTTCTGTTTCGGCTTCATCATATGTTTCGTTATTTTCTTCATACGTTAAATAAATTTCCGTCCAGTATTCCGAAGAATAGATTTCGGTCATATAAATAACCGCCGATGATTTTCCTTCAACTTCGTATTTTACCGTCTTCGGCTGAATAACATCGGATGCAAAAATAGAGACAACCGGGAAAAAAACGAGAAGGCACGCAAGGATAATCTTTTTCATAAATAACCCTCCTAATAAGGTATTTTATCGGCGCCAATACTACCATCTTTGTAAGTTTTTTGCAAGAGGTCAATTTATTCTTCAAGCGGCGTTTTATATTTTCCGATAATAATTGAGTAAAGGAAACACAATTAAAACGAAAAGTTCATTTAATCGCGTTTCCTCTTAATTTTTTCTTTCGGAGGGAATACAGTGAAAAAAATTATTACGGCGCTTTTTTGCATTGCACAAACGCTGATTATTTTTGCAGAAACGGAATTACCGGCTTTACAATCCAAAACCGACATCGCCATACGCTTTTACGATAGACGTATTTATTACCCCGGTGAAAATACGGCAGAACCTATTTTTCTTCAAATTTCAATTACAAACAATAATGCGGACACACTCCGTTTTAAACTTGCGGATGACAGATCGTTCAGTGTCGATTTTTCCGTAACGAATACGAAAAACCGTCAATTAAAACATACGGAAAATTGGTTAAAAAAACGGAATACAAACCGTCAAATTTATTTTAGAGAAATAAGTATCGAACCCGGCGAAACATATTCTTTTATAGAAAATTTAAAAGATTATATCGAAATTACCGAACCGGGCATTTTTCTTTTAAGCGCACATTTTTTCCCCGAATTAAAGCGGTATACCGATAACTCCGAAGAGCACCTCAATTCAAATGGACTGAGTTTGGAAATAAAACCGGCGCCTTCGGCAGCTGCATTGGGAGCTCTTCCCGTCTCGCATGTAAGCGGCGATATTTTGCAAGCGAAGCCCATCCCTCCCGATCAAGTGATAACATATGTATTAACCGCACGGCAAAAATCGCTTTGGGAGCAATTTTTTTTATACCTCGATTTGGAAAAAATGATAACCAGAGATCCTTCAAGAAGCAAACAATTTAAACTTGAATCCGAGGCGGGCAGAATGAATATGATTGAAGTGTACAAACGCGAACTCAGTCAAGAGCGGGTCGATAAAGAAATTGCGGTCATTCCGGTAGATTTTAAAATAGAGCACACAGGGTATACCGAAACGCTCGCGGAAGTAAAAGTTATCGAATGGTTTGAATACCGCAATTTTAAAGAAAAAAAGCGCTTCACGTATTTTTTAGCATCGCATGACGGTGTCTGGACGGTTTACGATTATATTGTCGAAAATTTAGGTACCGAATAAACAGGGATATAATTATGAAAATAATGTTGATTTCCGAATCAGCCGATTCCGGCGAAAAATTAAAATCGATTTTAAAAGAAAATAATTTTGAATTGATTCATTACCGCTCTCCGGTAAAAGCACTTGACAATATGAAAGAAGTTATGCCTGATGCAATAATTGTAAACACCCGTGACTTCCCGCGTCACTGGAAAGTAATTACACAATATATCCGCTGGGACACCGCAAAAGAAAAAATTATAATTATTCTTTTAGCAGACAACAATTTTGATCAATCGAATGCGGATAAAGCCGTAAAAGCAGGCGTTCAAGGAATTATCAAAATCGAAGATAATAATTTTATACATATATCCGAAGAATTAAAAAGTATTTTTATGCGGTACGGTTATTTTTCCGAAAAAAAATCTGCCGTTAAAAATATTGCAGAAAAAATTCAGTTTTTGTTTATCAACCCGTTAAACGAAATAATCATAACCGGAACCGTAAAAAACATTACGGAAACGGGTATTTTGTTTTTACCCGATATGCCCGCAAACACGTCCGAGTTAAAAGAAGGCGAAACATTAACACAGTGTTCATTAAAAATAGGCAACGATGTTATCTCGCCGGTATGTAAAATCAAATCAAATACGTTGACTCTCAATTTAATTTTTGCTGGTTTAAATCAAACCGAACACAGTCTCATTGCTGATTTTATAAGTGCGGCTTAACATAAAAAGCACGGAATTAGTCAAGTATGAGTAAGCGCGGCTGTAAGAGCACCGGCATATTTACAAGGCACCTGTGTTTGCCGTCAGCCGTGCGAATTGTAAGAGAAAAATATGATTGATTTCGGGAACGATATTTGTTTTAGCAAAAACGGTAATCTTTTCAGGCTTAGGGCGGCCGCCGTTATTATTAAAGACGGTTGCGTACTGATGTCTAAAAACACCAATATACCGTATTTTTATTCGGTCGGCGGCGCGGTTCAATTCGGAGAAACCGTCGAACATGCCCTGCTGCGAGAAGTAAAAGAAGAAACGGGCTACGATGCGGAAATTGTTCGCCTCCTTGCCGTACATCAGAACTTTTTTAAAGACAAGGATTTGGGAAAAGAGGAGTGGCACGAGCTCGCCTTTTATTATTTGACGGAACCGAAAAGTGAAATCGGGACTCTCGATTCCGTTAAAAGCGTGTGCATGACCGGCGCAAAAGAACATTTGGAATGGGTTCCTCTCAAAAATTACGGAACGGTCAATGCATATCCCGTCTTTTTTAAAGATTTGAACGCCCTTTTACGTTCTCCCGTTCCGGTTTTTATTACGGACAGGGAATAACCGGTCGGTCATTACATCCGTATCAGGCAGCTCTTTAGCATTTCTTTACGATAAGCGAAGAATGCATTTTATTCCGATAACGACAAAATATTTCAGCAAACTTTTTTTCATAATTTTTTCAACCGTTTCAATCAGTTCTTTCCGGTAGCGATCGGGAGAAATTTCAAAAAGTTTTTTATGCCGTTTATAAAAATGCCCGTGAAAAATACACGCAGCTGTCAACCCGTATAAAAAAAAAGCCGCAGTCGAAACCGTAAAAATAGATACGACTAAGATGACAAGTTTCATATTTTGCAGTATAGTATACAGGCAATTTTAATTCAATCTTATGCTAAGGAGAATGTATGTATTTTGATTATTATTATCTTGTTTTGGTTGTCCCTACCCTACTTTTATCGCTATATGCGCAATGCAAAGTTAAGGGAACGTTTGCAAAATATTCTCAAATAAATACAAAAAATGGAATAACGGGAAAAGAAGCCGCAAAACTTTTAATGCGTACAAACGGAATTTCGGATGTCGGAATCAGCCAAATTGCAGGTTCATTAACCGATCACTACGATCCGTCGAGTAAAACGCTCCGTCTCTCGGAACCGGTGTACGGAAAAACTTCCATCGCCGCCGTCGGTGTTGCAGCCCATGAAACAGGTCATGCAATTCAAGATAAAGAAAAATATATGCCGCTTGTTTTACGGAGTACGCTTGTTCCCGCCGCAAATATCGGTTCTGCTGCAGGACCGTATCTTGCACTTGCAGGAATTATTTTTAGAATGAATGTGCTTTTAAACATCGGAATTATTTTATTTGCAGTAGCCGTATTGTTTTATTTTATTACGCTACCCGTAGAAATCGACGCTTCAAGACGGGCATTAAAAATATTGGAAAGAAATGCCGTTCTTTCGCAAGAAGAGCTGAAAGGCGCGAAAAAAGTTTTATCGGCGGCCGCTTTAACATATATTGCTTCCGCGCTAACGGCAATGGCAAACCTTATCCGCCTGATTTTAATTTCCCGCGACAGAAAATAAGCTGCCGATTTTTTTTGCACTCTTACAATTCGGCAATCGGAGAAATATAAATTTCTGAGATTTGCCGAAGCCTGCCGTTTCATAATGAAAATAAAAACCGACAGACAATCTCGTATGTTCACAAAACAAACCACCGTTTTTTATTGTCGGGCATCCCGTAAAAAATCTTGCCGGATTTGCTTCGCATCCTTTTATTGACAAGGATGTCAGTGGTTTTAGTAATAATAGGTTTTCACAGAAAATCGGTCAGCTTCGCGTACTCGGTGAGCGGAACTCACCTTCAAAAAACTAAAAGTTTTTAGAGATCCCCTGTACGCTAGTTTAAAAAAATAATTGGGACCCTTTAAAAGCCTTTAGGACTTCTTTCAAAAATTCAATACGGTTTTTACAAGATACCCAATTATCTCCGACCGCTCTTTGTTCAGCCGGAGCTGCTTGTTTTAGAACTATACCGGTTATCCTTCCGATATATCTTTTTCTTAATTTTCAAAAAACACTTGCCGTTTTTCCTAAAAATAAGTAGGATATAGTTATTATGAATATTCCAGAATATCCGTACTTTGTTCCGATTTCTTTCGATATGAAAAACGAAATAGATTTTTATTTACAAAAACTGCCTGACGGAATATCGGAGCTCACTTTTTTGAACTTGTATCTTTTTAGGGAAACATATAAATATAAAATCGCAAAAACCGACAAACTTTTAATCGTTACAGGCGAGTATAAAAAACAGCCTTTTTTTATAACTCCGTGCTGTGTCGTAAACACCGAAATTACACGGCAACTTTTACACCGGTATAAAAATTGGATGATTGTTTCACAATCCTTTTTGGATAACAATAAAGAGGTTTTTGAATTGCCGTATTTCAGGGCACTTAAAACGGAAGAAGATAGAGATAATTTCGATTATATTTATTTGCGCAAAGATTTGGCAGAACTTGCCGGCAAACGGTTTCACAAAAAGAAAACCCATATCAATAAATTTGAAAGCTCCTATACCGATATTTCAATTAAACCGCTCACTTTAGAAAATAAAAATGATGCGGAAAAAGTGCTGGAATTGTGGGCGGTATCCCATCCCGATAAAAGTCCCGAAAATTCCGACTATTGTGCGGCGCTGGACGCACTGAGTATCCTCGCACAATCCGCGATGATAGGAATCGTTGTCTATATCGGAGGTAAGCCTGTGGCATGGACACTTGCGGAAATTACTCAAAACAATAAAACCGCCGTCATTCTTTTTGAAAAAGCGGATACATCGTACAAAGGTTGTTTTCAGTATATAAATTATGCCTTTGCACGGTACCTACCCGACTATATCGAATTCATAAACAGAGAACAAGATTTGGGAGACGAAGGGCTCCGGCAAGCAAAGATGACATATAATCCCGTAACGTTCGTAAAAAAGTATAAGATAACCGAAAACGATACCGATTAAAACGTATATATGCACGGCATTCCGCCGTTCTTTGAATAAATAAAACCAAAATAGGAGAGTAAAAATATGAAACGATGTAAAGCTATACTGAGACCGTTTTTTACGGTCATTTCAGCGGTTTTTTTTGTAAGCCTACTTGCAGGCATTTTTGTCGGCTGTACAACGGTACATAAGCAACAGGTTCCTACCGTAAAAGCGGTCTTAATCGAACATCCGGAACGAATGTTTTGGGAAATAAAAAGAGAAGACACGTCAATTTTTATTTTAGGTACGATTCATCTTGCCGACCGCACTTTTTTCCCGCTGGAAGATAAAATTATGGAAGCCTTTTCTCATGCCGACAGACTTGTAAGCGAACTCGGCGGTTTGGAAGAAATGAAAAATCTCCCGCTGATCGCGCAAAAAGAAATAATAAAAAATATGAATTTAGACAAAGAAAAAAATCTTAAACGCTTTTTATCGGAAGAAGAAATCCGGATTTTAGAAACCGAATTGGGAGACACTGCGGCAAAAGGTCTTTTTATGTTTAATCCGTGGGTTACGACCATTGCAGTAACCAATCTGATATACCAAAAAGCGGGGCTCAATAAAGACGACGGTATTGATTTATACCTTATGACGCAGGCGGGAAGCAGAAAAATTGAAGCGTTGGAAACCGCAGAAATGCAGCTTTCACTTTTGTCGATGGGAACCTTTGAGGAACAGCTTGAGATTCTTCATGCCGTAATCGAGCAATTAAAAAATCCGAGTGAAAGCATAGCATACCTTGAACAAATAAAAAAATCTTATTTAGGCAATAACCGTAAAGACTTAGCAAATTTGCAAATGATGGAATTATCGGATATACCCCCAAACATATCGGAACAGCGGAATCAGCAATTTAAAGACGCTCTTTTAAAAGACAGAAATACGGTATGGGCAAAAAAATTTGCGGAGTATCTGAATAAAGGCGGGTCAACCTTTGTGTTTGCCGGAACGGGTCATTTTTTAGGGGAAGACAGCGTTTTTGAACAGCTGCGTCAAAACGGAATATTGGAATAACCGAATGTTCTTAAGTCTATTGCAGATGGCGTATCGTCTTTTTTTATAAAAACATAAGCCGTAATATAGACTTTTATTCGGTTTTTATATACTATAACGCGTCATTACATATGACGCATCCGGTTTAAAAACTGCGTTGGAGGAATTTATGATTAAGTATATTGCAGAACCTTTCCGAATTAAAATGGTCGAAACAATTAAAATGACGACTAAAAAGCAGCGGGAAAAGTTCATTAAAGATGCGCACTATAATGTGTTTAATTTAAAAGGTGAAGACGTTTATATCGACCTTTTAACGGATTCGGGGACAAACGCAATGAGCGATGAGCAATGGGCAGGTGTGATGCGCGGCGATGAAGCATATGCGGGCGCAGACAGTTATTTTAAATTACTGAAAGCGGGGCAGGATATTTTCGGCTATGAATTCATTCAGCCCGTACATCAAGGCCGTGCGGCGGAAAAAGTATTGTTTCCGTTGTTATTGGAAAAAGGAAAAGTTGCAATTTCAAATATGTTCTTCGATACAACCAGAGCGCATGTAGAACTTGCAGGTGCCCGCGCAATCGACTGCGTTGTAGAAGAAGCGAAAAAACCGTCCGTCCGCGCCCCGTTTAAAGGCAATATGGATATTCAAAAACTTGAAGCACTTATCAAAAAACACGGCAAAGAAAAAGTCGGTTTAATCGTTATGACAATCACGAACAACTCCGCAGGCGGTCAGCCCGTTTCTATGGAAAATATGAAACAAGTTTCGGATATTGCAAAAAAATACGGCATACCGCTTAATATCGATGCCGCGCGCTTTGCCGAAAATGCCTATTTCGTAAAAATGCGTGAAGAAAAATACAAACGCGCTTCAATAAAATCCATTATCAAAGAAATGTTTTCATACGCGGATTCATTTACAATGAGTGCAAAAAAAGACGCCATCGTAAATATGGGCGGTTTAATCGGTATTAAAAAAGATGCGGATCTGTACCAGCGAATAAAAGGAAACTGCATCTCATTCGAGGGCTTTATTACCTACGGCGGACTCTCAGGTCGCGACCTTGAAGCATTAGCGATAGGGCTGTATGAGGGCTTAGACGAAGATTATCTTAAATACCGAAACGGTCAAATGGAATATTTTGCAAGCCTCTTGGATGATGCGGGAATTGCATACCAAGCCCCCGTCGGCGGTCACGGCATTTTTGTTGATGCGCAGGCAATGCTTCCGCATTTAAACTACAATGATTTTCCGGGACAAGCTTTAGCGATTGAGCTGTACCTTGAAGCGGGAATCCGCACATGCGACATCGGCTCATATATGCTCGGAAACGATCCTGATACCGGAAAACAATTAAAAGCCGATTTTGAATTTACCCGTTTCGCCATTCCGCGCCGTGTGTATACGCAATCACACATCGACATTATGGCGGAAGCCTTAATACATATTAAAAAGCGCGCCGATAAAGTGCCGGGCTACCGCATACTGTGGGAGCCTCCTATTTTGCGACATTTTCAAGCGCATCTTGAACCGAAAAAATAAAACCGATTAACGGGCACCTTAAAAAAAGGCGAACCGGATTTACTCCGCATTCTTCGCCCATAGAGGTGCCTCATCGGTAAAGCTGTTGTACGGCTTTTATTCCGCATATAATTTTTTTACAAGATAAAGGCTGAATCGGCGCGGTAGTATTCTGTATAAAAACAGTAAAAAGCCGTAATTCCGATTATACGGGTACGTAAATCGTATTCGTTTTTTCTCTGCTATTGCGGCAATAAATTCTCCCAGCTTGGCTGCGTTCATTCCTTTCGCTTCATCGACTTCCATTTTGGACACGCTTTTTTCTATTCTGCCGTTATATATGCCGTCCCCTTTCTCCGATTTTTTACGTTTTTTACTGAAAGGCGTTACCGTGTCGCCCGGCATAATTACGGCGCAAGAAATTCCGAACGGAGCGGTTTCAGCGCGGAACGCTTCCATAAATTTATTTACAGCGGCTTTTGAAGCCGAATAAAAGCTTTGGAAAGGAATCGCAATTTCTCCGGCAACGGAACTTACGGTAATAATTCTTCCAAACCCTTGGGCACGCATATAACCGCTTACGGTTTTCAGTGCAAAAAAGGTTCCGAAAAAATTAACGTCGACTTGCCTGTGTGCATCTTCGGCTTCGGTAAATTCCGCCGCACCTGAAATACCGAAACCTGCCGCACAAACGAGTAAATGAATATGTTTTTCCGCTCCGTATATCTTTTCTATTACGGTTTTAACGGCGGTTTCCTCCGCAACATCCGCAGAAAAATGAACACTCACATCAGTATTAAATTGTGAAAAGTTCCTTCGGCTAATTGTATAAACGAAATAATTTCTTTTAATAAGGGCTTTGGTAATTTCAAGTCCGATACCGCTTGAACCGCCCGTAACTATTGCTATTTTTTTCATATAAAAAATAAGAAAAAGCTTCTCTCCAATTCGGCAGTCGAATGGATATCAAAGTTACAGGCTTTATTCTGTAAGGGAATTCATCAGCTTGCCCGTTTTGCAGACTGTAAACCAATTTTCGAAAGCTGCCGAATTCTGCCGTTTCATAAACTAAAACTGAGAAACGGCAGATAATCCTCTCTATGTAAATTCGTTTCATTTGCTCACTGCAAATGACATGCTACAAAATGTCCGGCTCCCCTATCTTTTAATTCCGGCATAGTTTCGAAGCAAACCGGCATTTTGTGAGCACAGCGTCCGCAAAACACGCAGCCGGCAGGCGGATTTATAGGGCTGGGAACATCGCCGGGAAGAATAATCCGTTCGCGTTTTAACCCGTATTTCGGTATGGGAATTGCCGAAAGCAGCGCTTGTGTATACGGATGAAGCGGATTTGAAAAGATCGATTTATAATCGGTTATTTCTACTATTTTTCCCAAATACATAACGGCAATTCTGTCGCTTATATGCTTTACAACGCTCAAATTATGTGAAATAAACAAATATGTAAGCCCTAATTTTTTTTGAAGCTCCGCAAGCAAATTCAATATCTGAGCTTGAATACTTACATCAAGCGCCGACACAGGCTCGTCCATAACAATAAATTTCGGATTAAGGGACAATGCCCTCGCAATACCGATTCTTTGTCTGCGTCCGCCGTCCAGCTCATGAGGATACGCATCTTCAAGCCGTTCTTCCAAGCCGACTATTTCCATGACTTCTTTTACCCTGCGCTTCACTTCTTCCTTCGTCTTATATGATTTGTTTATATAAAGATAATCCGCAATCAATTCAAAAGTGTTAAGACGCGGATTTAACGACGAATAAGGGTCTTGAAATACGATTTGCATTTCTTGCCGCATCTTCCGTTTGTCTTTGCGACTTTTATACGCAAGCGTATTTTGTGCCTCAAAAAGAATTTGCCCCGCAGTCGGTTCGTGCAGGCGCAAAATAGCGCGCCCGGCAGTCGATTTCCCGCAGCCCGACTCGCCTACCAGACCGAGCGTTTCTCCCTTGTTTATCGAGAAACTAACATCGTCTACGGCATGAAGTAAACCTTTTTTCGTCGTAAAGTACTTTTTTAAGTTTTTCACTTCCAAGATAACTTCCGGCATTTACTTTCCCTCCTTTTCAAACAAAAAGCACGAAACGCAATGCGCATTATCCACATCAATCATTTCAGGAATTTCCGTTTTGCAGCGTTCGGTCGCAAATTCGCATCGGGGATGAAATTTGCAGCCGGAAGGCAAGTCTACGGGATTGGGAGGGCTTCCTTTTATCACATGAAGAGAATCTTCATCGGCGTCCAAAGTAGGAATTGAAGCGAACAACCCTTTTGTATACGGGTGTTTCGGATCCGTATAAAGCTTTTCGACCGCCCCGTATTCTATTACGGATCCCGCATACATAATTGCAACATTATCGCAAATTTCCGCAACAATACCTAAGTCATGCGTTATCATTATCATCGATGTATTGTACTTTTTTTTAAGTTCAATCATTAATTCCAAAACTTGTGCTTGAATGGTAACGTCCAAAGCCGTTGTCGGTTCATCCGCAATGATAAGCATCGGATTACAGGCAAGCGCCATAGCAATAACGACCCGTTGTTTCATTCCGCCTGAGAACTGATGCGGATAGTCGTTTACGCGCTCTCTTTTAATTCCGACGGTTTCAAGCATTTGACACGTCTTTTCTTTCAATTCCTCTTTTTTTAAATTTTGGTGAAGAGCCAAAACTTCCGCAATTTGATCGCCGACGGTCATAACCGGGTTAAGTGAAGTCATCGGATCCTGAAAAATCATAGAAATTTTATTGCCGCGTATTTCGTGCATTTCTTTTTCGGGTTTATTTAAAAGATTTTCGCCGTCAAAAAAAATTTTACCGCTTACAATTTTACCCGGAGGATTCGGAACAAGCCGCATAATGCCGAGCGCCGAAGTTGTCTTTCCGGCTCCGGTTTCGCCCACAAAGCCGAGCGTTTCGCCTTTTGCGAGTTTTAAGTTTAGGTTGTTTACCGCCTTCGTTTCTCCCGCTTCGGTTATATAATAAATACTTAAGTCTTCAATATTCAACAATTCTTCCATCGAAAAACCCTCCGTTACCGCTTTAATTTAGGGTCAAGAGCATCGCGCAATCCGTCACCTAAAACATTCAAAGCAAAAATTGTGATAACGATTGCCAAACCGGGGAAAAGTGTAAGGTGTGAGTAGCTTCTGATATACGCTCTTCCACCTGAAAGCATCGCACCCCATTCCGGCGTCGGCGGTTCAAGCCCCAAGCCTATAAAACTTAAGCCTGCAGCGTTTAAAATTGCATAAGCTACGCCGAGCGTTGCCTGTACGATTATGGGTGCCATACAGTTCGGAATTATGTGTTTAAAGATAATTCTAAAATCGGAAGCCCCCCCTGCCCTAGCCGCTTCCACAAATTCCATATCAACAATCGACATAACGGCGGAGCGTACAATTCTTGCATAACCGGGAATTGCCGAAATACCGACCGCAATCATTAAATTGCCCAAACCGGGTCCCAGTGATGCGACAATGGCAATTGCTAAAAGAATGTTCGGAATTGCCTGCAAAACATCAATAAAACGCATTAAAACCGTGTCGACTTTTCCGCCAAAATAACCGGTAACGGCGCCGATAAACGCACCTACAAGCAAAGCTATGCCTACCGAAATAAAACCCACTTTGAGAGAAATCCGTGCACCGTAGATAACACGGCTTAAAATATCACGACCGAATTCGTCTTGACCGAATAAATGCGTCCATGAAGGAGCGGCAAACTGATGATCCAAATCCGTTTCGGAATATCCGTAAGGAGCGATAAAATCCGCAAAGATTGCAATTAAAGCAAGTCCAACAATAATAACAAGCCCCAGCATAGCCAATTTATTCTTTCTCATTCGGTGAATAATGCCGATAATACCTTGAGAATTCCTTTTAGTTACTTTTTTCAAACCGATAGTTTCCATTATTTTTCTCCTTCGCTCTTTATGCATATTGAGTTTTAAGACGGGGATCGACATACGTATAAAGAATATCAACAATCAAATTAACAACGGCAAATGTTACGGCGACGAATAAAACGCAGCCTAAAACTACCGGAGCATCCCGTAATTTAATCGAATCTATCATAAGCCGTCCGATACCGGGAATGGAGAAAATAATTTCCGTCATTACGGCACCGCCCATTAGTTGCCCGAACTGAATGCCTATGACGGTAATAACCGGAATAAGAGAATTGCCGAGTGCATGCTTAAAAACGACAATGTTTTCTTTTTGCCCTTTTGCTCGTGCAGTGCGTATATAATCCTGCCGGATCGTTTCCAACATACTGGAGCGTGTCATTCGGGTTAAGACCGCGACGGATTGTGCTCCCAACGCAAGAGCAGGCAATATCATATATTTAAAGCCGGAAAATCCCGATGACGGGAGCCAGCCTAATTTTACCGAAAATAAAAGAATCATTAAAAGACCGAGCCAAAAAACCGGCATCGAAAGGCCTATCAACGCAAAAATCATCGTAATATGATCAAAAATCGAATATTGTTTTATTGCGGAGACAATACCGAGCGGAATACCGAGCAGGATTGAAACAATGGTAGCCGCTATTGCAAGCCTTACGGTCGGGCCTACACGCGTACCTATTTCAAGCACAACCGGTTGCTCCGTAATATACGAATCTCCCAAACTACCGTGAAAAACAAAATTTTTTAAATATCTCCCGAACTGAACAATAAACGAATCGTTTAATCCCATTCGTTCCCTCAGTTTTAACACTTCTTCAAGAGGCGCATTGGTTCCCAATTTATTTCTGGCGGGATCTCCCGGCGTAAAATACAATAACGTAAACACTATAAGCGAAACGCCGAGCATAACCGGAATTAATAATAAAATTCTTCTTATTATGTACTTAAACATAATACCTCCATCTTTAAAAAGAACGCAGGTTTCCGCCATTCTGCGAGCTTATATCGTTTTGCTTTGCGAAAACCTGCATAAACACATTTCAATTTCTACATTTAAAAACGTTTTTTGTTTTTAGCGGTTATTTTCCCACGGGTTTTACCGTATGCAGGAAATGGTATCCGTAAGGCGATAAGCGTAAGCCCGTTATATTGCTTCTGATACCGACCGCGTCTTCTCCGTTATATTGAAAAACGGCGGGAGTAAATTCCAATAGCTTCTCTTGAATTTGTTTGTACAGTATTTGACGATCGGGACTGTCGAGCATTCTTCGACCTCTGATAATCAGTTCATCCAATTCGGGGTTGCTGCATCTAGTAAAATTTGCCCCGCCACCTATCGCGTTGGAATGAAAACACGGAGAAAAAACCATATCGGGATCCGAAGCGTCCGGCGTCCAGCCTATTTCGAAAATTTCCTGTTCTCCTTTATTCAGCATTTCAAGATACTTACTCCATTCCAAAACCTCTATAGACAGATCGATACCGACATCTTTAAGATGTTCTTTCATAATAACCGCCATATCAATCCGTTCTTTTCTTTCATTTGTAGAAAGCTTCAGTTTTAACCCGTTCTCATAACCGGCTTCTTTTAAAAGACGCTTTGCTTTTTCAATATCACGCGGAATGGGCGTAAGGCCGTTCGCAATTGAATACTTAATAGTCGTAGCGCAGGGACCTGTTGCGGTTCTGCCTAAGCCTTTCCATACGGCTTTAATAATTTGGTCGGTATCGATGGCACATGCAATAGCTTGCCGTAATTTTATATTATCAAGCGGAGGCTTGCTGCAATTCATTCCCATATATTGCGTCATATAGTTAAAACTTCTGATTAAGGCTATATCATTATTTCCTTTAAATCTGTCCAAATCATTGGGTGAAACATCATACACAATATCCGCTCCGCCGGATTCAAGCTCAATTATTCGGTTTGTAGGTTCGGGAATAATTCGGAATTCAATGTATTTGTAATACGGTTTATCTCCGTGAAATTCCTCAAAGCGTTCAAATTTAATTTTATCCGATTTTGTATGGCTTACAAATTTATACGGACCGGTTCCTACAGGATTCCTTGAATATTTATCTCCGGCGGCTTCTACGGTTTTTTTATTTAAAATATGCCCGCCCGTATGACACAAAGCGGTTACAATTGCCGCATACGGATTTTTTAAAGAAAATTTAACCGTATAATCATCCACCGCTTCAATGCTGTCTTCATTAATATCGGCAAAAATATGGGCTACGTTGGGAGCATTTAAAGCTCTTTTATAACTGAATACGACATCTTCCGCCTTTAATTCTTCACCATTATGAAATTTTATACCCCTTTTAATATAAAACGTATATTGCATTCCGTCAGGCGAAATATCCCAGTTTTCAGCCAGCATGGGCATAACTTCCCCGTCAGGGGATAAATAAACCAGCCCTTCATACATTTGCTTCATAGCATTTGAAGAATAAACGTCGTTTTGTGCAACGGGGTCCATACTGAGCGCATCGCTGGACATAGCGACAATCAAAGTTTGAGAACGGATATCGTCCGTTCCGCCGCCTCCACATGAGATAATTAACGATACGCTAAGTATCGCTAAACAACAAAAAACACCGAGTTTTTTCATTACGTACACCTCCTAAAGTGTTACAGATGAGCTTCATTGTATAGACTCCTTTTTCATTTGTCAAGCGATAATGATGTCGTAGCACGGAAATCAATTTTCAAACAAACCAAATTATTATTCTCCCATAAATTGCAGGTTTTTCCGTTTTTACCGATTTTTAAGTTTAAAATGTTAGGAAAAATTTGATAACCCCTGTATTTTTTTTCTAAAACCGGCATAAAAACTATTCAAGCATAATGTAACTTTTCAAAAATTGATTTCCGCGCACTTTTCGCTTTTCTGCTTGACAAAAAAATATAGGCGTTCTCTTATCGCAAACATGCATCGTATGGCAGTTCTTATTGTAGGACACTTATAAAACCTTTAGTTTTTAAAGGTGAGCGAAGATTATCGAACAAACCGCTCACAAGGTGGGCTGTACTCATCGGGTTTCCCTTAGGTTTTACCTGCGATGTTAGATAAAAAATATACGCTCTTGTAAATTTTTCATCTTTATCTATAAAGGCTTATTAAAAATTCGTTATCTGCTTTACCGATGAAGCCATCTTGCAAAACCCAACAGGGTTTTTGCAAGATGCTCTTTAATCACTTGGGAAATTTAAAAAAATATCCGCTTTTTCGATTTTTGAAGGCGATTATTTATGCGACATACGCTGAAAGCTTTTGAACTTCGGCGGGAACACGCAATTCCTGCAGTGCTTTTTTCTCAATTTGTCTAATTCTTTCTTTCGTAAGATTAAAAATTCGCCCGACTTCTTTTAACGAAAGCTGTTCATACCCGTCCAATCCGAAACGGTATTTAATTATTTCAGCTTCTCTTGCATCTAAATTTTTAAGTAGTTTACCGACCTCATCTCGAAGACTCATATCCAAAGCATATGCTTCAGGCATTTGATGCATTTCATCCCGTAAAAAATCATTTATATTCGCACTTCCCGCTTCGTCAAAAAGGGGCGCATCTATGGAAATAGGTTCTCGCGCGGCATTCATAATGGTGTGAACCATATCGTTATTCATATTTAAAAGCCCTGCTATCTCCGTTAATTCCTGATTTTCCGTTCCTGCACAGTCAATCTGTTTTCTTGCTTTTTCGATTTGAACCAATTCATTCGCCCGATTAAGCGGCAGACGGATCATTCTGGATTTTTCACAAATAGCTTTTAAAATCGACTGTTTAATCCACCAAACGGCATAAGATATAAATTTATACCCTTTTGAAGGATCAAAACGTTCGGCAGCATTCATAAGACCGATATTACCTTCACTTATTAAATCCATTAAAGGAAGCCCTTGATTTTGATATTTTTTCGCAACATTGACGACAAAGCGTAAATTCGAATTTATAAGCATATTTTTAGCATATTTATCGCCTTTTTCGGCAAGATCGGCATATTTGAGTTCTTCTTCAGGCGTTAAAAGCGGTATTCGGTTTATTTCTTTTAAATATGTCGCTAAAGTATTTGCTTCGGCATCATAATTTTTTCTGTTATTGTACATGTTTCACTCCTCTGTAAACCGGCTTCTTTAAAACGTGTCAACGTTTTAAACTGCCGCAAAATTGGAATTGCATTGCAATTCACAATAAGATAAGAGCAATAGCTGTGCTAAACAACAAAATTCCATTATTTTTCTTAATGAAAAACGAATAAATCGGCTAAGTTATTATAAAATATAGACTTATAAAATTTACCGAACACCGGTAAAACAAATCTGCCCGCTTGCCTTTATTCTTCATTTTGCGTATATTTAGGAACATACGGATTGTATTTACATAAATGACACAATCCGTAAAAATAATCAAAAAATTGTGCCGTTTTGGCACGAGTTGACTTCTTTCTAAAGTACAATTATCAGGAGGTTCTTTGATGAAAGTTAAACCGTTAGGAGAAAGAGTTTTGGTAAAACCGGATGCAGTTGAAACGAAAACGGCAAGTGGGATTATTATCCCCGATACTGCACAGGAAAAAACACAGCAAGGCGTTGTAATTGCAATCGGCGATGACAAAGAAAAAATTAAAGTTGCCGTAGGGCAAAAAGTTATTCACGACAAATATGCCGGAACTCAAATTAAAATCGACGGTACCGATCATTTGATTTTAAAAGCAAGTGATTTAGTTGCGATTATTGAATAAATCTATTTATAAAACCGGCGTGCCGGCTAAACAATAATCGCCCCCGAACGGAACATCGAATAAGCATATGTATGTTTATCGGTGTTCTTTTTTTATTTGACTGAAAAAAATGCCGAACCAAGCAAAAAATGAAAAACACAAAATAATTTCAAAATCTTATTGACATTTTCCGTATTTTTAAGCATAATGCCACTCTATAATTATAAAACGTGGTGGGTATAGTTCAGTTGGTAGAGCGCCAGATTGTGGTTCTGGTTGTCGTGGGTTCAAGTCCCACTACCCACCCTTTTATTTATGCGCTTGTAGCTCAGCTGGATAGAGCATCGGACTTCGAATCCGCAGGTCGCACGTTCGAATCGTGTCGGGCGCATACGGCGAAAGCCTTTATGACTTGACAAAAAAAATAAGTTATAGTAGGCTTCGCGTCTATTTTTATAATAAGAGGTGAAAGATGGCGACTAGACAGCCTAAAGGAAAAACGGTTCGGCGGCTCGGCTTAAACATTTACGGGAATCCTAAGTATGACAGACTTTTGGATCGAAAACCCAACGGTCCCGGGAAAGAACGGGGTGCAAGAAAACGGGGAAAAATGTCTGTTTACGGCGAACAATTACAAGAAAAACAGAAATTCAGATTCGCTTACGGTATTTCCGAACGCCAATTTAGAAATTTATTTAAAAAAGCAAACAGAATGCCCGGTGTTACAGGCGATAATATGATTTCCTTAATGGAGCAGCGTTTGGACAATACGATTTATCGAATGGGTTTTGCAATCAGCCGTGCTCAAGCACGACAAATGGTTTCGCATTCATATTTTTTTATAAACGGAAAACCTGTAAATATTCCCTCGATGTACGTCAGTATAAATGATGTCATTACAACAAAAGCGAAAAAAGGTATTGAGGCGCTTATCCGTCATAATTTAACTGCCTCAAGAGCTGTTAAAGGCCCTTGGCTGACGGTTGATGATGAAAAACTTTCGGCAAAAGTAACTATTTTACCGGCTGCAGGCGATATCCAGCCTGTAGGAAATATTCAAAACGTTGTTGAATACTATTCAAGGAACGCATAATTTTTACATTTTTATAATCCGTCAGTGTTATAATTTTTATTGAAAACCGTAACATTGGCGGGTTACCGCATTTTTAAAATAAAATGCCATAAACAATAATTTCGCTTACAACTGGACCGTTTGTGCAAAAATGCAGACAGCTGGTTTTGTAAAAGGATACTTTCCAAAGCTGTTAGTGCGCTTTGTATTCTCCGGAGTAAAAACGGTCTCCGTTGGCAAAGCCGATAACGGGTAATCTTGTAATTAAATTATCGGATAGGGGGTTACGAAATTACCCTAAAAATGAAAATAAGGAATTCAAATTAAAGGATTTATTATGAAACTCAAAAAAATACGCCTATTTTTTATTTACTTTACGGCAGTTTTTGTATTGCTCGTTTCGGGATGCAAAGAAAAAAAAGAAACCGAACATGCAGATAATAAAAACGTCAATCCGGAGTCATCCGAATTAAAAGAAGAAAAAGAAATAAGTGGAGAAGAACTGGGATACGCTTTCGGCGTTATCATTGCAAAAACGGCAAAAGACAACGGATTGGAGATAAATCCGAATGAAATCTTAAAAGGCTTCAAAGATGCCTGCGCCGACAGTTTTGATAAAAACGGATTAGCGGATGCACAGATGGTTTTAAACCAAGCATATTATTATGCACAACTTAAGAAAGCGGCTGCGACTCTCGCGGAAGGAAAAAAATTTTTGGATGAAAATAAAAAGCGCAGCGAAGTTAAAGTAACGGAATCGGGGTTACAATATGAGATTTTAGAAGAAGGAACAGGTAACGAGCATCCCTCCGAAACCGATAGTGTAAACGTAAATTATAAAGGCTCTTTTATTTCAGGGGAAATTTTTGACGATTCTTACAAAACCGAAAATCCGATAAAAATAAATCTTTCGCATGTTATACCGGGGTGGAAAGAAGGCATTCAGCTAATGACACGAGGTGCAAAGTATAAATTTTATTTGCCTGCCGAACTCGGATATGGAGAAAACGGGATAAACCAAAACGGCAAGCAAATAATACCTGGAAATGCGGTTCTTATATTTGAAGTCGAATTGGTAAGCATTGCACCCGCTAAAGTAGAACCCGAAAAAAAAGACTAGCCTGAGCCGTTTGACGGATAGGTTTTGTTTGCCTTTGTGCAAAAACTATAATTCCGAGTCTGTAGTGGAGACTATTGATTAACAAAATAAGGGTTGCCGGTTAAAACACAAAAAAGCATTTAGCCGGCACCGCCTTTCTATTTTCATTCGTTATGATTTCAGAAAATAAAGAATTTCTTACCGAACAAATAATAACATACATCGGAAATAAACGACGACTGATAAAAAATATCGAAACTGAAATCGAAATAATAAAAAAGAATCTTAATCTTCAAAAAATGGTTTGCGCCGATATCTTTTCCGGTTCGGGAATTGCAGCGCGAATGCTGAAAAAGCACAGCAAAAAACTTATCGTAAATGATTTGGAAAACTATTCCGCCGTGCTTAATGCTTGCTATCTTACGAATAAAAAAGACTACCCTAAGACGATCTGCGATGCATACCGCGCTCTCATAGAAAAAAGTGCGGCAAAAGAAAAAATAATAGGGATTATTACAAATAACTATGCGCCGAAAGATAATGAACACATAACCGAAACCGACAGGGTTTTTTATACCAGAGAAAATGCAATTTTATTGGACACGTATCGAACTCTAATTGATAAAATTATTACGGAAGAAAATTTAAAAAAATTTTTTTTAGCTCCGCTTATAACGGAAGCATCAATACATGTAAATACGAGCGGCGTTTTTAAAGGTTTTTATAAAAATTCTCATACGGGAATAGGCTGCTTCGGCGGAAACGGAAAAAATGCTTTATCGAGAATTTTAGGAAAAATAGAATTAAAACAACCCGTCTTCAGCAATTTTGACTGCGAAGCTGCAATTTATACGGAAGATGCCGTTCAACTGGCGTCTAAATTAAAAAACATAGATGCCGCATACTTAGATCCGCCATACAATCAGCATCCGTACGGTTCAAATTATTTTATGTTTAATTTAATTTTAAAAAATAAATTGGACTGTGAAATCAGTGCGGTAAGCGGTATACCGAAAAATTGGAACCGCTCTATTTTCAACAATAAAAAATCAGCGCTTGACGCAATGGAAAAAATAATTTCGGTACTTGATGCAAAATATATAATTATCTCATACAATTCGGAAGGTTTTATCGGATTTGACCGTATGCTTGCAATGTTAAAAAAATACGGAAGTGTAAAAACTTCAGCGGTAAAATACAATGTTTTCCGCGGAAGCCGCAATCTGCGGCAAAGGAATATGCACGTTTCGGAATATCTTTTCGTCGTTACAAAAAAAATTTAAATTCCCGGTTTTTTACTCGGTATCCTTCAATATTTTTTGCAAATTTTTAATATTTTCCGAGATGGTATCATATATGTTACACGATTTTTTTTCATATAATAAAATATCAAAACCGATGACTGCATTTAGTTTACTATTTTTTAAAGTTTCGTCAATTGAATTTAATTTTTCTAACAAAGAATATTTGAAGCCGGTATTCTCGTTATCAGCTGAATATAATTGATTATGAAGTACCGACGCATAATCGACCAATTTTTTTATTGCAATAAAATCGGCTTCTAAATTTTGAAAAATATATTTTAAGTTGCCGATCAGTTTAAAATAGTTCTTTTTATCAATAATTTTTTTAATTTTATTACGTTTAACGGCAAAAGAACACCGTGAATTTCCGCTCTTTAATACAAATGTATCTTCAGTAAGTTCAATCATATTAGGAATTTTTAATCCGCACGGAATCAAATTAAAAGTTTTTATATTCGAGTATTCCGCAATTTTGCTTTCAAACCACCACGCATACATTTTCATTCGCATATCCGTTAATACGTTTCCGTCATATCCTCCCGCCGTTTCAGGATATGCCGAATAAAGAGCACGATGCGAAGCATCTTCAGCGGTGTGAAAGCGCATTGCCGTTTTGTAGGTATCTTCTTCAAACCGGCTTCCTTTAAAATGGGTTTGAAATTGAGGAAACGCTAAATCCAAACCGACCGCAATGATTTCCTTGCTTCCCAAAAACCGTGCAAAATCCCAACATGCAGTTGCAACGGAACCGCCTGAAGCGATTTTTCCCACACCGCCTACGGCATTTTCGGCATACTGCGCAAGCGGACATGCAGAACTTGCCAAAACCGAAGCCAGAGTCTTTAATCGGAAAACGGCTGGATATACGGCGAGTTCCGTAACTAATACCGAATTTGTTATGTCGGCTTCAGCAAGATGTAGATAATTCCAATATTGCGCATCCATAAGTAAAATAAAATCGGGAGTAATACCCTCCCGTATGCAAGCGCTTACGGCGGTATCCGCAGCAATGATAATAAATTTATCTTTGTATTTTTTTATAAGACTAAGCCTTTCGGTTAAGCTGGGACCGGCTGCAATAATCAAGGAGGGATAATCATTAAACGAATTTTCAAATTCGGATATGTTTATAAGCCTGTCAATCCGGCTTACATTTTTAAAAAAATTTCTCGTCCACAATTTACCGAATTTTTTAAACGTATTCTTATTCAGTCTATTTTTTTCGTTACGCCGGTTTTGTAAAATTTCCAATTCGGAAAACCACAAATGATTTACATCCATAATTGGAGTTTGTTTAAAAACGGAAACGGCGCTTGCAGTCTTTTCAAAAAAATTTAAAACTTCATTCGGATAAGCACCCAAAAGTAAAATCAATTTTTTATGAGTAAAAAAAGAACAAAGCGGTCGGCTTGCTAAAAAAAGTAAAAATAGAAATATATCGGGTTCAACAATAAGCAGTTCCGCATCGGTGTTCCGCGCCGCATAAATCTCGGGAAGATAACCCAGCCCCAATCCGTAAAACACACAACCGTTTCTCGTTTCTTTGCCGTTAAAAAAAGGCGAAAGCAGCGCTTGTTCCGCTTCACGGATAGGATTATATTTTGAGTGAATAAACTTTCCGTTAATACACGCAGTATAAACCGGAGTATTCAGGTTTCCCGATTTTGCTTTTTCTAAAATATAATTTTCAGGAATTCGGAAAGCTAAATCCTTAATTCCGTTCTCCGAATTAACATGCATATTATAAGACAGCTCAGGGAATCTTTTTGCGAACAACGTCGCATTTTCAAAAAGATTTTTTTTTAAGTACGAGTCGGAAAATATACAATTCAAAACGGACGGTCTCTTTTATACGGGAAATTTATAAAACATGTCTTCCTGAAGGAGAGGCGGGACAGCGCAAACCGTATGAAGTAACAATTCTGTCCCCCAGCGTTTTAGTTTCGCGCCCGCAATAAATACAATGGACATTATCGGATGCCAGTGCGTGCTTATGACGGGGATTTGCATCACAGTATACTCCGTTCATATCTTCCAAATTATTACCGACGGGTTTTATGTCTTTATTGCAAAACTTGCATTTCATAAAATACTCCTATTAAAACTTCTTACAAGGATTATTAAATTCCGGAAAAAGTTTTTTCAACTGCGTGTTTAAACACACATATACAATAATATAAAATTTTGTACTTAAGAGGGCATCTTTAAAAATCCGACATGTTTTTTTTAGCGATGCTCCATCAGCAAAGCCGATAACGAGTTTTTAATAAGTCTCAGAGGACAGCCTTTATATATCAATGACTTATTAAAAACATCTCAAAGTTAAAATTGAAGAATACCCGATGAGCGAAGCTCACCTCTAAAAACTTCAGTTTTTAGAGGTTCCCAAAATACAAAATTCGGTAGATAAACGGTGAGGCGGAATTTCTGCGAACTGTTTATCATATCTCTTTAAAATTAACTGCATATTTTTTCGGCTTATTCATTTAAATACTTGAGAAATATTTTTTAGGGAACATCGAAAAAGCTCAGCTCATTTTAAATGAAGTTCAATATTCATTCCCTCTTTTAAGATTGTACCGGCCGGCGGTTCTTGTGAAACAACATACCCGTCTCCGTTTATTTTTACGTTGTATTGGGTTTGCATAACCAAATTGAGTAATAGCTTTTTCGGCACACCGATTAAATGAGGCATCGTATCTTTTAAAATGATAGGTTCCGTTTCGCTAATCGGAATGCGCCCCGTGTGTTCCACGGTCGGTGCATTTTCGCGTGCAAGGCCCAAATAATCGATAATATCATTTGATGCCTGTGAAATTACGGGAGCGGCGATTACCGAGCCGTAAATCTGGCCGACGGGCTTTATAATTACGGTATACAAAATTATTTTAGGATCGTCTGCAGGAAAAATTCCTATGCAGCTTGAAATAAAATCGGTTTTACTGTAACCTCCGCCTTTTTCATTTGCCATTTGCGCCGTACCGGTTTTTACGGCGATAGGAACGCCATTAATCGATGCCCGCCATGCGATACCTTCAATTGAACCCGTTTGCATATAACTTAAAAGCAATTTTGCATTTTTTTCCGAAATTACTTTATGAGAATATTCGGGTTTATGAAGATAAACAATATTTCCGTCTTTATCGGTAATTTTTGAAATTAAAGAAAGCTGAAGCGTCGAGCCGTTATTCGTAAAAGCAGTCGCCGCCTTTACAATCTGCAATGCCGAAACGCCTATTTCCTGCCCCATTGCAATCGTATGTTTTGTTCTTACAGACCAATACTTCGGTTCTGAAAAAATGCCATGCGTTTCACCGGGCAATTCAAGATTTGTTTTAGAACCGAAGCCGAATTCCTTTATTTTTTCATAAAATTTATTTTTATCGGTTTCATCCGCAATTTGAGCCGTGCCGTCATTGCAGGAAACGCGAATAATATCGCGCGGAGTAACCTTTCCGTGCGGTTTTAGACACGTGAGCGGCTTTACGTTTTCTTTATCAAATTCGAACTTTGCATCGCATTCGTAAACTTGACCGTCCTGCGTAGAGCCTAATTCCAAAAAAGCCGCCATAGAAAAAATTTTAAAAACGGAACCCGGTTCATACACATAATTTGCAGGCCGATCCAACCGCTGTTCCGGCGTACTGTCGATAAATGTCGAAAGTGAAGCGGACGGTTCATTTACATACGCAAGGATTTCTCCGGTTTTCGCATCGGCGGCGACAAACATCGCCGATTCCGCCTGAGTTTCTCCCATAGTTTTTGCAATAATTTTTTCCAGCATATATTGAATATTTCCGTCTATCGTCAAAAAAACGTCATACCCTTTCCCGGTATACCCTTTTGTTTCAGGCGGCGGCGACAAAATATTTTGCAGCGAATACTCGGCGCCCGTTCTCCCTTTTCCGTCATCTCCTAAAAAACCGACGACCGTAGAAGCCAATTTATTTTCAGGGTACGTCCGGTTAAAAACGGATTCAAAACCGATCCCTTCAATCTTAGCTGAATCAAGTGCCGTACCGATGACGTCTTTTTCACTTTCGCTCATACGCTTTTTTAAATATAAAAAATTCGATTTCGAACTTTGCAACTTTTCGATTATATCGGATTCGGATATTTGCAAAACGGGCGATAACAGTTTTGCACATTCAACAATATTTTTTATTAAGGTTTTATCCGCATAAAGATTATAAAAAGTCGTTTGCACCGCAAGAATTTTTTTATTACGGTCATAAATTGTGCCGCGTTCGGTTATAACTTTCGGTTGAGCAGTTTCCGGTTCGCGCATAATCATATATCTTGCAAATTGAAAAAGAAGCAGTACAATAAAAACAGCAATACATGTTATAAAAAATAAAAATCTGTATTTAGAAATAAATTTGTTCACTTCCATAACAAAACCTTGCCGTAAATACCGTCGGCGGAAATAAAACCGTAATCGCGCGAATCGTATGAAACGGTAAGATTATCACCAAGCGCTAAAATATATCCTTCGGGGATTCCTTGTTTTTGCTTTTCGGCCATACCGCCCAAGTTACGGAATTGCACACCGGTAAGCATAACGGTTCTTCCGTTCACCGTCATTGCATAATGCGGATGTGCAGTATACCGTAAATTTTTTGAAAATTCTATAGGTGAAGATGAAATACCCGAACAGCGTTTAACCGTAAAATGCCCGTCTTTTCCGTACACAATAATATCGTTCAGCTGCGGCAAAGCCCAACGTATAAGATAAAAATTTCTACCGGGAATTTTTATACCGTAAGCGGCTTTAAAAATAAAAACGCAATCGCCGTTTTTTAAGGCAGGAAACATAGAATTTCCGTTTATCCGCTTTATATCAAAAATAAAGGTTTTTACAAATAAAATAAAAATTATACCTAAAAAGACATAAGAGAATTTCTTTTTAAAAAAAACACGCAAAAACATTTAATTTTTCGGTTAACCGTATTAGCGGAGCATTTTTTTTATGGAGCCGAAAATGCCGCGTGTAATTTCTCTGCCGGCCGTCCTTACCATACTGTCTACCAAGACTTTTCCCAACCGGTCTACGGTTGTCCGGTTTTTGCGTTTTATTGCTTCTTCGGTTTTCAACTGCATAGCTTCGGCGCGGGCTTTTGCAGTTTGAGCGCGGATTACAGCGGTTTCTTCTTTTAGCTTTGCGGCATTTTCTTTCGTATGCGTTTTTTCTTCCGCTTTACGTGCCTCAATTTCGCTTTTTTCGGTATATTGCTTTGTAAGAATTTCATATGCGGATTCTCTATCCGTCATATTTTTATATTTATACAAAAGCGGCGATTCTTCTACAATTGCTTTCAGTTTTTCTTCTTCAACCGCACCGATTTTACTATGCGGCGGAACAATGAGAACTCGCTGTGTTACGGAAGGGCTCCCGTCCTGTTGCAAAACCGAAACGAGCGCTTCACCGGTTTTCAATTGAGTAATAACGTCCGCCGTGTTAAAGGCGGGATTTGCACGGAATGTTTCGGCGGCGAGCCGGACGGCTTTTTGCTCTTTAGGTGTAAATGCCCGCAACGCATGCTGAATTTTATTTCCGAGCTGTCCTAAAATACTATCGGGAATATCGGAAGGATTTTGCGTTACAAAAAATACGGCGACCCCTTTTGAACGCACAAGGCGGATTATTTGCTCTATTTTTTGAATCAATATTTTGGAAGCCGAATCGAAGAGCAAATGCGCTTCATCAAAAAAGAAAACGATTTTCGGTTTTTCCGTATCCCCCGTTTCCGGAAGGAGTTCGTAAAGTTCCGATAAAAACCACAGCAAAAAAGCCGAATATACGGCAGGCTTTTGATACAATTTAACGGCATTAAGGACGTTTATATATCCTTTCCCGTCGCCGGCGGTTTTAAAAAAATCATAGATGTCTAATGCGGGCTCGCCGAAAAATGCATCGGCGCCTTCATTTTCTAAAACCGCAAGATTGCGTTGAATTGCACCGATGGAAGAGTCGGCAATATGTCCGTATTTTAATTTTAGGCTTTGTTTGTTCTCTCCGACATAATAGAGCATGGCTTTTAAATCTTTTAAATCCAAAAGCAGCAGTCCTTCTTCGTCGGCAACGCGGAACACAATATTTAAAACGCCGGTTTGTATTTCATTTAAATCCAACAGTCTTGAAAGAAGAAGCGGTCCCATTTCTGAAATTGTCGTACGTACGGGATGCCCCACTCCATTTACTATACTCCAAATACGGAGCGGAAAAGTTTTAAATTCAAAATTTGAAAGGTGTAAAAAATTAAGCCGTTTTTGCAGCTCTTCGGTCAATTCTCCTTTTTCCGAAAATCCGCAAAGGTCTCCTTTTATGTCCGGCAAAAAAACGGGAACTCCCAAATCGCTGAAAGCTTCGGCAAGCACTTTTACCGTAACCGTTTTTCCGGTTCCGGTTGCACCCGCTATAAGCCCGTGCCTATTTGCCCGCTTCGGTAAAAGCTCCGCTACCGACTCGCCGCGACCGAGAAAAATATTTTCCATAAAAACTCCTTCCATACTTTTTAGCGGTATATAAAAAACGGCTAAAGATCGGCACTGATGACGGCATTAAATTTTCCCATTTTAACACCTTTTTCAAGCGGATGCGCATATTCTGCACCTATCGTAATAATGCCGCTTACTCTCAGCGTAATTCTGCCGTATGCCGACTGGTATAAAGACGGCTTCCCTGATGCAATGTCTAAAAAATTAATGGCATTTTTATAACCTGCGCTTATATTTACTCTGTTAAAAAATATGGGAAGCCAGCATGAACCGGTTTGTATTTCGTAACTGAAAAAAGTAAGTTCGGTATCAAGCCCAAACCCATACGCAATTTTTCCGCTATGCTTTTGTATTGTCCGTTTTACCGCGTCATACTCCGGCATTGCCGGAAGGAAGCTTCCCATTCCGGCAAAAGCGGTGTTTCCGAAAAATGCGTAAGCGCCTTCCTGCGGATCAAAGTAAGCATTATAGCCCGAATATGAACTTAATTTTAAGTTGAGCGGTACTACGGGAGTTTTAAACGAAGCAAGCCCCTGAACGATGACGGCGTTCAGTTTCGATTTAAAGTGAACGGCATGTTTTAAACCTACATTAAGTTTTACGCTACGAGTATCTTTTGCAAAAAAATCGGATGCAAGCCGCTCCTTTGTTTTCCGGTACGAATAGCCGGCAGAAATTTCTTCCGATAAAATATGATCGGTCAATTTATATGCATAAAGCGTTTTGTTTTTTCCGAAATCAGCGGGGAAAAAACTAAAGGCTTCAAACGACGAGCCGGCGCTCAAATAAAAATTCCGGTAAATCGATTTAGTCGGGAAAACCGCTTCCGTTCCTGCCGTAATACCCGTTTTTCGGTATTTAAAACCGTTGTTTATATCATATAGGTCGAGTTCAAAATTCGCAGGTTTTGAATTTATTTTAAAGCCGAATTCGCCTTGATAAAAAAACGGTTTAAAATAAAAAACCGAAGTTGCGGAAAATTCTAAAAAGGTTGATGCATCAATACCGGATAACTTTATTCCCAGTCCGATTTGTTCGAATTTTTTAAAATCGGACGGCAGCTTTATTACGGGACTTGGAGAAACTTTCCAAAGCCAAGAAAAATAATTATATTTTTTCGCATTGAGTGTTGCAGCATCGGACACCTCAGCCGTTCCGTTTACATCGTCCGCATTAAGCTTTTTCAAAGTAACGGGCATTCCCGAGAATGCCGATTCTTTAATTTTATAAAGCGAATTATATTTGGAATGAACACCTACATAAAAAACTTCATCCGGCGACGATTTTGAAAGCACAACCGGGAAAAATGTTCCGCCTGAAATATCGTTTTGCAAAACTTTAAGCGTATTTGTTTTTACAGTATATATGCCGGAGCGATACAGCATCCGTTTATCCGCCCATGAAAAAGTCAATACCGGCTCTTGTTCGGAATTATTTGTTTGCAAATAGCGGATTGCGGATAACGGCGTCTCAAATTCCAATTTTTTAATTTCTCTTGAAACCGTATCCATTATTAAAATATCGCGCTTCAGCCCATCGGCAGCAAGGAACGCTATTTTATTTTTTCCCGCAAACACGGGATTATACAGTGCGGAATACGGTTTACCCGGTCCCGCCTGAAATAGGACTTCTTTTTTTTCTGCGGCATCTCCCGCTTTTATCAAAACGAGTGACGAAAATTGAGCATTTACTTCTACACCGCAAATCGTATCGGCGCCGCAAAAAGCCGCATCCCGAATTGATAAATATTGTTCATGTAAAAACGTACCGTTTTTCAAATCGAAAACGGAAACGCGATATTTTTCGTTTTTTAATGTGTTGACAATATCGGTTACCAAAAGGCGGTTTCCATCTTGAGAAAAACTTAATCGCGATAACGTCGAATTTGCCGTAAAAAGTTTTTTTCTTGTTCCGTCGGACGTATAAAAAACAACCTCTTTTTTTGCAAAATCAAAACAAGCAAAACCGTTTTCATTTGAAGCGGTAACGCTGAAACCTGATTTATTTACCCCTTTAATCGCAGGAACGGGAAGCCGTACTTCTTGCGGGAAATAAATCGATTCTATAAAATTATTCCAAAGTTCATCGAGTTTTTTGTTAAATATTTTTTTTGTTTTTCCCCTAGGGAAAAGATAAAAAGAACTGTGCCAGTATTGGGAATACGTTTCCATACCGTAAATTTTTTGCAAATAGTCGGCAAAACCCGCTCCATATATATATCCCCAAAAACCGCCGGGGTATACGTCGCGGTGTCCCGCAGCCTGCTTCCATGACGGGCTTACTCCCTCAATTTTTCCCTGCATTAAGTGATGATACAGTAACGGGTCGTTCAGCCTTCCTTGCATACCGTCAAAACTTTCAAACAAAACTGCGGCACCTTCGGTAAACGAGAGCGGTAAAAGCGGTAAAATATAGTTAAGTGAAATTGCATGCGTAAGTTCATGATAAAAAACTTTAAGAATGACGCTGCCGAGATTGGCAAGCTGTCCTTCGCTCGGAAGCGTATCAAAAAGGACAATTCTGCCGTACGGTGAAGAGGTAAAATATCCGTTTAAATCTTCTTTATCGGAAACGATATAAACAGGCATACGTTTGGGCGGTTTTTTGTTCAGACGCGAAGAAATTTCTTCAGCATATGAGTCGGCATGTTCGGCAAGAAGGGCAGCGGAAACTTCCGAGCTTTTTGCATAAATAATATCGAAATATTCGGTTTTATGCACCAATAATGTATTTTCGGATGCGGCAGCTGAAAAAAGCACACTGAAAAACAACAATATAAAAAAGAGTTTAACGGATCGGGTTTTCATGCCCGTCAGTATGCAAAAAATAAATTATGCTGTCAAGTCTAAAACGGCAGCCGGTAAAGGCATTCCGCCGTAACCGATTTTTTCAGTTTGTGTAACGGCATTTTTTATTTCGTTGTGGTAATACTGTAATAGAGAATCAAGTTCACTCTCGCTTATTGCGATTTCCCGTTTTTCCGCTCCCGATTTCGCAAGCGCGGCTTTTTCCGCTTCGTTCGTTTTCATAGATACCAACTGGTCGATTATCGAATTCAAAATTCGCAGCTTGTCTATGCTTACGCCGTTTTGACTTTGTTTTTCCGAAAAACCTGAAACATATTTAAAATGCGAATACAGCAATTTGCCGGGCTGAACGGGAAAATAAGCTACTCCTCCGGCCGATATTTTCGGCATAGCCATATAAGAAACGGCTTGCAGCGATGAACTATTTGAAATCATAAACAACTTTCCTCCTTGAAAGCAAAACGCGCAACTATCGTACGGTCATAATTTTTAATGTCCCGCACCTATAATATCGGTATAAGAACACAAGGCTTTATAAAGAATATGAGAAGCTGCTTGTGTACTCAGGAATATCTTTTTTTCCGGCGTTTTTAATTTAAAGAAGACTTTTTATAGGGCATATTGAAAAACTCAGGCATAGTCTTTCGAGATGCTCGATGAAGTTAATTGTTTTTCAATATCCGATTGGCAAGAAAAAAAATATATATTATAATGCGGCTCATATGGGTATAAACGGGAAAAAAACGCTTTTAAAAACATATTTTTTTATTTTTTTTTCCTTCTCTCTTTTTATTCCGCCGTTTTTTTCATGCACGACATTAAAAAACACAAAGGGAGGCGACATACCCGATACGGAGCGTCCGGAACAACAAAAACAAACGGCTTTCGGGGACGGTACCGTTTTATCCCTTCCCGCAAAAGAAAAACTTGCCGAAAAACGCCTTGACTCGCGTCTTGCCGCACATATCATCAAAGCATCTCCCGATTCTTTAAAAGAGGCCGTACTGTTTATTCAAAACGACAGCAAAGGATTAACGGCGGAAAATCAGCTGTATCTAAAAGTAATCAACGGTATTATGCATTTGGTATATCCTTTAAAAACGGACGGTCCGCGATTATCCTTCTCAAACGACGATGAACCTTTTTTATCCGGTTTAAAAAACGTCAACGCCGGAATATATCCGTATTCGATGAAAAGAGACAACTTTCTCTCTCTTGTAATACCCGCGCTTATTCTTACCGTTGAAAACGCGGCGGATTCGGCTGTAAATAATTATAAAGATGATATTGAAGAACGGCTTACCGCCGCAAAAACACAGTATCCCGATTCGGTTCTGCCACCATATCTTTTAGGCATTTTAAGCGAAAAAGAAAACGACAGTACCGCAGCGATGAATTTTTATAAAATGGCATGGAATATTGATACTTCGTGTTATCCGGCCGGTTTGAAATACGGCGAATTTGCCGCCGAAGCGGGAGAAGGAAACGTTGCGGTAAAAATTGCGGATTTGCTTTCGCAAAGCCTTTCCGCAGATAGCGGAGAAATAAAACTGTTATATGCGCGCGGATATATCGCTTCCTCCGATTTAAGTAAAGCAAATGAAAATGTAATTGCCGTTTTAAAAAAAGAGCCCGAAAATATTTCCGCTCTGCTTTTGCGCATCCGTATTTTAATCGAACAAAAAGAATATTTAAAAGCGAATTCTCTTTTGGATGCATACGCAACCAAAAATAAAACGTCAAAAGATTATTTGCTTTTTAGAGCAAAAATAGCAAAAGAATGGAACAAAAATACGATAAACGCTATAACGTTTTTGACCGATGCCTATCGTTTATATCCCGAAGATTTTAATGTGCTGCTTGCATGTGCCGAAATATGTTTTGAAACTTCTCAAAAAATTGAAAACAGACAAGCCGATTTTTTTATAGAAAAAGTTTTACAAAAAGATTCCGAAAATGTTACCGCTCTCACTCTTTTGGTAAAAAATAATATGAACGGCGGAAATTGGGAGCAATCGGTCTTACTTGCCGAAAAACTTGCCGATAGAGCTCCGGCAAGTTCCAATAGAGAACTTTTAGTAACCGCGTATCTGGGGGCAGGCAAAACGGAAAAAGCGCTCGCACTGTCACGCCGGCTTTATCATTCTTCAAAAAATGTCTCCAATAAAGTCGCCGGCTTATACATCGAATCGCTTTGGCGCGTAAAAAATTATCGGGAAATATCTGAAATAATTAAAGAAAAACTGCAAACCTCCGATTCGGAATTAAAATCGATTTTATATTATTATAATGCAAAATTGTCTGAAAATAATCCTGAAGAATATTTATCGGCTTTACGGTCAAGTCTTTTGGCAAATCCGCGGAATAAAGACGCTCTTTTTTCAATGTATGAATGGTATTTTAACAACAAAGACTACCGCAAAGCAAAATATTATTTGGGACAAGTTATCGCGCTGGAGCCTTCAAATAAAAGAAATATCGATTTAGCCGAAAAACTAAACCGGTTACTTGCAGAATAATTAAAAATAGTGTACTATGCGTTAAACATTAAGAAGAATGTTAAGGAGTATGAAATGGCAACTAAGTATGTATGCGATTTATGCGGATTTGTTTACGATCCCGCAGTAGGTGATGCAAATACGGGAATTGCTCCGGGAACGGCTATCGAAAATGTTCCCAAAGAATGGGTTTGTCCTTTATGCGGAGCCGAAAAAGAAAATTTCGTAAAAGTTGAAGTATAAGAGCATCTTTAAAAATCCGACAAAGTTTTTAGAAGATACCCTAAAGATGAGACGGCTTTTGTACCTCTTTTTTATAAATATCTTTTTTATGAAAACACCGGTTTTCCCGTACATAAAAAGAGGTACCCGAACTTAAAAACGGAATAAAATCATGGAACGTGATAAATTTATAAGCGCAATCGGTTATGACGGAGATTCCGCAATAATTGATAAAATCCGCTTTTCAAAAAACAAAGGAAAAAGCCTTTCCGAATTGATTAAGGAAGGTGCTTTCCGCTCGGCTGCAGCGTATGCCGTATATACCGGAAGCGATCCGGATATGCATGCCGTTGTCGAGGCTTATAATTCGCTTTCAAATTCAAATTACAAAAAAGAACAATTGCAGCGGCTTTTCGGCGTATCAAAAGCTGAAGTGAAAAAAGCCGTACTGTTATAATGTTATAACGGCCGAACCGTTATAAGAACATCTCTAAAACCTTTAAGTTTTAAAGGTCATCGTATGTTATTTCGCGTCGGCTGCCGGTTAAAAAGCGCTCTATTTCATCAAAGGCTTCTTGTAAAAATTTATTTAAAAAATCAATTCCTTCTTTTGTCAGCTTTATGTCGGTATCGGTTATAAGCAGTTTGCCGGATGTTCTCCATTTTTTGATTGTACCCCCTAGTATGTCCCGAATATCGCAGCCGAAACGAGCGGTAAAGGTTTGTAAGTTTATTCCCTCAATTAGCCGGAACCCCATCATAATAAATTCTTCCATACATTCGGCATTTGAAATATTTTCATATTCATAAACGGAAGTTCTGTCCGTTTCAAAAATCCATTTATCTATATTTTTGCAAGCTGAAAAGCGCACGGCATATGCGGATTTTTTTTCAGAATGGTCAAAAAAAAGCGACCCGCAAGCACCCGGCCCCACTCCGATATAATTCTGCAACTTCCAATATTTAGTATTATGCATACTTTTGTAGAGGTTTTTATATGAAAAATTAGATATTTCATAGCGTATATAAGAGCTGCGTTCCAAAAAATCATTCCCGTACATCCATAGCCCCGCAACGGTATCTTCTTCGCAGGCGTTACGTTTTTTATCCGTGCATAGCGAATAAAGCGAAATATGTTCCGGCAAAAAATCTACAAGCGTCCTTACATCATCCCGGATAATTCCGTACGTTTGATTTTTTAAGCCTGCGATCAAGTCGCAGGAAAGTACCGTTTTATATTTTTTAATGCGGCTCAAGGCTGTAAGCGTTTTTTCTCTTGAACCGCGCCGCTTAGCGGCAGCCAAGACGGCATCGGAAAAACTTTGAATCCCAACCGAAATTCGGTTTACGCCTCCGTCAAAAGCCGCTTCCAAAAGCGCTTCCGTTACATCTTCAGGATTTATCTCAACCGTAAATTCGACAGGCGGAATTTTTTGCCGCTTTAAAATATGAGAAAAAATGAAGTAAAAATCATCGGGCGAAAGAAGCGAGGGAGTCCCACCGCCGACATAAACGCTGTCGAATTCCCGAATGCCGTATGTTAACGCAAAAAAATCAATATCGTCTGCAATACGTTTTGCAAACAGGCTCCCGTTTTTTCCTTTGAGTATGTCCGAGAAATGCTCCGCTTTAACCGAAAAAAAATCACAATAACTGCACTTTTGTATACAAAACGGAATATGAATATAAAGCCCCGCTTTCGATCCGGTATTCCGCTTTAAATCCGTTTCATACTTTTTCATTTATACGGCTTTATTTTTTTTAAAGGCCAGTATTTAAAAAGGACGGTTCCGTAAATGCGTGTTTTTCCGTCAATCGGTCCCCACAGTCTGGAATCGTCTGAAATCATTCTATTGTCGCATAAAACAAAATATTCGTTATCTTTTAAAACCGTTTTGGGATACGTTCCCGAAAAAGGCAAAGTCGAAGTCCACGCGTCAGGCAACGGTTGTATTTCCAAATCATAATCCGTTTCGGCCAACTCAAATTCGGTCAAAAAATGTTCGGCATCCTTTGTTTTTATGTACAAAATAAAATTTTCCATATAGACTGTGTCACCGGGCATCCCCACTATTCTGCGTATCGAATTTTCAGTTTTACCTTTTACCGCCGTTTTAAACGGCTGAAAAAACTGAAACGTGCAAAAGCCGACAATGCTGTCAACCGTCCTTTGTAAAAAGCTGCGTTTATCGGAAACGGGCGGAGAAACTACAATGACGGAACCTCTTTTTGCAGCTGAAGAAGGATTATAAATCGGCGTAATTAAAAGGACATCATGTAAAGCGATTTCAGGAGCCATTGAATCGGTTTGAAGCCGATAACTTTTAACGGCAAATGTGCTTATAATCGTATAGGTTGAAAAAATAAAAACAATTATAAAAACGGTAAATAAAACCGAACGCCGATGCGCCCGTCTTGCCGTATAAGAATAATCCCGATATTTTGCACCCATTTATTTCTCCCGATTTTAAAAGCCGCCGATATGACACGCTTTTATATAATTTCAGCGGCGTTCCCATCGCCCGTCGATACTATCATTTTATTCCGCCGTTGACAAGTATTCATTCTATGAATATAATAACGCCGTATGGAAAGCGGCGCCGTAAAAATCATTGCAAAAAATAAAAAAGCGTTTTTTAATTACACGGTAGAAGAAAAAGTGGAATGCGGTCTTGTTTTAAAAGGCACGGAAGTAAAATCATTACGAGACGGACGCATTTCGTTTCCCGACGCATTCGCCGAAATAAACGAAAACGAAGTCTGGGTAAAAAATTTTCATATTTCGGAATATATGTATTCTTCCGTTTTTAATCACGACCCCGACCGCCCGAAAAAATTGCTTTTAAAAAAAGATGAAATTAAACGCCTAAAACGGAAAGTTGATGAAAAAGGCTACACACTTGTGCCGCTGGAATTTTATTTTAAAAACGGTATCGTAAAAATGCTTTTAGGCGTTTGTAAAGGGAAAAAGATGTTCGACAAGCGTGCAGATATAAAAGAGCGTGATATAAAACGCGATATGCAGCGAGACCTCAAGACCCAAGGAATAAAGGGGTAATGAAAAAAGGACTTACACTGAAACGGCTGATACATTTTAATGTTCTTTTTTTTACGGTCGCGCTGGCAGGCATAAACTTACCCGCATATTGCGAACCGTCGGTCGGCTTATTCATACTTGAATCCAAAAACGTTTCGGAACAAGTCAATGCTGCAATAAACAACGCTATTTTTAATTTTGTAAAAGAACAAAAAAAATATAACATCATAGATTTGCGTCCGCAAAAAGCGGGAGAAAACACCGAAAATTTCAATTACGTTTTTACCGGAAGCATAATCGGTAACGATAACGGCATAGAACTGAAACTTATTTTAAAAACTCCGTCTGAAAACATTACAAGAACAATTTCAAAAGTATACCAAAATGCGAATTTAATCCTTTTGGATTCAAGAATGCTGGTGTCGGATCTTTTTGATATGTCACTAAATTTATCCCCATCAGGAGAAACAGACGCACAGACGGATTCTTTTGCCGGTGAATTTAAAGAAGTCAAAAACATTGATATGCTTTCCGGTTCGTGGCGCGGTGAAGAAGGTATAGAGAGAATCGAAATTATGCGCGGCGGGAAAGCCGTCGCCGTTTTATCCGGCGGCACTTCTGTTTTTCTGCATTTGAAAATAAGCGACGGATACCTTATTATAACCCAAGCAGGCGCACCGAATGCGCGGCAGTTCGGAGATTTGCCCGATGAAATTGCAAAAAAAGCCGTAGAGTTGAAGAAAACGCCGTCATGGAAATTTTTAATTTCACCCAACAATAAAATCTTATCGGGTGAAAAAACGGATATAAAAATAGAATACTCGGACGGTATGATTATATCGGCTAACGAAGTTATAAAAAAAGTACAATGGACTAAAAATTAGTAACGCTTTATATAAAAATAGAGTTACAAAATTACTCGTCAGGCGGCCCTTACGTTCTTTTAACCCTCTTAAAAAGTTCTTCCCTATTGATTATAAAATAAATCGGTCTTCCATGCGGGCATAAAGGTTCCGGCAAGGCAAACGTTTTTACGGCGAGGTTATATGCCGAAACCGGATCAAGAATATCGCCGTCTTTACAAGCCGCTCTGCATGCGGAAGAAGCAAGAATGTGATGCATTAAATTTGCGGTATTTTTTCCCGCACCCGATATGTCTTCCTGCAAATTTTTTTCGGTACCGTGCCATCGAATCGGAACGGCGGTAACAATCCAAACGCCTTTTTTTTCTTCGCTGATATTAAAACCGGCTTTTTTCAGTTCGGGAAGGTTACGTTTAATAATTTCATCATCTTTTTCGGTTTCCGTTTCTATCGTATACGGAATTAAAAGCTCCTGCGAAGAACCCAAATATGTTTTGAATTCTTCAAACAAAATACGCTCATGTGCCGCATGCTGATCAATTATATACAACGCATTATTTTTTTCGACGGCGATAAACGTCCCGCAAAATTGTCCTAAAAATTTAAAATCGGCTTCAGGAATATCATACGGAGGACTTTTTTGACAGCCGGCTCTACTTGTACCGTCATCAAAACCGCACTCTTCGGGCTTCGGGTACAGTCTTTCTTTGCCGGAATTGGAAGAATACAAAAGCTCGGCTTCGTTCGCTTTTTCCGGATAACGGGATTCACGGTTTTGTCTTTCCAAATAGGAAGGTAAACCGCAAGCGGCCGTTCTTTCGGTTTGCATACTTGAGTATCCGCGACTTTTTTCGCTCCAATCGTAATGAGAAACGCTTTTTAATTCTTGTTGAGTAAAATTGAGCGGTGCCGTAAATTGGGGAGAATATTCTTTAGTGCACAAAAGTTCGGAAACGGTTTTTTGTTTATAAAAATTGCTTATCGATGAACTGACCGAATGGTGAATTTCTTTGTAATCTTCAAAACGCGCTTCTTTTTTTGCAGGATGAATATTAAAATCTACCCGTTCGGGATTTACGGTTAAAAATAAAAAAGCGACGGGAAAGCCGCCGTTCGGGAAATACCCTTCGGCTCCGTACGTTACGGCTTGAACCAAACCGTATTCGTTTATGCGTCTGCCGTTTACAAAAATATAAATATGACGCTTATCCGAGCGGACAACTGCGGGACTTCCCAAAACTGCAATAAATTCAAAGCCGTCTCCCGCCTGATTGATCTCATAAAAAAAGTCCTCCGGCTCTTTAAAGCCCATCGCTGCAAGAACCCGCTCTTTCAGCGAATTATGCGCAGGCAAAATTATTTTGTTTACTCCGTCCGATGAAAACCGCATTTCGATAGCAAAATGCGGCAAGGATTTTTCGATAAATATCTGTTTACATTGAGCCGCTTCATATTGCGGACGTTTTAAAAATTTTTTACGCGCAGGAAAATTTTCGAAAAGAGATTTTACTTCAATTACCGTACCGGAATTCAATCTATCGGGAATAATTTTTCCAAGCGAAAGTTTCCAAGCCGCAGGGCCATCACGCGTAGAGGTAATTTCGAGTATACCGACAACTTGTATTGAAGAAAGCGCTTCTCCGCGAAAACCTAAACTTCTTAGATACAGAAGATCTTTTGCACTCCTTATTTTGCTCGTACTGTGCGCACACGTACATATTTTCAAATCTTCTTTTGTCATACCGCAGCCGTTATCGCAAACCCGAATCGAATCGATACCGCCGTTCAGTATTTCAAGCACTATTTTGGAAGAACCCGCGTCAATTGAATTATCTAAAAGTTCCCGAACGACCGAAGAAGGGCGTTCAATTACCTCGCCTGCGGCAATTTTGCCCGCCGTTTCTTTGGATAAAATTTTTATCGGTCGATACTGCTGCTCATTCATATTTTTCTATTCTTCTTTTCCGGCGGAAGCAAATAGGTCGAGCTCCGGCTCTTCATCGGGCAAAACGGGCTGGTTTAGTAAAATTTCGATTTTGCTTTCAATTTTGTCTATATCTTTTTCAAGACCTTTTGCAAGCCGTATCCCTTCCTCAAAAAGCGATAAGGCTTTTTCCAAAGGAAGTTCGGCACTGCGAATGGAATCGCTTATTTTTTCAAGCCGTTCAAGTCTGTCCTCAAAGTTTTTTTTCATAAGTACGAATACTAACCGTTTTTTCTTTCAAGGTCAAGGGAAGTCTTTTGCAGCAATGCTTAACTCCGATACTTGACTATTCCGCTCTTTTTGGCGTTTGTGCTGCTGTTTTCTTTGCCGCTTGCAGCGCAAGATACGCAAAGCGCCGTACACGGCTCCGATAAACCAGAAACGGATATTTCCGAACGGTGGTATACCAACCTTTTTGTCTCTGCGGGCTATCAAACCTTTATCCCCGTATCTCTTTTAAAGGATTATACCCAACCTAAGCCCGGCTACAGAACCGCCTTCGGTTATACCTTTTTCCGTTCGGGGCGGCACACCATGCCGGTGTATCTGGAAACGGGACACAGCGTCATCTTAGGCACAAACCCGCTGGTGCGCAGCTTTGATGCCGTTCCGGTAACCGTAAACGCCGCCTACGAGTACTTTCCGATACGGTATCTTTCAGTGGGAACTTTTGCAGGTATCGGACTGTATGCTTTAAAGATACAACATTATCCCGTTGTATTGGATATACTTACAAACAAATTAAAAACTTCACATGGGGTTGACGGGGCATTGAATGCGGGTATCAGCGTAGGATCGGAAATTTTAAACCGCTCCGTCGAATTCAAAGCAGCCTTTTCAATCGATTTACTATTGGAAAAATCCCGTGTTGTTCCGCTGCCGTCCTTTCAAGTATATATGCGCGTCTATCCCGGCGCGGTCTATGCCTATGCGAGAAAAAAATGGACGGCGGAGTACAAGGGGCAAGAATGTGCAAAGACGATAGAAACCCTTAAAACCTCGCTTGAAACGGAACGGAAAGCAGCGTTGGCAGTAGAGCAAGCGCCGAAAGTGCCTGAACGGAAAGAGGAAGCTGAAAAGCCTACCGAAAAACCGCTTGAGCAGTTCAAGAGTATCTATGTGTACTTTGAACCTGAAAGCACGGCGCTCGATGTAAACGCAAAAGCGGATATCAAGAAAGCGGCGGCGATTCTTAAAGGGCATGAGGATATATTCGTCCTGTTTGAAAGCTCGGTCGCTCCGTTCGGCTCTCAAGACGGACGGCTGCAGATTGAAACGGCACGGGTAAGTGCGGTGTCCGACTACCTGAAACAAAAATGCGACATTACGAATGACCGCATGATCTATAACGAGCCTAAGGATAAAAACTATCAAAGGGATATCCGCGATGGGGAAGATGACTATTACATGCAATACCGGTATGTAAAAATCCGCTTTGTGAGAATACACGGGGATCCTGAGGAAGAAGAAAATATTTACCGACGGGACTAAAAAAGGAGAAGCTGATGAGAGCGAAGGGAAAGAATCGAATACGTTTATATGCGTTTTTGTTTGCGGCTGTGCTTCCGGTAACGGTATGCCTTTCATGCAATAAGCTGATAAGCGATCTTGTTCCGCCTGATGAACAAAAACTACTCGGTCTTCAGCTGAAAAATGTCGAGCGGTTCGTATGCAGTACCGGCACGGCTATAAACGGCTCTGCCGTTACCGTAACCGTGCCGAAGGGAACCGATGTATCGCGTTTATTACCGGAAGCGGTTGTTTCTCCTCAAGCGACGCTGTTTCCCGTAACGCTGCGCTACTTACAGGAAGCCTTTCCCGCAACCGATGTACTGAAAATCGGCTCTGCCATCGGCAGTTTTGAGAACATTGAAGCGATAAACAAATGGTTCTTCGAAATGTATGCGGAAAACCCCGGCTTTAACATTCCGCAGCTCATCTTCCCGATCAACTTTTTAAGCTCCGTACCTTTTGCCGTTATCGGCGGGCAGGGAAAGATAGAACTGTACACCGTCAAGGTGTTATACGACGACGGCACCGACCCTGCAACCGGTGTACTGCCGCCGGGTGTTCGGGCCGAAAAAGATATCCTTTCGTTCAGCGTAGGCGAGCCGCAGATAGGAGAAAGCGTTATCGGGGTAAGTACGGTAGACTTTGCGGTACAGGCGGGAACGGAAGTGCGTGCGCTGAACATAACGGCAACCGTTTCACCGGGAGCAATACTTATACCGCTGACC
>CAUUAT010000005.1:0-38759 GCA_963543195.1 uncultured Treponema sp.
CAATAAATTCGGCCAAATCATCATCTCCGGTCAGGCTCCTGCTTTGTGCTTGCAGTGCATAATCTATTTTCTTTCCTTGGGAATAACCGGCGGGAATAACACCTATAAAAAAAATTACAAAAGTAAGGACAAACAATAAAAATGATAACCAATGTTTGGAATAGTGGCGCATTAAAAAAACATATGCGGAAAAAATTGCCGCCATACAAGCCAGAGGCAGCGTTAAATACATAGTGTGCAGCATCGCATATAACAAAAAATATTTATTTCCGCTGCCGAACATTAAATATTCCCAAAGTCCTGCAAATACTGAAAAAGCGGCAAGCCATAAAATAAAATTTACAATAAAAACTACCGGAAGCAAAAGCGAGTTTTTCATAACTCATTTATTTTAGCATAAAAAAATTCATTTTTCAATGCGGACACAGCAAAGCTGCAGAAATCGATTTTTTGCGTGTCAATATATAACAAAAAAACGTTCCTTTTATCTTTTTCTATCGACAAGTCGTTATAGCAGATTGTCTATGCTTTCGACGGCCTCGTTTAAAATCTGCAAGGCGGATATGTACTCGGTTCGTGTAAAGGGAATCTCTAAAAAACTTTAGTTTTTTGAAGGTGAGCTTTACTGCTGCGGCATCTTTTAAAAATCCGATAAGGTTTTTAAAAGATGCGCTATACTTTATCACCGCATTACTGCCGCTTCAATAAAGTCTCGAAAAAGCGCATGCGGTTTATTCGGTCGTGAAGCGAATTCGGGATGGAATTGTGCGGCGAGAAACCACGGGTGATTTTTCAGCTCTATAATTTCAACCAAATCCCTTTCTGGATTTATGCCGCTGAAAATCATATCCGTGTCTTTAAACTTACTGCGGTAAAAATTATTGAATTCGTAACGGTGTCGATGGCGTTCTTCAATTTCGTGAGATTTATACGCTTTTTCCGCAAGCGTTTTTTCTGCGACCACGCAGCGGTAACGCCCCAGCCGCAGCGTCCCGCCTAACCGCACATCCTTTTGGTCTGGCATTAAATCTATCACAGGACTTTGGCAGTTTTTATCAAATTCGGAAGAATTGGCATCGGGTAATTTCAGCACATTAAGCGCGTACTCGATTACCGCAATTTGCATTCCGAGACAAATTCCGAAATACGGAATATTATTTTCCCTTGCAAACTGTGCAGCAAGCAGCATACCTGCAATTCCTTTATCGCCGAAACCGCCGGGTACAATTATGCCGTCTGCACCGTTTAAAGCGGCTTTCGCATCTTCAGGTGAATTTATTTTTTTAGAATCCGTCCAAATCAATTTAATTTCGGTTTTATGATAGATTCCGGCAGCTGTCAGCGCTTCAACAACGCTTAAATATGCATCGGGTAATTCCACATATTTTCCGACAAGGGCGATTGTTACCGTTTTTTCGGGGTTATGGTATGTGTGTACGATTTTTTTCCATTCTTTCAAATCGGGTTCTTTATTTTCGGTGTTGAATAACTTACACAAAACGCGTCCCAACCCCGCTTCTTCCAACATTAATGGAACTTCATAAATTGATTTTGCGGTTAGGTTTTCTATTATTGCGTCCTGCGGAATATTCGAGAAAAGGCTGAGTTTTTCTTTTACCGATTTTGAAAGGCGCTTCTCGCTGCGGCATACTAAAATGTCAGGCTGAATGCCGAAACCGAGTAATTCTTTTACGCTGTGTTGCATCGGTTTCGTTTTAATTTCTCCGCATTCTTTTAAATAAGGCAAAAGTCCCAAATGTATGAACATACAATTTTCTTTGCCGACCGTGTAGCGGATTTGTCTGATAGCCTCAATAAAAGGAAGCGCCTCGATATCTCCGACGGTACCGCCTATTTCCGAAATAACGAAATCGGCGTCTGTGTGTTTTGCAGTAGACATAATCCTTGAACGGATTTCATCGGTTACATGCGGAATAACCTGTACGGTACCGCCATTATAGCCGCCCGCTCTTTCTTTATCTAAAATAGCCAAATAAATTTTGCCTGCAGTGGTGCTGTTAAATTTGTGCAAGGACACGTCCGTAAAGCGTTCGTAATGCCCTAAATCCAAATCGGTTTCCCCGCCGTCTTCAGTAACAAAGACCTCTCCGTGCTGATACGGATTCATCGTACCCGGGTCCACATTTAAATACGGGTCGAACTTTTGATTTATAACCGAATAACCGCGCTGTTTTAAAAGCATTCCGATAGAAGCTGCCGTTAGCCCTTTCCCCAATGACGAAACGACGCCGCCCGTAACAAAAATAAACTTCGATCGCATAACATATCCTCCAACATAAGAAACGGCTGAGCTTCAAGTTCAAGCCTCTTTACGGGATTTGATTATATCCGATTGCCGGTTTATCAGCAAGGGCTTAAAAAGGTACTCGCATAGTAGAAAAAATTATAATAAGGTATATGCTAAACGACGATTTGGAAGACAACGGATTTAAACGTTGACAGCTTATGCTCATAGATAAGCGTGATAATTCTAAAAAAGCGAAAAAATTATTGTTTAGATGGAAGTGAAGAAAGGCGATGCTTTTCAGACTTTCGCGGTAAGTCCTATTGAAAATAAATTTGCCGGTACAATACAAACGGAAAAATATAAACTGTTGACATGTGGATTATTTTCGGTATATGATCGATATCAATGATTTAAAAGGAGAATAAAGTGAAAATAATAATTTTACGTATTATCTGTTTTTTTGTAATAGCGGTAAGTGCAAATGCGCAACAAACAATTTTAAATATATTTAAGAATATAAATAACGGTAATAGTATGTCCTCATATTTAAAAACCGGATTAAGTAATCTCGGATTGAGTATTGATAATGAAATACCCGAATATAATCTTACCGTAATCCATTACATTTTAAAAAATACCTATGAAAATAATATTCATAAAATGCGCGGAGAAACGGAAAACAAAGTGTACACCGATAAAAACGGAAGAGAAGCCGTATTCGACAAAAACGGTAATCTTGTAACAAATGATTGGAACAGAGGCTCATACAATTTCGGTTCATACGATAAACCGATACAAAAATTCCTTTTGGATATTTTACCGTGGCTGGTTTGGGGAAACACAAAAAATGACCCTACAACATTTGAAGAACGTCTTTTTTATTATTGCGCAGATTTGAATAACGGAATACAAAGTTATATTTTTATTGAAGATAAAAACGAATTGGAAAAAATAAAATATTCTGAATTAAAAAAAGACGAAAAAGAAGTATACCATTTTTTTAATTATTTATTATTCAATGAAAAATATGAAATAACGCTTGAAGAAAAAGACTTGGCAAATTTACAAAAAGATGATACTATTTACTTGCAATATTTTAACCAGATTATGAATGTAACGGGTTTTAAATTATAAGGAACCTTTAAAAATCCGCTCGGATTTTTTAAGGCTCCCCATCAGTAAAGCTGATAACGAGTAATTTTGTAACTTATTATCAGATAATGAGTTACAAAATTACATTGCAAATACTTGGAGGGAAAAGTATGGCTGACAAATTTACGGCAAAGTCTGAAATTAATTTAGGCAAAGGCTTTAAGGTTACGTGCGAAGCTTCGGGCAAAAAAATTATTGCCGATGAACCGGTAAGTTTCGGTGGCACCGATTTGGGAATGAATCCTATTGAGTTGCTTTTAAGCGGTTTGGGAGCATGTAAAAGCATTATTTCAAAAATGCTTGCAGAAAAAAAAGGCCTTAAACTGGATTATTTGGCCGTCGAATGCACGGGAGGCTTTGATTCAAAAAAAGTCGGACTTTCCGAAATTGAAACGGTGTTCAATATAAAATCTGATGCTTCGGATGAAGAACTTGAAAAATTCGTAACACTTGTTGAAAACAACTGTCCCGTAAACGATACGATTAAAAACAGTCCGAAACTTTCACATAAAATAAATCGCGTATAACGTTACCCGCGGATATTATTCAAATTATAGATGACTCCTAAAAACTGATGAGAACCTCGAAGAACTTCAGTTTTTTGGGCATTGATTTTAAGTTGCGATTTTTTTAGGGACCCTCTGTAATTGTAATCGAATACCTCAAACAAGCATTCGCCTTGCCGTAGCAGACCGTTTTGGATATACTTTCGGACATGGAAACATCATTACAAAACAGTAAAGGCTTATCGGTTACGGTTATGGGGTTAGGTTTAAACGGCGGAGGTCTCGCTACCGCCGAGTTCTTTGCTCGCGGAGGTGCGGCTGTTACGGTTACCGATTTAAAAACGGCTGAAGAATTGGCTCCCTCAATTGAAAAACTAAAACGCTTTCCGAATATTAGGTTTGTTCTCGGTGAGCATCGGATTGAAGATTTTAAAAATGCCGACATTGTAATGAAAAACCCGGGAGTTAAACTTGAAGGCAATAAATTCCTGCAAGCGGCAAAACATATAGAATCCGATATTTCAGTTTTTCTTTCACTTTCAAAGGCTCCTATTTTAGCCGTAACGGGCAGCAAAGGAAAATCTTCAACCGTAAGTGCCCTTTATTACGGTTTAAAAAAATTAGGATACACCGCCTTTTTGGGTGGAAATATTACGGTAAGCCCGCTGTCGTTTATAGAAAAGACGTCAAAGAAAACACCTGTTGTTCTTGAACTCTCAAGCTGGCAGCTTGCCGATTTAAAACAATCGTCGCTTCTCAAACCGAAAATCGCGATTATGACGCCCGTAATGCCTGACCATTTAAATTGGTATGGTTCAATGGAGAAATATGTTGCCGATAAAAAATTGATTTATAAAAATATGACCGCTGAAGATTTTTTTATTTGTAATTACGATGATAAATGGGGTGCCTTGTTTGCAAAAGAAACATATGCAAACGTTTTTTGGTATAGTGAAAAAAAATTGCCGGAAAACTTGAGCGGTGTTTTTTTTGACAGTGATGGAGACGGGTTTTACAAATTGAATAAAAATAGCAGTCCCGTCCGGCTTCTTTCAAAAAACTGTAAAGTTCCCGGAATCAAATTAAAACAAAATGTTTTAAATGCCGCTTTCACACTGGTTTTATACGGCGCAGATCCGGAAGCTGTTTTTACTGTTATGAGCGAATACGCGGGCATAGAACACCGTATGGAATTTTTTTATGAGACGGACGGAATAAAATTTTATAATGATTCTGCGGCGACTATCCCCGAAGCTGTTGCCGCGGCGCTAAACTCTTTTACGGCACCGCCCGTTTTAATTTGCGGTGGAACGGATAAATGTCTGGATTTTACTCCGCTTGCGAAAAATGCAAACCGTGCTAAAAAAATATTTTTACTGCACGGCTCAGGGACGGATTTACTCCTTCCGCTTTTTGAAAAATACGGCGTAAAAAACGAAGGTGTTTTTAAAAATTTGCATGATCTGCTTTCGGCGGCAAAATCGCAATTAAAAGCCGGAGATACGGTTTTATTTTCTCCGGGTGCGACAAGTTTTGGGATGTTTAAAAATGAATTCGATAGAGGAAATCAATTTAAAGAAAAAGTAAAAGAGTTGTTTTAACGGTACGAAAAAGCGAGAGCAAGAAAATTTAAATGAGTATAAAATTATTATCAAAACGGCAAATTGAAGAAGTATACAAAAGATTGCAAAAGCATAATCCGGATCCAAAAGGAGAACTCCGCTTTAGTACTATTTATACGCTTTTAATTGCAGTCGTTCTTTCCGCACAAGCGACGGACGCTACCGTAAATAAAGCAACAACGGATTTTTTTAAAGCGGCGGATACACCCGAAAAAATGCTCGCACTTGGAGAAGACGGCATAAAAGAATATATTAAAACCATAAACTTGTACCCGACAAAGGCGAAACGGATTATCGCATTAAGTAAAATTTTGCAAACGGAATACGGCGGCATTGTTCCTGATACGCGCGAAGCATTGGAAAGTTTGCCGGGTGTCGGTAGAAAAACCGCAAATGTCGTTTTAAATATGGGTTTCGGAAAACCGACGATTGCAGTAGATACCCATATCCTGCGTACGGCTCCGCGTCTCGGAATGTCTTCAGGGAAAACCCCGTTTGAAGTCGAAAAAGATTTACTTGTAATTACACCTAAAAAATATCTGTTAAACGCTCATCATTGGATATTGCTGCACGGAAGATACATATGCAAAGCCCGCAAACCCGATTGTGCAAACTGCTTCTTGGAAGATATTTGTATGAAAAACGGTGTAGAATAATCCGGACGTATTACTTCCGTGTCATCTGTTTATTTTTGAGGAATTTAATAAAGCTCCTTTAAGATGTTCAGTTTTTAACACTCCCCCTATACTTCCAATCTTTTCGTCATAGATACGTGCCCAACATAGTTTATGTAACTGAATCCATTGTCCTACACAAGATTCCCGCACCTAATATTCCGGTCGGTGAAAGGGGGCATCTTAAAAAAACTCGTCGTTGTATTTGTACCGGTGTTTATTTCAGGCTGATAGGTAATTATTTTTTTTGGAACAATCAACCGGAATTATGCAATTATATTTTTCAAAAAGCTTTGAGAAAATCGAATTCGGAGGGAGGCGATAATTTATACTCTTTAAAAAATTATCAATTTACACTGGTAAAATTCCAAAACTTATTGTATAATACTGTTCAGGAGGCTCATTATGGGAAAAGTTTTATCCATTATTCTCGGCGGGGGGAAAGGCACACGGCTTTTTCCTCTTACAATGCACCGCTCAAAACCCGCCGTTCCGTTCGGAGGCAAACATCGCATAATCGACATCCCGCTCTCAAACTGTATCAATTCGGGGTTTAAAAACATTTACATCGTTACGCAATTTAATTCAGCATCGCTTCATCTTCATATTGCAAAAGCCTATACGTTCGATACTTTTTCCAACGGTTTTGTCGAAATTTTAGCGGCAGAACAAACATTTGATAATACCGGCTGGTACGGCGGTACGGCAGATGCCGTGCGAAAAAATCTTCATCATTTTAGACACGATAAACCGACTCATTATCTTATACTGGCAGGCGATCAACTTTACCGGATGGACTTAAAAAAATTTTTAAGTTTTCATGAAGAATCGGAATCCGATATTACCGTTGCCTGCACTCCCGTCAACCGTTTTGATGCGTCCGGTTTCGGAATAATGAAAATAAATGAAAACAGTCAAATAACCGAATTTATGGAAAAGCCCGGTATGGAAAAGGATATACAAACATGGAAAATACCGCTGAATTCGGCAGTAAAACCGGATAAGCCGCAAAAAGAATATCTTGCTTCGATGGGCATTTATATTTTCAACGCAAAAGTTATGGAAGAATGTCTAAACAGCAACTATACCGATTTTGGAAAAGAAATTATCCCCGATTCCCTCGGTAAGTATAAAGTGTCCGCTTTTCCGCACAACGGTTACTGGACGGATATAGGAACTATACGCTCTTTCTATGAAGCAACGCTGGATTTAACCGAGATAGAACCGAAATTCGATTTCTACGATGCGGAAAGCCCCATTTATACACATAACAGGAATTTGCCGACCTCAAAAATAAATTATGCGCAGCTTAACCGAGCGACTTGCAGCGACGGCTGTGTAATAACGAACGCCGTTATTCACCACTCGGTAATAGGCGTCCGCTCGATTATAGAGTCGGGAAGTTTTTTAGAAGACACGGTTTGTATGGGGGCAGACTATTATCAAAGCAGTGAAGAAAAAGAAGATGATAAAAAAAACGGTAGACCTCATATCGGTATCGGAAACAATTGCAGAATCCGTTCGGCAATCATAGATAAAAACGTGCGCATCGGAAACAATGTTTCAATAGGACATGGATCCGTTCCGCCCGATGGAGATTACGGAAATTATCATATCGTCGACGGAATTTACGTGATTGTAAAAGATTCCGTTATCAACGATAATACGGTAATTTAAAAAATTAGCAGCTAAACTTGAAAAAATTAAACGAAGTTTCTCTTATCCGGCAAAACTTATTTAAGGATAAAATTTAATTCCATATTTTCGGAACGTTTTTCATTCGTATTTTCAAAAGCGCCGGTACGATTTATGTTTATACAAATTTCTTCATTATCACAATCGACAAAGGCGGTTGAGCCGGCGGTAAATTCTTTCTCGATTATCTTAACGGCGAGCACATCTTCAATTTTTGTTTGCAGCAGTCGACGCATCGGTCGCGCGCCGTAAGCAGGGCTATAACCGTTACGCACAAAATAATTTTCAGCTTCCTCCGAAATTTCGATAAACAAATTCTTTTTTGCGATACGGTCTTTAAATTTATCGATTTCAAGTTTAAAAATGTGTTTTATATTTTCTTCATCAAGCGGTTTAAAAACCAAAATGTCGTCGATGCGGTTTATAAATTCCGGCGACAAAAATTTTTTTATTTCATTAGTCGCATTCGCTTTTATTTCCGAATAATCCATAACGCCGTGTCCCGCAGGATTAAATCCGAGCTGTTGTTCTTTAATTATGGATTTTGAACCGGCATTACTTGTCATTAATATAATCGTGTTTTTAAAATTAACAATTCTGCCGCGACTGTCCTGCAACTCGCCTTCTTCTAAAATTTGCAAAAGAATATTAAAAACATCGGGATGTGCTTTTTCAATTTCGTCTAAAAGAATAACCGAATACGGATTCCGACGAATCTTCTCCGTTAAAAAGCCGCCGTTTTCAAAACCTACATAGCCGGGTGGTGCACCGATAAGTCTTGCGGCATTATGTTTTTCCATATAATCGCTCATATCGATTCTGATTAGAGATTCCTTTGTACCGAATAAAAACTCTGCAAGCGTTTTTGCAAGTAGCGTTTTTCCGACTCCGGTCGGACCTAAAAATAAAAAAGAGCCGATAGGTCTGTCTGGGGAAGAAATGCCGGCTCGCGAACGCCTTATTGAATTTGAAATAAGAAAAACCGGCTCATCTTGACCGATAATCGTTTTCTTTATTTCATTTTCAATTTGTAAAATCCGGTTTGTCTCATCGTGTGAAAGCTTTGCAACAGGGATATCGGTCATCATTGAAATAATTTCCGCTACATCTTCTTCATCGATTCGATACGCCGGATGATTGGACGGATTTATCCATCGCATTTTTACTTCCGCAAGATTATTTTTTAAAGACAAAACTTCGTCACGTATTAATGCTGCCCGCTCATAATTTTGCAGTTCAACCAATTCCGATTTTTCAAGAGAAAGTTTTTTTATTTTCTCTTCGATTTCAAAAAGTTCAGCGGGACGTTTATCCGATGCAGTTTTTTTCATAGCTCCGAGTTCATCTAAAACATCGATAGCTTTATCTGGAAAAAATCGTTCGGTAATATACCGCTTTGCATATTCAACTATTTTATGAAGTGTTTCTTCGGTATAAAAAACATTATGATGTTTTTCATATTTGGATTTTATACCTAAAAGAATTTCAAAAGTTTCATCAAGAGTCGGTTCTTTTACATTTACCGTTTGAAAACGGCGCTCCAATGCCCCGTCGTTTTGAAAATATTTTCTGTACTCGTCAACAGTCGTCGCTCCTATGCACTGAATTTCGCCTCTGGCTAATGCCGGTTTTAAAATGTTCGCCGCATCCATTGCTCCCTGCGAACCGCCCGTTCCGATAATATTATGCAGTTCGTCTATAAATAAAATGATATTTTTGTCTTCTTTTATTTCGGTTATAATTTGCTTTAGCCGCTCCTCAAATTGTCCGCGGTATTTGGTTCCTGCAATTACCGAACCTAAGTCTAACGAAACTATTCTTTTACTTAAAAGATTATGCGGCACTTGTTCTTTAATTATTGCAAACGCCAAGCCTTCAACGATTGCCGTTTTTCCGATTCCCGGTTCGCCTATCAGCACCGGATTATTTTTTGTCCGCCGTGAAAGAATTTGAATAATACGTTTAATTTCTTTTTCTCTCCCAATGACGGGATCGGAATTCCCCTCGCGGACAATATCGGTTAAATCTCTGCCGAATTCCATTAAAGCAGAGTCTTTACGTCTTTTAACTCCTGCGGTTTTATCAAACGAAAAATTACTTTGTATGGAATTGGAAGCAAGTGCAAGTTTTGCCGCTTCATTACGCACGTCGTCAAGATAAATATTGTACCGCATAAAGAATTGTGAAAGAATTGAATTTTCTTCACGGGAAAGAGCGATTAAAATATGTTCCGTACCGATATAGTTTTGGCGCATCGTTCTTGATTCTATTGCGGCAATATCGATAATGTTCTTAATTCTCCGTGACGGCGGAATTTCTCCTATAATTCTTTCTCCCGTTCTTACAAAAATACTTTGTTCAACGGCAAGCTGTAAATTTAAAATATCAACATTGAGCCTTTTTAGTATTTCATAACCCTTTCCACACTTCATTTTTATCAGTGCAGCTAGAATATGTTCGGGCTGAAAATAATCGGCATTTACTCTTCCAGCTTCTTGTTGACTGAAAATATTCAATAATTTGTGTGCATTTTGCGAAAGTCCTTGAAACATAATTCCTCCATTATTATTTTATTTTTATTTTCGAGCAAACACTTTTAATAACAGCCGCTCGGTATTCTTCAATTGAAGTTTCGTTAATATCTTTACCATATGCCGCAATTTCACCGCTTAACAATGAAAGCGCAAGATGACCCATTTGCATTTTAAATAACATCGAATTGCATTGTTCGTTTGTAATTCCATCGAGAAGGTTTAAATTTAAACCTAATTTAATTTTAAAAATAATATCTGCAGCTTCTTTAAATTCCATAAGCTTTGCGTATTTAAAAATTGCAGAAGCGCGGGAAATCATATCTTCGATTTTTAATTTATGTTCTTCGGCAAAAATTTTGCGTAAGGAGCGTTCTTGGTCGATAATATTTTGTACGGCGGAAACAAATTCCGTCAGCTGAGAATTTTCGTCTCCACCTGCGCATACGGCAGTAGAAACCGCAAAAAGGAAACCGAGAGAATTTTTCGAATTGGAAGCGTAATAACCGGAGATATTCAAACCGGACGCTTTTGCAAATTCTACAATAGCGCCTATTTTGTCGGATAAAAAAATTCCCGGTAAAGAGCATAAAACGGAAAATTTAATTCCAGATCCGATTTTTGTTATATCCGATGTTATAAATCCGGATTCTTTTGCCGCTGAAAATGTAAAATATTCTTGCATCCTTGCCTCTATTCCTGCGGCAGGCGAAAGAGATGCATAAACATCAAAGCCCGCAGTAAATGAAGAAATATTTACATGGTCTTCCGTATTTATGCAAATATAAAGCGATTCATTGTTATGTATAATGACTGCCTTTTCCGGTTCCGCTGGCATAGCGTTAAACAAAATACCGCGTTCCTCAAAAAGTTTTACGGAAAGCGGATCAAGTGTGTCCAATCGCAGTTTTGTAAAATAGCGTGTATCTTTAAGCGTGTCAAAAAAAGAAAAAGCTAAAGAAACAATTTCTTCGGAAGCCTCTTTATTTAAAGAAATTGGAAATAAAAAGCCTGAAATATTTCGAGCAATATCACAGCGTGTAAATAAAACAACATCGGATTGCGCCCCTGTTTCGCTGTACCAGCCGTCAAGTTTTGCTTTCATATTTTTTCTCCAAGTCTTTTAATTTATCCCGTAAAAATGCGGCTTTTTCATATTCTTCCGCATCGATCGCCTTACGCAATTCCAGTTTAAGTTCCGCCGATGTAATTTTTTTTTCAGCAAATAAATTTTTCGCTTTCGGGATTATTCCGGTATACCGCAAATCTTTTTTCTTTTGCCGTAACATTTCTTCAATTTCATTTTGAAAAAACGAAAAACAAGCCGGACATCCTATTTTCTGTTTAAATTTTATATCAAGAAGTTTTTCTCCGCAGCACGGACAAGCCGGAGAATTTTCTTGTTCAAGTTTTTTATTAAGCTCATAATTGGTAAATAAATTTTTAATTGAAATATCTATTTTTTCCGAAAAGACACCAAACCCGAATTTTGCAGCACAATCTTTGCACAAATAAATATTTTTTTTTAAACCGTCCGAAACTTGCTCAATCGAAATAACAGCTTCTTCTTTTTTACAAATATCACAAATCATAATTTCCTCATAATTTCAATAGGTTTTTCATTTCCTGCGCGCACGGCAGGTATGATACAAACGATAACCGACAAAACAAGCATTGCAACGGCAATCAGATAAAGTTCTTTAAAGTTGATAACTACTGGAATACGTTCCAAATAATATGCCGGATCCAAAATATGGATTTTTAAAGGTGTTCCGTTATTTAAAAAAGAGTATAAAAATTTTTGTAAATTATTCAACACCGTTTCGGTAAAAGAAAATATTTCGTTTATGTGAAGTGCCGTTAAAATTCCCAGCGGAAGTCCTAAAATAATTCCGCCTAAGCCGGTTAAAAATCCTGCAAGCAAAAATGAAAGTGTAATTGAAAACGGATGAGTCCCTATTGCTTTTAATATTGCAATTTCTCTCCGACGTTCCATTACAAGCATTACAATCGCGGAAGAAATATTTGCGGAAGCAACAAGCACTATTAAAAACATAATAAACATCAAAATATTTTTCGTTGTTGCAAAGTTAGTAAAAGAAGAACGGTTTAAATCCATCCAAGTATACACGCTAAAATTATCGGGTAAAACTTCATTCAATTTAAAACATATTTCATTCATTTTGGATTTATCAAAAGGGTCTTTTGTAGAAACTATAATTGATGTAAGGGAAGAATTAACGGACATAATTTTTATGCCCTGCTCGAGCGGAATAAAAACCCATAAGGCATCCAACTCCTGATAACCGGAAGATATAATTCCGGATACGGAAAAAGATGAGACTTTAGGTACTGTCCTGCCGGTGTTATTTTTATTTAATGTGATAATTCTGCACACATCTCCCGCTTTTAATTTCAATGTTTCGGCAATTTTTGCTCCGAGAATTACGGAATTTTCATTTTCAAATTCCGGTTTTCCGTCAATAATTTTAATTAAATTTTTTATATTTTTATTTTCTGAAAAAAATTCGGGTTCGACGGCACGGATTATCCCGCCGCTTCTGCCGTTCTTACCGACGACCAAACCGTCTCCCTTCCGTTCAATCCGCGCCGCTTGTAAAAATGTATTATCAAAATTATCGCTAAGACTTTTTTTTACTTCTTTTTCAATTTCACAATTTTTTAAACCGGGGAAAATGCGCATATTTATGAGCTGTAAATGTCCGCTACTTAATTCGATTGTACGTGCGGTAATTCCTTGAATCATCCCATCAGAAACTATCAGTACGACAACAACCGGAACAATGCTGATTCCGATTCCCAAGACCGCGCCCAATAAACTTTTACGCGCATTGGAAACATTTTTTTCCGAACCGATACCCAAAAAACGGAACGTCATTTTTATAAAAACAGACTGTTTCATTTTAAATGTGCCCCCGTATTTTCATTTCCGGTTTGGATAAGCACGCCGTTTTTAAGTTTATAGCAAACATCGGTCAAGGCGGCAATTTTAGAATCGTGTGTAACAAGCACTAATGTTTTTTTATGTTTATCGGCGATTGAAAATAAAAGATTTTGAACTATCTGCGCATTCGCAGGATCTAAATTGCCTGTAGGTTCGTCTGCCAACAAAAGCGACGGTTCGTTTATTAAAGAACGGGCAACCGCAATACGCTGCCGCTCTCCGCCTGAAAGCTGCGTTGGGAAATGCGATTGACGGTCGGCAAGTTTTACATCTTCTAAAAGCGAGAGAGCTTTTTCTTTTGTTTCCTGTTTCGGTTTGCCTGCAATTAATGCGGGAAGCATTACGTTTTCCAATGCCGTAAAATCTTTTAACAAATAGTGAAACTGGAACACAAGCCCTAAAAAGGAGCTTCGGTATTCGGTTAAAGATTTTTCATCAAGATTATGAACGGCATATTCGCCTGCAAATATTTCTCCGGAATCAAATGATTCAAGACCTCCTAACACATTTAAAAAAGTACTTTTACCGGAACCCGATTCACCTACAATGGAAATTTTTTTATTTTCTTCAATTTCAAAATTAAGATTATTTAAAATTACCAGTTTTTCATTTGCAGATAAAAAAGTTTTCGTTAAATTGGAGATTGAAACTATACTATTACTCATAACGCAGTACCTCCGCAGGCTTAAATTTTAAAATACGTTTCGCCGCAATCAATGCCGCCGATGAAGCTGAAAATATTCCAAATAAAAATACGCCTAAGACTTCACTGAAAAAAAAACGCACCGGTACATTTTCCATATAAAGATACACGGGATTAAAAACATAAAAGTCTTCATTATTTGCACGGTTTTGCATCAAGATGGAAATAAAAAGCAGCGTTTTATTTACAATGTGTTCCGTAATTGCAAACACCGAATTTATTTGCACCGAAAGAAGAAGCCCCAACAAAAGGCCGGCGGACGCCCCTATAAATCCTATCGTAAAACCGTTCGCAATGAAAATAAACTGAACATATTCGGCATACGCCCCCATAGAAACAAGGACAGAAATATCTTCTCGCCTCTCATAAATGGAACGCCGCATTCCGTTATAAATATTTACGGCAACAACTAAAAAAATTAAAACAACCAATAAAAGCATCATATTTTTTTCAATTCTTAACACACCGAAAAATGCATGATTATATGAACGCCATGATTCCGCTTTTATTTCAGGAACGGTATTTTGCACGGCAGAAATATAAACGGAATCATCGTTTTGATTTTTTAATTTTACCGAAGCGTATAATTTTTCTTCAGTGCCTAAAATTTTATTTGCACCTTTAAGAGAAATAAAGGCAAATGAAGAGTCGACTTCGTAATAGCCTGTTTTAAAAATTCCGGTAACGATGAGTTCTTGATTCTCCGGAAAAATATCGGACCCGGAAGAACCTGCCGCTGCTAAAACAATTGCGGTATCTCCTACTGCCAACGAGAGTTGACGCGCCAATTCATAACCGATAACCGCATAATTTTCCTCTTCAAGATTAAAAGAGCCGGAAACCGTTTTTACCGTTTCGGCAAAGCCTTTATCTTTTTTTAATACGTCCCGTTCGACTGCGCGTAATAAAACACCTTGCTGTTTATCGTAATCACCCTGCAATAGCGCTTTCGTTTCTCTAAATTGAAAAAATGCTTTATGTAAATTTAAATCTTCGCATTCCCGTAATTCTTCCGGTGTTCCGTATAATCTGATGTGGGCGGAACTCACTTGTAAAATAGTATCGATATACCCCATTTGAAATCCATTCATTACCGAAAGAATTACAATTAAAACGGTAACACCGAATGCAATTCCTAAAATTGAGAACATAGTCGAAGCGGAAGAACGTCCGTGCGTATCGGCGGAATTAAACCTATGCAGCACAAAAAAAATCCAACGTAATCCGTTTTTTTTCATTACAGTTGTTCCTCCAATAATTTTATTTCTTTTCCGTTTTCAAAAAGATGGATAATTTTTTTATCGGTTTTATATTCGGCAAAACAAATTTTAATGCCGTTAAAAAAATCGGTTTGTGAAATTTTTTTATCATTTGCATTATAAACAAATTCCGAAGATCGTTCGGTATTATCTTTTATAAAGGCGGTCTTAATTAGTAAATATTTCTCATCGTAAATATTTATTGTTTTTTCAAGTATTTTGGCTCCGTCGCGATTATAAACTGCATTCTCCAACTCGAGCCCTTTTTTATTATATTTTATTTTTATTACTTTATCGGATAAAATAACTTCGGCTGCGCTTTTATATCCGTCTCGATATGTATAGGTCCTTTTTTCAATGAGTTTATCTTTTTCATACAATACGGAAGTTACGGCGCGTCCGTTTTCGTCGAATTGTTCAAAAAACCAGCGCTCGCCGTAACATGCGGTAAGCCCCATATTTTGCAGGGAATAAAACTCTTCCTCTTCTTCGGCAAAGCAAAAATAAGAAAAAGAAAAATAAAAGATATAAAAAAATATTTTTTTTATAGTCATAGTTTTATACTCAAATTTGTCCGATAAATTCTTTTACATACCGTTCCGCAGAAAAAGAAATTAAATCTTCGTACTTTTCTCCCGTACCTGCAAATAAAACCGGAAGAGAAAATTCTTTTCCCGCTGCAATTGCTATACCACCTTTTGCCGTCGAATCATATTTCGTTAAAACTATCGCATCAATTCCAATTGCATTATGAAAAACTTCAGCTTGACGTAAACCGTTTTGCCCCGTTGTTGCATCGAGAACTAAAATTTTCTTATAACAATTTTCACTTGCTTTCGTTTTTGCAATACGGTCAATTTTTTGCAATTCCCGTATAAGATTATCTTTATTGTGAAGACGCCCTGCCGTATCCGCCAACACTAAACCGCCGTCCGCTGCGGCGGCGGCATCTCCCGCATCAAAGATAACTGCGGCGGGATCTCCGCCGTGCTGATGAGCGACAACGCGTACATCATTTTTCTCGCCGTGAAATTTGAGTTGTTCGATTGCAGCGGCTCTAAACGTATCGCCGGCAGCTAAAATAATCGGAATGTTATATTTATTTTTGTAATAATACGCCATCTTAGCAATTGTTGTAGTTTTGCCTACGCCGTTCACACCTAAGACCAGATAAATCGACACTTTATTTTTTTCGGGGATAAACTCGCATGTTTTTACATACGGTAAAATTATTTTATAAAGCGAATTTAAAATGTCTTTTTCGGAATTAAGTTTTTCTTTTTTACAAATCGTCCGCAATTCGTCTTCGATGTGCAATGCGGTTTTCGCCCCTATATCGCCCTCTATAAGCGTATCGCTGAGCTGCTCAAAAAAAGTTTCATCAGGACCTGCATAAAGACCGAATATTTTTTTTAATCCTTCTGCAAAATTGTTATATTTCATTTTATTTCACCGCCGTTTTCAGTTTCGTTCGCATTATTTATGTTATTGTCCGTATCAATTTTATATCCACTTGCTGCCGTATCAGTCTTTATTTGACGCGGCAAAGCTCTATCCGATTTTACAAGGTAAATAATAAGCTGAATAAAATAATTGACTCCCAGCGTAGCCGTTGTCCATTGAAAAGCTTGCTGAATATAGCCGAGCTTATTTATTTTATCGACGGTTTCCTGCGTCATCGGGAATTTCTCTTCCCTAAAAGATTGAATTTCATCATTCAGTCGTGATGTTAAAATCATTGTAACGGGAAGACTAACGTAAAAAGCTGCAAGCGACCAATACAAAATTTTACGGTGCAGCTCGATAGAATCTTTTACATTTTTTTTATTCAGTTTTATAATCATATTTTGAACATATACGCTGGATAATTTATTATTTGAATTATTTATGTTCATTTTATCCGGTTCAAATAATCCGAAGGTATGCACATCGCCCGTGTTAAATTCTAAAATTGATTTTACACGCGGCACGGTTATAATTCCGGGAACCGTCGCGGAATATTGCGTTTTAAAAAAAACGGCAGGTGTTTTTTCCGCAAGATTAAATCCTATTTTTACAACATCATTTTTTTTCAAATTGATTTTTAACGTATAAGCACGCTGATTTTCCAAAAGTATTTCTTTGGAGGCTTCCGCATAATCGTCTGCCGATGCATTTATTTTATACGAACCGGCATACAGCAAAACAGGCTTTGAAAAATCGTTTATTAATTTGTTATCTATATAAAGTTTTGCATTTTTCGGTGTTACATCGAAAAACACTTTTATTTCTTTTGTGTTTTGAATTACCGTATAAATTTGAACTGCAATATTTTGAACGATTTGTTCGACGTCGTCATACTTCCCCGCATCGGAGAATTCATAAACCTGCATACCGGGTAAACCCGTATCGAGTTTTGCTTTTACGAGCATATAACCGGCAATGTCTTTTACACTTCCATAAATAACGGCTGAAATATTTTCTTTGTCTAAAGACTCGGCGGAAACCGTATCTTCAAGAAGAGTATAAAGAGTTTGCCCGTTCTTCCACAATACAACATCTTTAACGGAATCGTTTTGAAAAAATTTATTTTCTTCAATAATTATTTCCGTACGCAAATAAAGGATCTCTTTTTCTTTTTTTTTAATTTCGCTATTTAACTTTTCTTGTTTTTTTTCTTTTGTTCGTATATCTTCAACGGATAAAAACAGCGAATCTCTTTCGGTAACGAGTTTGGCCCGTTCTTTAATAAGCTGCAATCTTTTATTTGATAAAGCCGTTACGGCGCGCATTTTTTTTTCTTCAAACGGGACAATCCGTTTTACCCCTTGATTTAAGTATATTAAAAGCATTTCAGGAATTATTTTGTTATAATTTTTATATGAAGATTCAATGCCGTCCGTTGTAAATTCCGAAACTGCAATAACCCACTCATTTTTTTTATTTTCGATTTCTTGTGCGACCAAAAAACACGGAAAGAGACAAAATAAAACCGGTAAATAAAAAAATTTTACAGACAATTTATAGCTCCGCTTTTATAAAACGGGTACAAAATAAAACCGGAAACACTGCAATGTACGGCTTCTTCAATTTTTTTGCTTTCATGCGATTCGTGTATTTTTTTAATTTGAGAAGACAAAAATACGGATTTACATGCTATACAAATCACAATGCTTTATCCTCGTCGAATTTCATATTTTCAAATTTTGAATTTAAAAAAACGTTTATAAATTCGTCTATTTCTCCGTCCATTACGGCTTGAATATTTCCCGTTTCATATTTTGTTCTATGATCTTTTACAAGCGTGTATGGCTGAAAAACGTAAGAACGAATTTGATTTCCCCACGAGATTCCTTTTTTTTCGGCTGCAAATTTCATATTCTCTTTTTCTTTTTGCTCTTCATAATAATTATAAAGCCGTGCCCGTAAAACATTCATTGCGGTTGCGCGGTTACTTATTTGACTGCGCTGCGATTGGCAGGCAACAACAATTCCCGTAGGCAAATGGGTGATGCGCACCGCCGAATCGGTTTTGTTTACATGCTGCCCGCCGGCACCTCCCGACCGATACGTATCAACGCGTACATCTTCGGGGCGTATGGCAACTTCAATTGTATCATCCAAAACGGGAAAAACGAAAACGGAGGTAAACGATGTATGCCGTTTACCGTTGGAATCAAAGGGGCTTATGCGGACAAGCCGGTGAATGCCGGTTTCGCACTTTAAGAGGCCGAAAACATAATCACCGGTTATTTGAAAGGTAATCGATTTAATTCCGCCTTCGGCTTCAACCATATCGATTGTCTCCACTTTAAAATTGTGAGCTTCGCACCAACGTAAATACATACGCACAAGCATACTTGCCCAATCGCACGCCTCCGTGCCTCCGGCTCCCGCATGAATCGTAAGAAATGCGGAATTTTTATCGACTTCACCGGAAAGCAAATTAAGCGTATTTAGCTGTTTATATTTTTCATATAACGTATTATATAGGTCTTCGGCTTCTTTTAAAATTTGAGTATCTGCGGATTCTTCCGCAAGCTCCGTTAAAATTTCTAAGTCGGAAATTTCACTAAGTAATATCTTCCACGGCTCAAGTCTGTTTTTTAAGGTTTTAATTTCACCGATGGTTTTTTCCGCTTTTTTTGTATCGTCCCAAAAATCGGGGGTCTGCATTAACGCTTCTTTTTCCGCAATTTTGGCATTTATAGCATCGGCGTCAAAGACGCCCCCAAATTCCGCTTACGTTATTTTTTAATTCTATAAGTTTTGTTTTATACTCTTCCATAATGTCCCTCGTTTAAATCATTGTTTTGCAGGAGGGCGTACCAAAACGCGTCTCCATTTTTTCTTATAAAGCGTTGTAATTGCCAATACATCTTGTACCGGATATTGGTAGAGCCGGACGACATCATAATAGTCAGTAACTCTGTCAATATCCTGTTTTAAAGTAATAAGGCCGTCTTCGGTCATAGTTACCGATTCCCAGCACGCACGCTGGACACGTTCAAACCCGTTAGAAGTTAAGGTTTCTGCAAGATATGAGGCCGTTTCTTTCCCGCCGGGGTCTATAACAACTGATACAAACATGTCCGCTAGCATACGACAAAAACGGGAAAGTGTCAAACCCCGATTGATCCTGTATTGATCCTGAGGGCAAGGAATCGTTGGACCGTAATTATCCCTTCTAGACTAAGCTTAAAAATAGTGATAAGCTTAAATAATGTATGACATTATAGTTATCGGAGCGGGCGTTGTAGGTTCCTGCATCGCACGGGAACTGTCAAAATATGAATTAAAAATTTTAGTGCTTGAAAAAGAAATGGAAGCGGGAAACGCAACCAGCAAAGCAAATAGCGGAATTATTCACGGTGGATATGATGCCGAAGAAGGTTCACTAAAAGCAAAATTAAATGTGCGCGGTAATTTTCTTGTACGCACCTTAAAAGATAAACTGGGTATTCATTTTTCTCAATGCGGTTCTTTAGTTATTGCGTTCTCCAAAGATGAAATAAAAAACATATACACTCTTTATGAGCGTGGGCTTGCCAACGGTGCAGAACAATTGGAGATTTGGGATAAAGAAAAATTGTTATCGGAAGAACCGAATGTCTCAAAAGAAGCGTTAAGCGCTTTGTACTGCGGGTCGGCAGGCGTCGTATGCCCTTTCGATATGACGTTTGCATTCTTGGAAAATGCAATTACAAATGGCGCCGAGTTTTTACCGGAGCAGCGCGTTATTTCGATAGAAAAAGAAGCGGACGGTTATATCGTAAAAACCGCAGCGGATAAATTTAAAACGCGGCTTGTGATAAATGCGGCGGGACTTTACGCCGATAAAATTGCGGAAATGGTTGGAGATTCCGATTTTAGAATTTTACCGCGGCGCGGTGAATACAGAGTCTTCGATAAAAATTATACGGGACTTGTAAAACATATCTGCTTTCAAGCGCCGTCAAAAATGGGAAAAGGTGTTTTAGTGCTTCCGTCATATTACGGAAATTTCTTGATAGGACCTTCTGCGGAAAATATTGCCGATACCGAAGATAATTCGGTTTCGGCGCAGGGGCTTTCGGAAGTTGAAGAAAAGGCAATGAAAACCGTACCTACTCTTAATTTAAAAAATACGATCCGTATTTTTGCCGGCATACGTGCCCGCCCCGATACGGGAGATTTTATGATTTATGCTTCAAAAAATTCCAAAGGCGTTATTCACGCAGGCGGAATAGAATCTCCGGGGTTAACTTCTGCACCAGCAATCGGAGAATATGCTGCAGAACTTGCAAAAAAAGAAGCCGAATGTTTAGGCATTCAATTTATTCAAAAAAAAGATTTCAACGAATGCCGAACGCCGATTCCTCATTTTGCTTCCCTTCCGGCGGCAGAGCAAGAGAAACTTATTAAAAGCGATGAACGGTTTTTGCATGTTATCTGCCGCTGCGAAACGGTAACGGAAGCCGAAATCGTACAGGCAATCCGGCGCCCTGCGGGAGCCCGGACAGTTGACGGCGTAAAACGTAGAGTTCGACCCGGTTCGGGACGTTGCCAAGGCGGATTTTGTGAGCCGCTTGTTTTAAAAATTCTTTCGCGGGAACTTAATATTCCCGTTGAACAAATCAAAAAAAGCGGCGCCGGCTCAAAAATAGTGTACGGAAAATTAAAAGGCGGTGTCCGATGAAAAGTTGCAATTACCGAACCGATTATGACGTCGCAGTTATAGGAGGCGGTCCTGCAGGGTTAGCCGCTGCGCTGGAGGCAAAAAAGAACGGAGCGGCTTCGGTTTTAATTATAGAACGAGATTTTGAACCGGGCGGTATTTTAAATCAATGTATTCATTCCGGCTTCGGGCTTCACGAATTTAAAGAAGAATTGACCGGACCCGAATATGCGGAACGGTTTATCGATAAGGTTGAAGCTGAAGATATAGATATAATGCTTAACACAATGGCAGTTGATTTAAATGCGCTAAAAGAAATTACCGTAATAGGGAAAACCGGCGTAAAAACGATACGGGCAAAAGCCGTCGTTCTTGCAATGGGTTGCCGTGAAAGGACAGCCGGGGCGATTGCGCTAAAAGGTTACAGACCGGCGGGCATTTTAACCGCGGGTACGGCTCAGCGGCTTATGAATATGGAAGGTTTTTGCATAGGGAAAGAAGTTGTCATTTACGGCTCAGGCGATATCGGCTTAATTATGGCACGTAGAATGACACTTGAAGGAGCAAAGGTAAAAGCCGTTGTGGAAATAATGCCGTTTTCAAGCGGACTTACCAGAAATATAGCGCAATGTCTGGAAGACTACGGCATTCCGCTTTTTTTAAGTCATACCATTTCTTTTGTCCATGGGAAAGACAGGGTTACGGGTGTCACAATTTCGCAAATAGATTCTTCGTTTAAACAAATAAAAGGCACACAAAAAGAATTTACCTGTGATACGGTACTGCTTTCAGTGGGTCTAATCCCCGAAAATGAGCTTTCGCAAAAAGCGGGGATTCCTTTAAACAAAATTACAAGCGGGCCGATTGTAGACAGCGCAATGCAAACGGAAAAACAAGGCATTTTTGCATGCGGAAATGTTTTGCACGTTCACGATATAGTGGACTTTGTAACAAGGGAAAGCCGGGTAGCGGGAAAAAACGCGGCGCTTTACGCGCTCGGACGTTTCCCCGAAAAAACGGAAATTAAAACGCACCCTCAAAAAGGTGTACGGTATATAATACCGAATAAAATTTTAACGCAAAACCCCGACGGTTCGACTTTGTTTTTGCGCGTCGATGCAATATATAAAAATGCCGTCCTTAGGGTTTGTTCCGGTGATACCGTGCTCGCTGAAAAAAAAATGCGGCAAATGGTTCCATCCGAAATGATAACGGTTCCGTTAAGCGCGGAAAAATTAAAAAATATTACAAATGATTTAACTGCGGAGGTAATCCGGTAATGGAGAAAAAAGAATTTACATGTGTATCCTGCCCGATGGGCTGCCGTCTTACGGTATACAAAGACGGTTCCGGCAAAGATACAGTCGAGGGTTACAGCTGTAAGCGGGGTGTCGAGTACGGTTTGCAGGAAATAAGAGATCCGAGGCGCAACATCAGCTCTACGGTAATGATCGAAGGCAGTATATTACCTTCTCTTCCGGTAAAAACTTCCGCCCCTATCCCCAAGGGGATGATATTCGATGTTATGAAAGAGATAAATAAAATACGAGTAAGTGCCCCTGTTGCAACGGGGGATATTATAATCGCAAATGTACTGGATACCGGCTGTGACGTTATCGCCGCACGAAAAATGAACGCCGGTCGTTAATTACATTTATGTGCCATTTTAAAAAGCTGCTTCTATGCCTAAAATAAGCTCTAAAACGCTCAATGCGGTAATGGAAATGACCGATATCGTATCTCTTGTTGAAAACTATACCCGTCTTGAAAAACGCGGAGCTAATTGGTGGGGCTGTTGTCCGTTTCATAATGAAAAAACACCGTCTTTTAATGTTGTGCCCGATAAAAAAATGTTTTATTGCTTCGGCTGCCATAAAGGCGGAAGTGCCGTTAATTTTTTGATGGAAATGGAGGGGTTAAGCTTTACCGAAGCGGTGGAAAACCTTGCCGAAAAAGCCGGTGTTGAGGTTATGTACGAGGGCGGTTCCTATTCTCCGGCTAAAGAAGACAAAATAAAAGATGAAATCCTTAATTTATACGAAAAGGTGGCAGGCAGTTTTCATTACCTTTTGACGCAAAGTCCTGCGGGAAAAGATGCTCTTTCCTATTTAAAAAGCAGAAACATTTCCGATAAAATAATAACAAAATTCAATTTGGGTTATGCTCCGAAGGACAGACATTGGCTTTATAATTTTTTGACATCTAAAAACTATTCGCCCGAATTTTTGGAAAAAACCGGGCTTTTTTCTAAAAATTATAAACGGATATCTTTTTTTTCGGATAGAATTATATTCCCTATTTGCAACAGGCATGGAAAAACGATTGCTTTCGGCGGCCGCATTTTAAACGGAGAAGGCGCAAAATATTTAAATTCTTCCGATATGCCGCAATATAAAAAAGGAGAAACCGTTTTTGCTTTCAGTGAGGCGCTGCCTGAAATTAGAAAAACAAAATCGGTTATTTTGTGCGAAGGATATATGGATACTCTCGCGTTTTTTCAAGCGGGAATTTGCAATGCGGTAGCTCCGTTAGGAACCGCTCTTACGGACGAACAAGTAAAATTATTAAAATCCTTTGCCGAAACTTTTTATCTTTCGTTCGATTCGGATTCGGCAGGGCAAGCGGCTTCTTATAAAGCGATCCTTCTTTGCAGGAATATGGGGGTTAACGTACGCATTTTAAAAATCACCGATGCAAAAGACCCCGCTGAAATCCTGCAAAAAAAGGGAAACGAAGGCTTGAAATTTCTTTTGGAATACGCTATATTAGACGACGATTTTCTTATTCAAATTGCAGCCATGAGGTTTGATGTAAGTAATCCTGAAGGCAAAGCAAGGGCTATTGCCTTTTTGTTTCCGTATATTGAGGCTTTAGAATCCGATATTCAAAGAGAGTCCGCGATAGCAAAACTTTCTCAGGCTTTTGGTGTAAGTCAACAATCGATTCTCGGCGATTATGCAAACCGTAAAGAAACAGCCGCAGAATCCGCCGGACGGCATTTCATTGACAATGAAAAACCGAAGTCTGCAAGCATAAAAAAAAATGCCGAACTGCGGTTAGTTTTGGCAACCGCTGCCAATCCCTGCTTGTTTGAAAAAATGCGCGCCGAATTGACAATCGATGATTTTGAGGATGTATATGCCAAAGATTTATTCATTGTTTTAGAAGAATGCTATAGAGAAGGTGCCTGTTCTTACGAGAATTTAATGATCAGATTCGGTGATTCGGATTTGCGCGAAATTGTTTCCGAAACAATAGTGAACGGCGAGTTTAACGATAATCCTGAAAAGGTCGTAAACGACGGCATAAATTTTATAAAACAAAACATTCTACAAAAACAGCGGGATAGTATCATCGGCAGGCTGAAATTGTTACATGGAGAAAAAGATGTCGATATGATAAAATTAACAGCCGAACTAATGGAAGCAAAAAAAAATATCGATATCCAATTAAAAAATTTAAAGGGAAAGGTATATGACTGATCTCGAGAAAAATCCCGCTATTATTAAGCTTTTGGAATATGCCAAAAAGAAGCGTATAATAGCTTTGGATGATTTAAGCGACTTATTGCCGGAAGATTTGGTATCGCCGGAAATCATCCCCGATATTTTGGACATACTTGAAGCTGCGGGTATTCAAGTGCGACCGGACGAAATTGAAGAAAGCATTAGAGACGAAGATGATTCGGATGTCGTATCTGAATACGCTACGGATGATGACGATGAACTGATAGACGATGAATATGATGAAATCGAAGAAGAACATGAATATCCGCCTGATGTCGAGCCGGTTTTTGAAGAAGTAAAAGAACCCGAAAAAGAAGACCTTTCAAAAAAACTGCTGAAGACATCGCGCGAAGCGGGAATTGATGATCCTATAAAACTGTATCTTCAGGAAATAGGCAAAGAAAACCTTTTAACGGCTGAAGAAGAAGTTGTTCTTTCCAAAGATATGGAAGACGGAGAAGCCATTATAAAAAAAGTTATAAAAAATTCGGGCGTTTTGATTCCCGAATTCTTCGGCATCGGACAAAAAGCTTTTGCAAAACTTGATCCTGCCGAATCGAATAAACCGCGTAAAGAGCTGAGCGAGGAAATGGCGGAAAAAAAACGTTTGCGCCAAGTATACGGAGATAATCTGCGACACATTTATCCGGATATTAAACAGTATATTGCTTTAAAAAAACATTATTATGACAGAGAAAATTTTGAAAGCTTGCTCGAAAACGGTGAATTGCAGACTGCCAGAAAAAAAATTTTTAATAGCTTAAAGCGCATTATAATCGAATCGGAGGAAATTGAAAAAATTTCGGATAGGTTTTTACAAACTACGGAAAAAATTCAAGATTATCAGACGAAAAGAGAGCGTAAAGAAAAACAGCTCGGAATAAAAAATTACACGGATTTACGCAAGCTCGGCAAAAGACTTGCAATTCCGCGTGAGCGCGAAAAACTAGAAAAAGAGTTTTTAATGTCCGTAGATGAAGTAAAAGACATCTATAGCCAAATTCAGACGCTAACCAGAAAAATCAGGAAAGTCGAATACGATTTTGAAACTTCCGTCGATGAAGTTATTAAAATGACCGACGAGATACGGAAAGGGCAAACGATGCTCAAAAATGCAAAAGACAAACTAATCAGTGCAAATTTGCGGCTTGTCGTTTCAATTGCAAAAAAATACGTAAATAGGGGGTTGCAATTTTTCGACCTTGTACAGGAAGGAAACATCGGGCTTATAAAAGCCGTAGAAAAATTTGAGTACCGGAAAGGTTATAAATTTTCGACTTATGCGACATGGTGGATCCGTCAAGCCATTACGCGTTCCATTTCCGATCAGGCGCGGACGATCCGTGTGCCGGTTCATATGATAGAGCAAATCAATAAAGTCAACAGAGAATCGCGTCAGCTTATGCAAAAACTCGGCAGAGAGCCTAACGATGATGAAATAGCCGCACAGCTCGGTTGGCCGGTTGAAAAGGTTAAACAGGTTAAAAATGTTGCCCGCGAACCCGTTTCACTTGAGACCCCGATAGGGGAAGAAGAAGACACGCTTTTAGGCGACCTTATTGAAGACAAGGGCGTTGAAAATCCTTCAATCCGGACGGAGCATACACTTTTGCAAGAACACTTGGACAGTATTTTATCTACTTTACCGGACAGAGAGAAGGATGTACTGCGGATGCGTTTCGGTATCGACGGCGGTTACCCGCTTACGCTTGAAGAAGTCGGTTTGTATTTTGACGTAACACGCGAGCGCATACGTCAAATTGAAGCGAAAGGGCTGAGACGGCTTCGCCATCCTAAACGCAGCAGAAAATTAAAAGATTACCTCGATAATTAAAGGAGTTAACCTATGGATAATGACGTTTTTGAAAAGTTAAAAGCATTGCAGGATATTCTCGCAAAAAAAAATGCGCTTGAAACGGCGATAATTGAAGCTCCGAAAGCGCTCGTTACGGGCGAAGAGCTTTTGGAAAAACTGAAAACCGGCTTTATCGAAAAGCATAGCGAATCGGAAGAATTGCGTAAATCGATTGCCGATTTAAAAGCCGCTCTTTTTGAAGCCGAAACCAAACGGGAACAATCGGAAAAGGCAATGGATACTATAGAAACTCAACGTGAATATGAAGTTTTGCAAAAAGAAATTGATGAAGCGACCGCCAAAGAAACAAGCGTGCGCAAAGAGCTGCAAAAGCTGGAAAGTGATTTTAGAATGGTAAATGCGGCTCTTAAACAGGAAGAAGCGCTCATTGAACAAAACGATGCGGAACTGAAAGAAAAAAAACAAAAACTTGATTCCGAAGTTGCGGATAAAAAAGCCGAGCTGGAGGTTCTAAAAAAAGAAGAAGAAAAACTTTCGCCGTCTTTAAGCGGTGAAACGATGTTTAAATTTGACAGAATCATAAAAAACAAAAACGGTGTCGGCATTGTTCCGGTACGCGGAACCGTCTGCATGGGCTGCCATATGATTTTGCCCGCCCAATTTGTAAACGAAGTACGGGCGGATACCGACATTAAGTTTTGTCCGTATTGCAGCCGCGTCCTTTTTTATGAAGAATCGGATATAAACAATGAACAGGAGGCTTTTTTCGACGATTCGGATATGGGAGGTTTGGCGGATCTTGAAGATTTACCGGCAAACTCCATTCTTTCGGATTTTGAAAATGATAATGAATAATAAGGGAACCGTTTACACAATTCGGCTTCGGATTGTGTAAGCTCATTCCTAAGGGATTACGGGAATCGCTGCATTTTGCAGAGGAAAGTCCGGACTCCGTCGGACACGATGCCGGTTAACGACCGGGAAGCGGAAAGCGTAAGTGTTTTCCGCTTACAGAAAGTGCAACAGAAAATAACCGCCGCTTTTGCGGTAAGGGTGAAAAGGCGGGGTAAGGGCCCACCGCGCAGCGGGTAACCGGTGCGGCAGTGTAAACCTCATCGGGAGCAAGGTTAAGCAGTAAAGAATGTCCGATTCTTAATTTACGGGTTAACCGCAATAAATTTCCGCCGCAAGGCTGAAATAAGAAAGATGATTCCGCCGTTTTACGGAACAGAATCCGGCTTATTAATCCCTTTTTTTAGAAAATATACAGGGCTTTCTTTAAAGATGGCGTTTATAAAACTCGAACCGGATTTTGCTTCGCATCCTTCGAAAATAGAAAGCGTCTCATCTGTAAAGCCGCTAAAACGAAAATCAAAGGGGCAGGCAAGCAGAGTCCACAAGATGAGTTCCGCTTGCCGGCAATGTAAAATGAAATGAAACTGAAACAGTCAAAGCGCGCTATCAAATTCTCAAAAAGGAAAAGAATCGGAAAATTTTTTTTCGTTTCGGTCGGTATCTTTTTGTGCGCCGGTTTAGGCTTGTTTCTATTTTTCAGGTATAAAAAAAGTTTTATGGGGCTCCCCTCAATGAGTTCGGTGTATGCAGATTGGAAAAATAAAAACTATGAGCAAGTTTATCAAAAAACCGAAGCAATTTTAAAAAAACGCCCGTTTGACGGAGAAGTTTTAGCGATGCACGGCTTTTCGGCTTATTATATTTTTGCCGAACAAAATGATTTTTCCGTAAGTTACCCGTATTTGGACGAAACTATTTTGTGCCTCAGACAGGCGATGTACAGAATAACACCGGCAGAAAAAGCAAAAATAGCCTACGTGCTCGGAAAAGCGTATTATCAAAAAGGGTATTATTACGCGGATTTAGCGGTTAAATATTTGGATTATGCAAATGATGCCGGATTAAAATTAAAGGATTTGCCCGAATTTAGAGGAATGGCGGCGTCCCTTTTAGGCGATACCGAAAAAGCGATATCGGCTTTTACCGAATCCCTCGCTTACGAACCGTCCGACTTACTTCTTTTTGCTCTTGCCGAAAATTACAGTAAAATCGGCGACGGACAAAACGCAAAACTTTATTTATTTGAAACAATCGAAAAAACAAAAGATACACTCTTGGAATTAAAATGCCGATACTTATTAGGCAGTTTATTCCTTGATGAAGGCAAAATAAACGCCGCCGAAAAAGAATTTAACACGATTCTCGAAAAAGACATGGCTTCTGCAGACGCTCACTATGGGCTGGGAGTCGTTGCCGAAATTCGCGGTGATGCAATAAAAGCCCGTGCGGAGTGGAGAAAGGCAATAAAGCTAAACCCTTTGCATGAACTGACGCGGGCAAAACTGAATGTAGGAAACCCTTAAAAAATTCGGTTTTTTAGAGGGTTCCCTTAGATTTAACTTGCAATGTTTTTCATAAGTCATTGGTATATAACGCCTTATGAAAAACTTATCAGGCATCTATAAAAATCCAACAAAGTTTTTACAGGATGCTTTGTAAAATAAACGGAGGTTTTATAAGGTATGGGATTTTTTAAAAGATTTACAGCAGATATCGGTATCGATTTGGGCACGTGTAATACGCTTATTTACGTGCAGGGCAAAGGTATTGTCGTAAACGAACCTTCCGTAGTTGCCGTTGAAAGAGGAACGAAAAGAGTTGTAGCCGTCGGTTCCGATGCAAAACGGATGCTTTGGAAAACACCGGGAAATATCGTCGCGATTCGGCCTTTAAAAGATGGTGTTATCGCCGATATGGACACGACTGAAAAAATGATTCGGTATTTTGTTTCTAAAATATTGCCGCGGCATCGGTTTATCAAACCGAGAATGGTCATAGGAATCCCCAGTTGCATAACCGACGTTGAAAGCAATGCGGTCCATGAAAGCGCAATTAAGGCGGGCGCAAGCGACGTTAAAGTGTTAGAAGAATCTTTAGCGGCTGCAATCGGGGCAAAAATTCCAATTCACGAACCTGCCGGAAATATGGTTTGCGATATCGGCGGAGGTACCACCGAAGTTTCGGTTATTTCGCTTTGCGGAATGGTTGTTACAAACGCAATCCGGGTCGGCGGCGATGAATTTGATCAAGCTATTATAAAGCACGTCCGCTCCGTTGATAACCTGATTATCGGCGAACAAACGGCGGAACGTGTAAAAATAAGTATCGGAAATGCCGCTCCTGAAAAAACAATTGAAAAAGTAGAGGTTAAAGGCACCGACGCTATTACCGGTTTGCCGCGTCGTCTTGAAATAGATTCCGTTGAAGTGCGCGAAGCATTAAAAGAACCCGTAACGCAAATAGTTGAAGAAATAAAACGCACTTTGGCGCAAACGCCGCCTGAACTTACGGCGGATATTGTAGAGCGCGGCATCGTTATGACAGGCGGCGGTTCTTTGTTAAAGGGCTTACCGAAATTGATTTCCAAAGAAGCAAGAGTGCCGGTTATATTGGCTGAAAACCCGATGGACTGTGTTGCGATAGGCGCAGGTCTTTATTATGACGTGTTTAAGGATATGACGAGCGACAGAAACCTGTATAACAGTTTAAATGACTAGTACTGAAAGTCAAAATGAAAAAAAAACGTTCGTTTAAATTAAATATTGAAGTTTTCCTTCTCATTTTTTTACTTACAATCTCATCCGTATTTTTAGCTTTTTCTGGCGGTTCGTTTATTCTTAATTTTAAAGAAATCGGCTTTTCGGTCAGTTCGGGGACGGAAAAAGCCGTTTACAGTGTTTCTTCGTTCATCGGAGAAAGTGTTGCTGCAATTCGGGAACTGTGGGAATTAAAAGCGAAATACGCCGAACTTACGAAACAGCTTGAAAAATATGAACTTTTGGAACGCTCCAGTGCAGACGTAAAACGCGAAAACGAAGAGCTGCGTACTCTTCTAAAATTTTCAGATACAATCAATATTGTGAATATTCCGGCGGAAATTATCGGGTATGACCCCAATGCGCTTTATTCGGGTATGATAATAAACAGAGGAGCAAAACACGGTATACGCAAAGATATGCCCGTTATAGCGTTTCAAAACGGAAATATGGCCTTAGTCGGAAAAATCGTACAAGTGGGCCGAACGGCTTCAATGATTATACCCATATTCGATTACAAATGTTTTATTGCCGCAAAAACCGATTTTGCAAAACATAGAGGAATTATAAACGGACAAGGCAGTGCGGATTCTCCGCTTATAATGAAATACATAAAAAAACGCGTCGCAGACGACATAAAAGTCGGCGATAAAATCGTAACGTCCGGTTTTGATGACGCTTCGTTATTCCCTAAAAATATTCCCATCGGGTTCGTGTCAAAAATAAAAATTCAAGACTATGAGACCTCGCTGGAATTATCGGTCGACCCGATTATCGATTTTAGTTGTTTGGAATACGTATTCGTTATCAATGCCGAAAAACCGGAAAAGGAATTTTAAATGAAACGAGTAATTCTGTGGACTTCATTAGCCGCATTTTTTATCGGCTTATTGCAAACCGCCGTTTTTTCGCATATTTCTTTTTTCCCGATGCTTCCCGATTTTATTTTGCTGCTCATTTTGTATACCGCTGTTTCAAACGGTTCGACGGCGGGGTTGATATGCGGCTTTATCTGCGGTCTTTTCCTCGACTTTTTATCGGCGGCGCCTATAGGTCTTCATTCTTTTATTTTTACGCTTTTAGGTTTTACGGCAGGTAAAATTTACGGACTGTATAATTTAAATAAAATAGTTTTACCCTGCTTACTGGGAATTTTAGGCTTTTTATTTAATGCATTTCTTTTATTTGTTTTGCGGTTTATTTTCGGACAAAATATTCATACATACACTATTTTTTCGACTGATTTTTTAATCCGTCTCGCGGTAAACGCCGCTTTTACGCCGGTTTTATTTTTATTTTTCAATTTATTTCCGTCCGTATTTAAAATTAAGGAGTATCCCGTATTATGAAAAATAATCCGGATATCGGTTTTGAAAAACGGCTTAAATTCTTTGCAGGCTTCGTTTTTGCAATTCTTTTTCTTTATTTGTACAAACTTTTTTCGATGCAAATCATTTACGGCGAACAATTTAAAAAGAAATCGGAAAGTGTCTCGCAAAGAAGCACGATTATTCCGTCACAACGCGGTGAAATTTTTGACCGTAACGCGAACGCACCGATGGTTTTAAACATAGATTCTTTCGCCGTCGATATAATGCCGGGCGAAGTACCGAAAGCGGAATTTACTACCGTAATTACACGGCTCGGCTCAATTTTAAAAGTTCCTGTAGCGCAAATTGAGAAAAAACTGCCCGTCTCGGTTAGGCGCGATTTTAGAACGATAGAAATAAAGTCGAATGTCGCTTATGAAGAAATTATTAAAATTGCCGAACAGCTGGATTCTTTACCCGGCGTATCGTGGCGCTCAAAACCCGTGCGCAATTATGTTGAAACTCGCTCGTTTTCTCACATTATCGGATATGTAGGCGATATTACTTCGGAAGAACTTACCCGCTTTTACAATAAAGGCTATACGTCAAACAGTATTATCGGCAAAACCGGTATCGAAAAACAATATGATGAACTTTTGCGCGGGACGGACGGAATCGAATATAAAACGGTTGACGCAAAAGGCAAGTATATAGAAAATACGACGGTTATATATCCGCCGAAAATGGGAAACAATTTGGTTTTGACTATAGACGGAAGAATTCAAAAGCTGGCAGAAGAAGCCTTAGGCCCGCGAATAGGAGCGGCAATCGTTTTAAAACCCGCGACGGGAGAGATTCTTGCGATGGTCTCGTATCCTTTTTTTGATCAAAATATCTTCGGACAAGAGAATTCCGGTGCCGCCGCACAAAAGTTGTTTAAAGATCCTGAAAACCCGCTTTTAAATAGGGCGATTGACGCAGCATACCCGCCTGCCTCCACATTTAAAGTTATAATGAATACCGCTATTTTAAACGAAAAGGCTTTTCCGCAAGATAAAACGGTTGAGTGTTTAGGCGAAATAGAATACGGCGACCGTTTATTCCGATGTCATATCCGAAAACCGGGACACGGGAGACTTGCTTTAAACGAGGCTTTGGCAAAATCATGCGATATTTATTATTGGACGGTATGCCGGGATTATTTGGGCGTTGATAAAATCGCCGATTATGCGGAGCGATTCGGGTTCGGAAAATCGGCTAAAATAGATTTGCCGAGCCAGACGACAGGTACTGTTCCTTCGCCCAAATGGAAAGAGCGTAAATTCCATGAAAAGTGGCTGAACGGCGACACGATGAATATGTCAATAGGGCAAGGTTATATGCTTGCATCGCCTTTACAAGTTGTCGATATGACAGCTATGATAATAAACGACGGCATTATTTATAAACCGCACCTTCTTAAAGAAGTACGGGACCCGGCAATGGGAACGGTTTTGGAAGAAGTTCAGCCTGAAATTCTTTATAAAGAAAATATCCCCCGCGATGTTTTTAAACAAGTTCGTACGGCAATGCACCTTGTTACGGTGCAAGGCGAAGCCCGGTTCCCTATGAAAAATCCCCGATACCGTCTCGCGGGAAAAACGGGAACCGCCGAAGTCGGCTTGCAGGACAGGTGGCATTCATGGATGACGGCATACGGACCGTATGATGCACCTGCAGAAGATATTCTTGCCGTAACGGTTATTGTTGAAGCAAAAAATGAATGGGAATGGTGGGCACCGTATGCGGCAAATATAATTTTGCACGGTGCACTTGCCGGTCAAACATATGAAGAAACAATCGAGTTTTTAGGCTTCAAAAGCTTACCTGCCGCTCAACGGAGGATCGAATGAATTTACGTAAAATTACCGAGTTCGACTATTTGCTTTTTTTAACGGTATTGTCGTTATCATTTATCGGCATTTTATTTATTTACTCTTCGGGAGTAAATTCGGCGGGTGTTTTGGTTTCCAAAGAATATAAAAAACAAATTATATGGGTATGCACGGGAATTCTTTTTATCTTCCTTTCGGGTTTTTACGATTACAGGAGAATAAAAGACCTGACCCCGTTAATTTATATAATAGGGATGCTTCTTTTGGTGTATACGAGTTTTTTCGGTGCAACACGACATAATGCAAGAAGTTGGCTCGGCTCGCGAGAAATAGGTGTACAGCCTTCCGAATTTATAAAAATTGTATTTATCGTTTTTTTAAGCTATTATTTGGATAAATCTAAAAATGAAAACCCGCTCAAACGATTTATAAAAGCAACACTGATTATGCTTATCCCTGTAGGGCTTATTTTGCTACAGCCCGATTTGGGAACCGCAAGCGTGTATATTCCCGTATTTTTTGTTATGTGTTTTATTGCCGGTATTCCTTTAAAATTTTTAGCGTACGTCTTTTGCTTTAGTATACTTACCGTTATTTTTACGCTGATGCCGCTATGGGAGGAGGTGATTTTAAAGCAGCCGTTTATTATGTCAAAGATAGTAAAGAATTCTCAAGTTGCGGTAATTATATTTTTTTCGCTGGGAGTATGCACGGTACTTGCAATGATCGGCAATCTTATATTAAAGCGGAAATATTATTATTGGCTTGCGTATATTTTTTCCGTTGTTACTATATCATTTGCGGGCTCTATTTTAGGGAAACGGGTGCTAAAACCGTATCAAATGATGAGACTGATTATATTTTTAAATCCCGAAGTCGACCCGTATGCCAGCGGCTGGAATATCATTCAATCCATTACCGCGATAGGCTCGGGAGGCTTATCGGGGCGCGGTTTTTTGATGGGAACACAAAGCCATTACCGCTACCTACCGGAGCAAAGTACTGACTTTATTTTCGGTATTCTTTCCGAAGAATGGGGATTCCTTGGAGGGCTTTTGGTTTTTGCACTTTACGGGCTTCTTTTTTTACGGCTTTTTCTTTCAATTAAACGCTGCGAAGACTTATTCGGTAAACTGATTATATCGGGTATTTTAACGATGTTCTTTTTTCATTTTATGGTCAATGTCGGAATGGTTATGGGTATTATGCCGATAACGGGGATACCGCTGCCGTTTTTATCGTATGGCGGCTCGTCGCTGTGGACCGCTATGATAGCGATCGGTGTTGTGGTAGGAATTAATTTGCGGCAGCTGTAAAAGTGAAAAATCAATGCTGCAATGTGAAACGCCGAATCGAAGGCTTCCCGGTAAATGGACAATCTCTACAAACCTCAGTTTTTAGAAATGGTCAAGTGTTTTTCTTTATTTTTCTAAAGCTCTTTTTTCTTATGCCGATAAACAAGAGGAATTATGTGTACATACGAGAGGGGCAGATATGAGTTATAACAGTCAAGCGGTTGCAGCTTACAAAGAAACAAAAGTAAAGACTGCGAGTCAAGGATCTCTTATTTTAATGCTTTATACCGAAGGCATAAAGCACATCAATTTTGCTATTGAAAAAATGAATGTTCCTAAAATCCCTGCTAAAGATATAGAAAAAATAAACAATCATATCCTAAAAGCGCAAGATGTTATTACCGAACTTATGGCATCCCTTGACTTGGAAGCAGGCGGGGAAATAGCTAAAAATCTTCTTTCGATTTATTCGTATTTTAATCAACAGCTTTTAACGGCAAACTTAAAAAAAGATTATAAACCGCTTGCCGACGTTAAAACCATGATGGAAGAACTGCAAAACTCGTGGAGTCAGGTAATTTCAGCTCAGCCTTCTGCGGCAAAAACTTCGTCTGCAGCGGGTATAAATATTGCAGGTTAAATAAAGAAAATACCGAAAATGAAACTTACTTTAGGGTTTGTCTAACGGCAAACATCATTTATTTTATGGACTGTTTTACACACTAAAACTTTTTAGAAAAATTGTTTTAAAAAAACTACGGGAAGGTGCAATAAAATGAAAAAAGAACTCAGTAAACAAGAAATCGAGCAACGTATAGCTGTCTTAAAGCGTTTTAAAGATTTGCTGCAGGATCAGCGGAAAAAATTTAGCGATTATCTTATCGTCCTTGAAACGCAAGAACGGTGTATCGGCAGCGAAAATATAGACGCAATTGTTCATCACACGGAACTTGAACAGGAAATTATAGGCGATATTTTTACCATTCAAAAAGTCATCGACCCTATTGAACAAATGTACAAATTCGGCTTACCGGAAAAAGAAGATCGCGAAATTATCCGGCTAAAGTCCGATCTGGATAAACTGCAAAATCAAGTTTTAATGCAAAACAAAAAAAATAGAGAATTGCTGCAATCCCGTATGACAACACTGCGGCAAGAAATTATTTCAATAAAGCCGATGTATACGTTTAATTCCGCTGCATTTAACAAAACGGAAACATCATCGTCTTTAGTGGACATAAGCGTTTAAAAATCGCCGATACACTCCTCTTGCAATGCACCTCTGCAAAAGGATAAAAGATCCCCTTTAAAAAGTAAGACCTATCGGTAGCGTCAATGCTTTTTTAAATAGTCGATATCAGCTTTAATATCCTCCGCTCTGCTACTTGAAGCTGCCGCTTTTAGCGCATTTTCAAGAAAACCGATAATCTTCGTTTTTGAATATTTTTGTGAAAGAGCTGCGATGTATGCAATGTTGCACCAAACCGCCTGTTCCTCCTCCGGTTTTAAAATTTTCATATTTAAAGTATCGTTAAATTCACCGATAGCTTCGTCATATTTTTTTTGAAGAAGGAGTTTATCAATCACAAGTTGTTTTTTTGCCAAAACGAATTTTCCCGTAAGTCCGCTTTTATTTTCGGGATCGCTTTTTATGCCTTCGTCAAGCAACGGTTTGTATTTTTCGGAATCTACGAAATATACCGAATTAAAAAATTCATCGACCGCCTTAATTTTTTCAAAGCCTTCTTTTTTTTCAATTCCGTGCCTCAATTTTGCAACCGTTTCTCCGTCCGGAAGCTGTTTATATAAAAACGCCGCAAAATCATCGGAGGTCTTAATTTCCGCAGGAATAAGTCCCGAATAAAAAGCATCTCCGTCTTTATTCAGTATGCAAAGATGAGGAACTTCCAGTATATTGTACTCTGAAAATAAAATATAATTTTTTTCAAGCTCTTTCGCCGGCATAAGTGCTTCATCTTTTACAATATTTACATTGTATAAAACAAAATATTTACCAGCTTTTGAAAAAAAATGTTCGGTACATATATCGTCAATCAAGTTTTTACTTACTTCGTCGCTGTCGGAGGCGGTAAAAACAATGACACCGTTTTTTTTGGATGCCGCAATATCTTTTTCAATATTACGTGCATCGGTTTTCCATGCAGTTTGAATTGTAGAGCAGCCCGTAAATATAAGCATTACCTGCAAAATAAGTACTGTAAAAAAAGATTTTTTTTTAAGCATATAAACTCCTATTGTATAATTTTTAAAAGTCCTAAAATAAACGGCAGTGAGGTTTTTATCGAAAAAATAAGCAGTATTATGTACCCCGCAATTTGTAAAACGGCGCCGGTTACCGCAACGGTTCTTTCTCTGTTTTTAAGTTTGTAAAAAAGACCGGTCCGTCCCGCCCATGCTAAATAAGCTGCTGCTATTATAGGGACACTCATCCCCAGCGACATAACCGAGACTGCTAAAAACCCCAAACCGGGAACATTTAAACTTACGGATAAAACCAGAACGAGCATCGCCGCCGGGCACGGATATATTCCGCTCAGTAAAACCGCGCCGAGTTTTAGCGGTTTATATCCGCCGTCTTTTTTCGATTTCAGTTCAAAAACTGCGTCAAATATACCATAAAGCGATAAAATAATTAAAATGAAAAACGAAATGCCTTCCATATAAATCGCCGTATTGTTTGATGCGACCGAAACCGCACCCGACACACCCCTAAAAATGAGTATAAGAAAGCCCGCCGCGCCTCCATGTGCGGCGGCAAGAGCGAGCCCTGTCAAAAAAGGCTCCGCCGGCGCAGCACTCCGCGTAAGATAAAAAGAAAAAACAACCGTTTTACGATGGCCGGGTCCCGCGGCATGAATTATTCCATATAAAAATGAAATACCTAAAATCGAAAATAAAACGGAAAGGTTTTTGTGTTCCCGCCATGCTGCAATGTAATCGCCCAATTTCTGATTTAAGATACGCTGCCCTTTTAAAATAGGTTCCGACGGTCGGCTTTGATAAACGGGCGTAGGCGAATTTTTTTTGCCGGTAAACGGATTTGCATTTACAGGTAAAAAACAGAAAGATGCTAAAATTAACATACAGCATTTTTTTAAATTCGATTTCATGGCTGTTCCTTAAAATTTAATATGGATTTCGCGCGGATAATACGTTTGAAGACCGGGTGCCGGTTTGTAATAAATTGTAGTGTCATCAATGGGGCCTAAAGGATTATAATAAACAGGATAATCCCTGTTTTCCTCAATCGTATAAACAGGATGTATTTTTCCTTTATCACATATAAAACTGACAGCAGTATTTTCAGGATATGTTATATCGCAAAAAAATGTATAGTCGTAACATGCAAAATATAATTCATTCCCTTTAAATTCGGTTAAATCTACATAAAACCGATAACTTACAATGCGGTTTTTTTGCCGGACGGAAAATGTCGATTTGGAAATATCTTCGGGCGAGGTTCTAAAATTTCCTTGTCGCATAAAAGTAAAATAGTAATAGTTTTGACTGTAGGTAAAAGCATTATCGTATACTTCGCTTGTTTCGGCTTTATTGAATATTCCGTCTTTGTTTAAATCGTATCCATCTATAATATCCGCGCTGAAAAAACGGTCGAATGTCCACGTAACGTATGCGCCTTGCAAGTTCGATCCTGAAAAAATAAATTCTACGCAGCTGGTAAAAAACATATGCGGATGCGCATATATGGTTGAGAAAACAAAACCGAAAATCAGTACACTAAAATATTTTTTCATAGCTTGCAAACACCAAAACAAAATATTATCACATATAATACATAAAAGTTCTTGTTTTGTCAAAGAAAATAGTGTATAAT
>CAUUAT010000006.1:0-38705 GCA_963543195.1 uncultured Treponema sp.
CTTTTTCTTGCAGTTGTGTGTGCGGTTGTTTTTTATTCGTTTTTTAAAACCGAAATTGCCGGAATAGGCGGCGTATTTTTCGGTATGCTTTTAGGCGCGGTGTCGGCGATTTTGATAAAAAACTTTTTAGGAGAAAAAATGCTTGCAGAGGCGACAGATTTAAGCGATTCCCGTAGAACCGTATCCTCCTGACCCTCTCGGCGTGTCCGAAAGTTCCTCTTTTTGTATAAAGCGGGCTTGAATAACGTTGGAGATTACAGCTTGTGCTATGCGGTCGCCGTTTTCTATCTTAAAGTCTTCGCTGCCGAGGTTGATAAGTAAAACGCAAAGCTCTCCGCGGTAGTCCGAATCAACGGTGCCGGGTGTGTTTAGCACTGTTATCCCGTGTTTTAGCGCAAGTCCGGAGCGCGGTCGCACCTGTAATTCGGAACCTTCGGGAAGTTCCACTGAAAGACCGGTGGGAATAAGCCGGCGCTGCATCGGTTTTAAAACGATAGGAGTGTCAATATACGCGCGCAAATCGGCTCCTGCCGAACCGGATGTTTTATATTCCGGAACGGATGCATTTTTTTTTAATTTAATAAAAACAGGAATTTTCATACGGCACTTTAACACATTTTACAGTTTAAATCTAGGAAAAATTGAAGCGGAAAAGCGGCATATCGCACCCCTTTCCGTACGGGCAAATGCCTATCCCTTTATTTTTTCTTTTAAAGCTTTTTCTATAATGGGCGGGACCATTCCAGATAAGTCGCCGCCGAATGCGGCAAGCTCTTTTATCGAGCTTGACCTTAAAACAAAATATTTCGGATCGGGAAGTAAAAATACCGTCTCGATTTTTTGGTTTAAACTTTTATTCATCAAAGCTAAATCAAATTCATAAGAAAAATCGGAAACATTGCGTACACCGCGGATTAAAATTTCTGCATTAATTTTTACGGCATAGTCGACAATTAAAGATTGCCATGTACTCACAATAACATTATTCCATTTTTTTACAAGCGCCGTCATCATCTCCAGCCGTTCACCGCCAGAAAACAAGTATTCTTTATTATTGTTTACGGCAATTACAACATGTACTTCGGAAAATATTTTCTGTGCGCGCTCAATTACATTGAGATGTCCGTACGTCGGCGGATCAAAAGAACCTGCAAAAACCGCTTTTGCCATATCCGTTTAATACCCTGCAACAAGTCCGATGTACAGTTCGGTGCCTTTTGCCTTGAAACTTCCGGTAAAGGACGGCGATGCCATCGCTGCTGCGGCTTCAAGCCGGAGCAACCGAGTATCAATAAAAAAGCCCGCTTTATTTTTCCAAACTTTATCTTCCCTGTTGAACGAGTAATACGCACCAAGCACTTTTAAAAAGCGGCTTTCCAATCGGAGTCCGGCATCGATGTAAAACGGTCGCAAACAATGACAGCCTATATTCGGGGTAATTATGAGATAATTGTTTTGAAACGGATAAATATCTGCACTCACATGTAATTTTAGCGGGCGTAAAATTTTTTTAGGTTGCAAATCATATGATATTTCCGGCAATACATATTCCATTTTGTAAAAATTTTTCGGTCCGTTTTGCGGTAAAAGAGAACCCGTTAAAGAATCCACAATCGATTCTATTTCAAATTCTCCTTCAAATTTCGCCGACGTTCCTTTTTTTACCCGCGCAGGGAAAATGGGTATTGCCTGCAAGGAAAAATTCAAACGTGCAATGGAATTGAATTCGTATGCTCCGTCCAAACTCATATCAAAACCGCCGTTTTTAAAAATCGTGTTTATATCGCTTATGTTTATACCACGCGAATTTGCAAATGTCGGAAGATCACTGTATATACTGAGATTAAATTTTCCCTTCGCAAGTAATTTTCCCGTAATACTGTCATTTACAAATTCGTATGTTCCGAGATTATAATTAAAATGAAAAAGAGAAACGAAATATGACGCGGTAATTTTAAATTTAAACTTCTTTATTTTCATACCGAAAAATAACGATGTATCCGCAAAGACATACGTCATATTGGTAATTTCTCCACTTGCTTTTCCGTCTTTTGGTGTTCCTTTGCCTGCAAAATCGATAAGATTTTTGGGCAAGTTAATAAGCGATAAACCTTTTGTTCCCGTATGCGAGCCGAATTCATATTTATCTTTTGCATAAATCGCTAAGAATAACCGAAGACCTCCCCCTTCACTTGTCGAAAATCCCGACTTGGGAGAATTATCCGACATTTTAGTAAAATCGATTTCCAATTCAGGCTGAAGAAAATCTTTAAGTAAAAAATATGAATTTGAAACTGCCGCCGTCAATTCAATGCCGGTTGCAAACTTTGTCCGTCCGTTCGCAAAGAAATCTTTTTTAGGCTTTTCTTCTTTCGCAGCGGTCTCAAATTTATCGTCTATGCCGTTCCGCTGCCTAACCTCTTGTAGCATAGTTTCCGTTTGCATATTGATAAGTTCGGCGGAATCCTCCTGAGGGTAACAATGCAGCAAAAGGCAAAAAAGTGCAGCACTTATTAGAAAATTTTTTTTCATTTTTACCTTCCTCGTTTTTATTTTAAGTTAATAGTTTCGTCAAGTTCAATTTTTGCATTTACGAACGGCATTATCTTAACTCGTGCATTCCGCTTAATCGAAGCTGAGCCTTTCGGAACTACAATATTAATATCAACCGTGAAAGGGACGGTATTTTTTATATAGGCGAATTCATCACTGTTTATTTGAATATCTATACTGCTTTTATCTTGCTGTAAATCTACAATTCTTTTAAATTTAACTTCGCCGTCGGCATTTTTATTTATAAGTTCCGCTTTTATGCGGGGACCGATATTGTTTTCATAACCGAGTTTAAGCGTTATCTCTTTTAGACTTTTAAAAAGTTTTTGCGTATAGTCATTATTATTTGTACCGGTTCGCCGAAAAAGGTCGCCTTTTCCCTGCATAGTGTACAGCTTAATATCATTATTTACCGTAAACGAAGCGGGTACATATAATAATATATCTCCGGTTATTTTTGCGGTTTTGCCTTCGGTACTAAAAGAATCGACCTCGGTTTTGTAAATTGTAATTTCGTCCAATTTAATAGCGTAATGAAATTTAAGTTCGGAACCGTCTTCGTTTAAAATGGGTGCAATATTTTTTTTCGCACTGGGTTCGGGGATTGTGCCCTTATACTCGTCGCCGTTTTTACCTATGTAAAAAAAAGATGGAAGCGGCGGCGCAAAATTTATATTTTCATCCGCCGTATCGGAGCCGAGTATATACTCTTTTTCGGGTGAGCTTCCTTTTTTGTAGTTTAAATACAATTTTCCCTTCGGTTGTGCAGATTTTGTTTTTAGAAAATCGGAATGGACATAAAAATTTGCCGTTACCGTATTCAGTTTTAAGCCTTTTTCCTGCAGTTCAATAAACTGCCCCAAGTTGACATATTCATTGGCAGCCGCAGGATATAAGCCCGTAAAACCTCCGCCGCTATTAGGTTTTACCACTGCATATTCCCATTTATTTTCAATCATAATTTCTCCGCCGAAAGAGATTTTTTTACCCGCCTCCACGTTACGTACTTGCATAATTTTTGTTCCTTCGGAATAACCGGGCGGTGTAACGGTTATTTTTAAATCGGTATTCGGCTGAGTATTCGGAATAAAATCAAAATTACAATGTTCAATGGTTTCGGTTTGAGAGACGGCGCTTTCCCCTCCGCTCGGGAAAGTTTTTGTGCCGTTTAAGCCGAAAGCCGTCGAGACCGCTTCTATTTCTATATTATTACCCGTCGGAAGGCCGTTTTTAAGATTGATTGAGACCGTCAACTTTTCAAAATGAACTTTGGATACCCATTTTTTTAAGTCCGCAGGCGTTGGAATCGTTTTTTCGACTTTCGGATTAAAACTATCCGGCATTTTAATTTTAACATAATTGAATTTTTGTATGGCAACGCCGAATTCCATATTTCCCGTTTTAGCGTATTTGTACGTCGCGTTATTTGCCGTTATGGAAAAAGTACCGCTTATTGTTATGTTATTTTTATTGATTGTCTTATCGTTTAAATCGGTATCATCTCCCGCTAAATGCAAATTTAACCCACCCGGTTGGGATACGGTTACACCGGTATAATCGCACGAAAAGCCCGACCATCCTTGGGGAATAGGTTTCGTTGCCGTAATTCTTCCGATGTCAATTTTCGCCTCTTCAAAATTATCCGAAGGGATTGGAATTTCAATAGTATTCACCGGAAAAGATACGGATGTAAGAGTAATCCCTTCCGCTTCCTTAATGATGCCGTCCAGTTTCGCTTTAAACGTAATGTTAAAAGAGGGATTTGCCGAACCTGTTATCGTGAATTTGATTTTTATGTTGGTAGTGTTTCCGACGGCTTTATTTGAAAGATCTACAGAGGCGGTATTGCCGTTGCCGGTATATGTCGCTTCTCCGCTCAAATAAAGCGGTACTTTTACTTCGGTAATTTTAACTTCAATACCGGCAGCATTCGTTTCGGCTGAAATACGTAATACCGTATTTTCACCGAAAACCGCTTTATTGAAAGGAACGGTAAGCGGTACGGTTTGTTCAGGAAACGACATGTCGGAAGCATCGGGTTTACTGGCAGGAATCGTTTGCGATTTGGTAAAAGTGTCGGCAAGCTTTTTCTGTATTATATCCAAATCAATCTCTTTGCGCTGTTTTTCAGGATTATTAAACATAAACGACTGTTCTTTTAAACTTTCCGAAGCCCCCGTTTGTATTTCATCAAGAACCTTGAAATTCTTTGTCATATCCAGCGCCAAGCCGGTAATTGGATAATGTATTAAAACGGCGGAAATATCGTCTTTATCGTTTATAAAATTAAAGACTTTGTATGTAGGATCGTTAATTTGACCGATAAACCGCTTCGCCGACACATACTCGTCAAGTTTAATTTCATTTTCTCCGGCATGTACGGTAACTTCCGGTTTTGCTTTTACCCTGATTTTAGAAACAAGCGATAATTTACACGAAACAATCAGTACCGAAAAAATAACGGAAAGCATAAGATTAATTTTTTTCATACAATTCTCCTCATATGAAACTTTTTAAAGGAAGAGTCGGCTTCCGAAAAAAAGTTTTTTAAAGTGTGTGTGGAAGTACACACATACAATAACGTGAAGTTTTGCGGTCTCGGGTACAAAACTCGGCAGGTAAACAGTGAGGCTGAATTTCCGCCGAGATGTTCATCATACCCCCCTAATTATTCGGCTGTTGAATTTTAGGGGCTTATTTTAAGTGCAGATAAAAAATCGGGCAACCCGGATTTGAACCGGGGACCCCAAGTCCCCCAGACTTGTACGCTAACCAACTGCGCTATTGCCCGTAAAAACAACATGGGAGACCATATAAAAAAAATAAAAAAATGTCAATAGCTTGCAAAACGACTCTCCAATTGTGTTTAACGCTGTGCGGTCGACTTTTCCAAACAATTGACAGTCGACGCCCCTTATGTTACACTCGACGTATACGGCTAAAGGGGAGTACCGCTTTAATCGGCACTAAAAAAAGGATGTGAAAATGAAAAATTATGTAAAAATTATATTTACTTTTAGCGGCATCATTTTGGCGTTGGGAATTGCGGGTGCAGCATTTGTAATTGCAGCAAAACCCTCTTCCGAATTTCAACTGAAAATCAGCTATTTAACCGAATATGAATTCTATGCCGAAGCGTTAAAAGCCGATATGTTCAGAACTGCCGTCGGTAACGGCGGTTTTTCGGCAAGCGACTTACAAAAGAAAATCGATGAAACCGAGCAGTATTATTCCAATTTTAAAAAGCTGGTGTATTCTACACAAGATGAAAGCGGAACAAATTCCGCGTATGTGAATTATGAAAACGCAAATAAAAAACTATTCCGAAGTCTTGAAGCATGGCGGCAGGAATTTGAAATAAGTGCCGACTCTTCTTTGCAAACTTTTCAGCCTGTGCTGGAACGGTTCGATGCAGTGCGGAAAGATTTTGAAAATTTAAAATCGGTTTACCGTAACAATTTTGCGGTACAAGAAAAAAAAGCAAAAACGTTTTCAATCGGTTTGATTATTACCGCATGGGCGATAGGAATGTTCTTAACGGGTCTTGTATCATATATTATTTATCATATATACATCGAAAAAGAACGCGCAAAAAAAGCAATGTTGCGACTCCATCTGGGACCTAAAACCGGCACGGATGCGGAGACGACGGCAAAGCCTTTTTCGGGAAAGCAATCGTACGCAGAACATTTTACTGCGGTTCAAAGCTCCGGAAATACCGCCGATGTTCTTAACAAGAGCGTTTCGATTCAAGGTCAAGTTTCGGCTTTGGAAAGAGAAAAAAACCTATCAAAACCTTTTTATGAATCCGTTCCTGTACCGCTTAAAGATAATCAAGCATATATAAATTTAAAAAACGATTATGATAAACTGAAAGCATCGGCCGAAGAATTAAAAACGACAAAACAAGACCTCGAAGAAAAATATACGGAACTTGAAAAGTCGTATTCAAAATTAAAAAATGAACAAGCGGTATTCGGAGAAGGAAAAGAAAAGCGTGTAGAGCAAGTCCGCGATTTTTTACAGGACGTACAGGTTACGGCAGCGGATGCTCAAAACGATGCAATGGTTGCAGCCGACCTTGTCAACACGTTTAAGGAAGGGCATAAACTTTTTAAAACAACGTATGAAAAGATAATTTACATAAATCAAAGCATCTCCGCAATTAGAGAAATGGCGGAAGTTATTTCCGGTATTGCGGAACAAACCAAAATGCTCAGTATGAACGCCGCTATTGAGGCCGCTCATGCAGGTGAATACGGCAAAGGGTTCGCCGTTGTTGCCGAAGAGCTCGGGCGCCTTGCCGCCGCCTCTTTGGAAAGTTCTTCCGACATCGGAAAGACCGTCGCGGAAGTCGTAAAAAGTATTGCGGTTACCGCAAAAAGCGGTGAATCGCTCGATAAAGCATTTACCGAGCTCAGCTTTAAAACCGACGCAATGTATTCGACGGTAACCGTATTCTCGGATAAAATGGTAAGCACATTTCAAAAAACCGATGAGATTCTAAATATGCTCTAGGAATACAGGCCGAGCGAAAAAGAAAATGGCAAAAATTTTTATTATAGGAATAGGACCGGGCGGCGTCGAATATATGTCGCTTCAAGCAATAGCGGCTTTACAAAAATCGGAGATTATTACCGGATATTCGGGGTATATAAAATACATTCAGCATCTTATTCAAGATAAAGAAATTTTTCAAACGGGAATGACCGGAGAAATTGAACGGTGCAAATACGCCGTAGAAAAAGCTGCCGAAGGGAAAACGGTTGCCGTTATCAGTTCAGGCGATTCCGGCCTTTACGGAATGGCGGGGCCGGTTTTGGAATTGATTGCAGCATTGTATCCTCAAAATAAAACGGGGATTCCGGTAATTGAAGTGGAAATTGTTCCGGGTATTTCCGCCGCTTTTGCCGCCGCCGCAAAATTAGGTGCACCTTTGATGCATGATATGGCGATTATCAGTTTATCGGACAGACTTACAAATTATGACATAATAAAAAAAAGAATCCGGCTCGCCTCGGAAGCGGATTTTGTCCTTGCAATTTACAATCCCAAATCAAAGAGCCGTGCCGATTATATGGCAGAAGCGGTAAGGATAATTTTGCAATTCCGTTCACCGGAAACGCCTGCCGGTATAGTGAAAAATGCTTGCAGAAGCGGAGAGAAAATTATTATAACGACGCTCGGCAATATCGATTACAGTACAATCGATATGTTTACAATTGTTATTGTCGGAAATAGCAATACATATATTCAAAACGGAAAAATAATTACACCGCGGGGTTACAGTATTAAATGATTTGGCTCATAGGCGGCACGACCGAATCAGGCATCTTGGCGGAACGGTTTAGGAAAAACGGTACGGACTATATTATGAGCATTGCGACCGAAGACGGTAAAGACTTTTTTCAAAACTGCAATTTAAAAATCGGCAGAATGACAAAAGATGAAATGATGACGTTTTGCAAAACGGAAAAAATAACGGCAATTGCGGACTTAAGTCATCCGTACGCTTTGCTTGTTTCCAAAAATGCAAAAAAAACAGCGGAAGAATTGAGTATAAAATATTTCCGCTTTTTACGCGCATCCGTAACCGAAAACGGAAACTGTATGCATTTTGAAAGCGTTGAAAAAGTATGCGCATTTTTAAAAACATTAAAACCGTGCTGTGTATTTTTTACAACAGGTTCAAAAAATATTTCCGACTTTGAAAAAATCCGTCCGCAAACACTCCGGTTTGTATATCGAATTTTACCGACTGCGGAAAGTATGGAAAAATGCAGAATGTGCGGCGTTACGGCAAAAGATATAATCGCAATTACGGGACCGCTATCGCGAGAATTAAACATCGCAATGTTCCGCGAATATAATGCCGAATATGTCGTCCTAAAAAATAGCGGAAAATCGGGAGGCACAAAAGAGAAACTCGATGCGTGTTGCGAACTCAATATTATTCCCATTATGATTGACCGCGAAAATCAAACGGGTATAGACAGCCTTGAAAAATTTGAAGCGGAAATTTTAAAAAATGAATATGCTGGAAATCGAACACCTTAATCTTTCGTACGGAAAAGAAAATATAATCGAAGACTTAAACCTTTCGGTACGGGCAGGACATGTCGTTTCCATAATCGGACCGAATGCGTCAGGAAAATCTACAATATTAAAAGCAATCGCAGGAATTGTAAAACCGGTCTCAGGGAAAATTTTTATCGCAGGAAAAAATATTTCCGATATGAGAACAAAAGAACTTGCGCAAAAGGTTTCGATATTGCTGCAGCAAAATAAATGTCCCGACGAAATTACCGTCGAAGAACTTATTTTCTTCGGGAGGTATCCGCGTAAAAAATGGTTTGAGTTTTTTGATAAAACCGATAATGAAATAATTGAAAATGTTTTACATCTTACAAATATGTTTGATCTGCGACATAAACCGTTGGATAGTCTTTCCGGCGGTGAAAAGCAGCGGGCATGGATTGCTATGGCGTTAGCACAAGAACCGTCCGTTTTATTATTTGATGAGCCGACAAGTTTTTTAGACCCCGCGCACCAAATCGAATTTTTAGAACTTGTAAACAGATTAAATAAAAAAACGAATGCCGTAATTATTTTGGTTTTACACGATTTAAACCAAGCAGCCCGTTACGGAAATTATATTTTCGCATTAAAAAATAAAAAAATTTTTGTGCACGGCTCTCCCGAAAAGGTTTTAACACCGAAAAACATCTTTTCAATTTACAATATAGAAACGCAAGTTGTAAAAATTTCAAATTATTTAGTTGTAGTACCGGCCGCTCTTTCCCACTCCGCTAAAGAATCCTTCATCCAGCCGGCAACATCCATTCCGTATACGTCTTGAAAAATTGCAGGGAGCGCAATGTTTTCTTTTTTACCGAACGCTTTTATTTTCCCTTCTTTTAAAAACAAAAATGTGTTTGCAAACCGCATCGCGGAATTTATATCGTGAAAAACACCGATAACCGATTTTCCTTCATACGCAATTATATCCTTTAAAAACGAAATCAATTCCGCACCGGTTTTTAAATCCAAATGATTTGTCGGTTCATCCAATAAAATTAATTCAGGTTCCTGTGCAAGGGTACGCGCCAGATAAACCCGTTGCAGCTGTCCGCCCGAAAGCGTGTCGATTTGTCTATTGCGCAAAGCCCAAACATTTACGGCACGCAAACATTTTTCCGTATAAAATATATCTTTTTCGGAAATGCTTTTTAACGCGCTGTTTCCGCTTTGCGCATATCGTCCGAGCAGTACCGTATCATAAACCGAATACGAAAAATAGATTGAAGAGATTTGACTTAATACCGCAACTTTTTGTGCAATATTTTTCCGCTTCAGTTTTTTTAAATTTATCCCGTTTAAAAAAATATTTCCGGAATACTGTAAAAGCCCCGCAATTGTTTTAAGCAAAGTCGTTTTTCCGCAGCCGTTCGGTCCTAAAATACAAACCGCCTCGCCGTGCGGAATTGAAAAAGATATATCATGTAAAACGGGTGCAGCGGAATATCCTGCATTGACCGATTCCAAATTAAGAAGAGGCGGATTCATTTTTTCCTCCCGTTAAAATAAATATAACAAAAAAACGGAGCGCCGATTAAAGCGGTAATTGAACCGACCGGTAATTCCTGCGGGGATAAAACCGTTCGTGCGACCATATCGAATAAAACCATTGCGGCTCCGCCTAAAAAAAACGACATCGGAATTAACAATTTATGCTGTGCTCCGAAAATCTTTCGCACTAAGTGTGGCGCAATCAGATCGATAAAACCGATTATTCCCGTAAAAGAAATTGAAACGCCCGTCAATGCGGAAGATAAAAAAAGAAATGCCCATTTGAATTTTTTTACGTTTACTCCCATCGTTGCCGCTTGCTCTTCGCCGAAAGTCAGTATATCCAATTCCCGCGAAAAAAACGTAAGCGTACACGTTCCGGCAACCGTAAGAGGCAAGAGCACAAAGAAATTTTTTATACTTTGTGAGGCAAAACTTCCCATTTGCCAAAAAATCAATCGTGCGGTTCCGTCTCTGTTTAATGCAATGATAAGCGTAATTATTCCGTTTATAAAAAGAGAAAATACAATGCCGGTTAAAATGATCGTATTATTTTTAAAATTTTTATCTATAAGCGAAGCGAATTTTACTGCTGCATATGCGCTGAACAAACCGAAAACCGAGCCTGCAACCGGAAGAGTAAAAGCCGGAACAACGGGAAGCGTAATTCCGGCTGTAATTACAACGGCGGCACCGAAGGCTGCGCCCGAAGAGACACCCATAGTATACGACGAAGCAAGCGGGTTTTTCAGTACGCTTTGCATAACCGCCCCGCTTACTGCCAAACTTCCGCCGGTTAAGAAAGCCGTAAGAACACGAGGGAGCCTTACGTTCCAAACAATTGCCGTAAAAGTTTCGGCAATGCCGGTAATTTCTTTGTGAATTATTTTACAAAAAATAATTTTAATAATATTTTTCGGTGGAACAAAAACGCTCCCTATTCCGATACCTAAAATAATTACAAGACCGCAGAATATAATTGAAGCTGCGGTCTTGAGTTTTATGTTCATGGGTTAATATTCGGGGTAAACTGCGGCAGCTATTTGTTTTAGTGCTTTGACGATATTATGATTCGGTCGCGATGACGAATTGTTATCGATTCGAAAAACCCGCTTATTTTTTACGGCACTAATAACATGCCAGCCGGGGCGCTGCATAATTTCCGCAACGGGGTCGGGGATATAATTGACGCTTGTCAAAATTACATCAGGATTCGCGGATATGACCGTTTCATCCGAAACCGCAACCCAGTTTTTTTGTTTCGCGAGGATATTTTTTGCACCGATAAGTTCAAGCATTTCGTGTATAAACGTGTTTGAACCTAAGCTATACATATGAGGTGCCGCTCCGATTTCAAAATAAACCGTTTTCTTTTCCGTTTCCGTAATTGCCGAATATTTTTTTTGAATGGCATTTATTTCTTTTTTCATATTCGCAATCAGTTTATTGCCTTTGTTTTTTTCATTTACGGCTTGCGAAATAAAAGTTATGTCGTCGTAAATTGCGGCAATGCTCGAAGACGACGGAATATCGGCGACACAAATGCCGGCAGCCCTCAGCGGTGCAAAGGGGTCATTCCCTTTTGCTCGGGACATCCCTGAAGTAAAAACGATATCCGGTCGCAGCGCAATCAGTTGTTCCGCATCGGGGTTCATCATATCAAAGTACGGAATATTTTGTTTTAACAGGCCGTCTTTTTGCGTATTTGTGTCGGCTGCAATAATTTTATCGGCTACGTTCAAATCGATAAGTATTTCCGTTACGGAAGGCGCCATCGATATGATTTTTTCGATTTTGGAAGGTATAACGATAGGATTACCTGCACGGTCTTCTGATAAATCGGCGGCAAAAGAGTTTTGCATGTCCGTGTCTTTTACTCCGCCGGCAAATACGATTCCCGCCGTCATAATAACGGCAGCACAAATTAGTAAAATCTTTTTAAAGTTTTTCATAAAACATCTCCTTAAGGTAAGAATTATAGCAATTTTTATTAAAGAGGTCTATCGAAAATTTTTGCCGGCAGCCGGTAATGAAATTTTTTCTTTGTCGCCTTAAGAGTGCAGGGCTTCAGCATGAAAGAAAAAACTGTTAAAATATCGGCATGGTGGAAGGGATAAATTTCGAAGAATTAGAGGACAGCCGATAAGACTGGAAAGTAAAACATTCATTGACAGAAATACTTACCGTAGTAATGTGCGGTGTCAGCGCAGGAGAGATGAGTATTTATGGGATTCGAGAATTTGCAAGACTTAAAGAATCATGGCTAAAAGAGGTAGTCGGTTTACAGCTGCCTAATGGGCTGCCTTCTTATGATACGCTCAGAAGAACACTGGGCATCCTTAATCCGGTAGAATTTCAAAGATTGTTTATAAAGTGGATAGAATCGCAGCTTGAAATTCCTTCAGGAAGTTATGTGAGTCTTGACGGAAAAACGTTACGAGGCAGCGGAAACAAAGCACACGGAATAGAAGCGTTACATTTGCTGCATGCCTACAGTCACGAACTTGGTGTAGTAATAGGTCAAATGGAATGCAGCAGGGAGAAAACGAATGAAATTGCGGTCAGTAAACGCCTTATAGAAGCCTTAAAGATAAAAAATACGGTAATAACGGCGGAGGCCTTGTTATGTCAAAAGGAAGTATGTAAAAAAATCGCCAAAGATAATGAGTATGTACTTGCCCTAAAGGCAAATCAGCCGACGATGGAACAAGAAGTGAAAGAGTTCTTTGTGTGTCCTGCAGAACAAACACGCAGTCAAATAACGACATTTGATGCGGGGCATGGCAGGCTGGAAGAAAGAATATATACATTAGATACGAATATCGGTTGGTTTGCTGACAAGAAAAAATGGAAAAATCTTGGTGCCTTTGGGATGTGTGAAAGCATTATAAGGCGCAAAGGCAAAAAAACTATTGAAAAGCGGTATTTTATTACCAGTCTAAAAGATGTGAATACCTTTGCAAAAGCAGTACGCAGTCATTGGGCGATTGAAAACAATCTGCACTGGTGTTTGGATGTTATCTTTCATAACGACCAATGTCCTGTTTTGGAATGCAACACGGCTGAGAATCTTGCGATAATCAGGCGAATTGTTTACAACAGAATAAAAATGCTGTCCGATATGGATACGCTGAGTATGGGTAAACGCGCATGTATCTATGATGATTGCTTTAGAGCTAAAATCCTTTTTTCATGCTGATGCCCTGTTAAGAGTGCCTACAATATTGACTAATATCTGTAATTTAATTATAATCGCGCCGATTTTTAAGAGAGGTCTATAGATTTCTTTTATTGTCATAATAAATGGAAACCTCAAAAATCGATGTTTTTCGCGGTTTCCCAAATATTAAAAACAAGGAGTTTTTATGAATAAGAAGATTGTAGTGCTTATGGCATTTTTTACCGTTTTTGCAGGAGCGGCATCCGCAAAATCTATCGGGCTCAATTTGGAAATAGGTGCGGTGTATACCAACCACCAACTGCATTATTTCGGCGGCGGTACTCAGTCCGACGGATTTAGACACCATTCAATTAAATTTAAACATATGGGCGGCTTTAACGTCGGATTATCGTATGATCTTCCTAAAAATTGGGCAATTTATGCATCAACGATATTCGCCTTTAATTCCATATTTGCAAACGATACTCAATTCGGAATCGGATATAATTTTAGACTTGCCAGAGGCTTCTCTTTATTTTTAGGCGGTGCTTTCGCCGTAGGCGGTTCGCAATTCAATAGAATAATTGCAAATAAATCGGCCGAATGGGAAAAATATACCAATCTGGGAGGCGGCGTTCGTTTAACGGCGGCTTATATGTTTACCGGACGCTTCGGAATTTATTTCGGAGGCTGGGCTAATTATTACAAACCTATAAAAGGTGTTAAATTAGGTCAGGAAATGCCTGCACGCAATCTTCCGACTATGGTGCAGTCGCTTAACGCTATGGCTGGTTTAAAAATCGCCTTCTAAAACTGCATCGTTGCTTGACATAAACAGGGCTTTTGCGTATTATGCACGCCTTGATCGGGATGTAGCCTAGGGGCTAAGGCGTCTGGTTTGGGACCAGAAGATCGGGGGTTCAAATCCCTCCATCCCGATCCTTAAAACCTTGGGATCGTAGCTCATCAGGATAGAGCAACTGCCTTCTAAGCAGTAGGTAGGGGGTTCGAGTCCCTCCGGTCCCGCTTTTTTATCCGTCGAAATTCCGTTTTTATGCATTCCGATAACTATATTCGTATCCCAAAATAGCCGGAGCTCCAATGAAAGAAAAAAAAGAAATATTTACAGCTGTCCACAAAGATGCGCATTCACGTGCTCGTACCGGGATTTTGCGTTTGCCGCACGGCGATGTTTTAACGCCTGCATTTATGCCGGTCGGAACGGCCGCAAGCGTAAAAGCCATGACGAAAGACGAACTTGAAAAAATCGGTTTTCAAATCATTTTAGCAAATACGTATCATCTTTTTTTACGTCCTGGAATTGAGGTTATTAAGGCGGCAGGCGGCTTGCACGGATTTTCCGGCTGGCATAAAAATTTTCTTACGGATTCAGGCGGCTTTCAAGTTTTTTCTCTTTCCGGTTTACGGAAAATTACGGAAGCAGGAGTGCAATTTCAAAGTCATATCGACGGCAGCTCCCGTTTTTTAAGCCCGGAAATTGCGGTGGAACTGCAAACGGGTTTTAACAGCGACATTCAAATGCAACTGGATATTTGTTCGGCGTATGGAATTACAAAAGCCGAAACGCTCTCCGATTTAAAAATTACGATAAAATGGCTCGACAGAGCGTTTGCGGCGTGGCATAATACAAGCGAAAATTACGGCGGGGCACTTTTCCCCATTGTGCAGGGAGGTTTTTTTGAAGATTTACGCCTCAAAAGTCTTGAAGCGGTTTTAAAGCACGAACCTCGCGGGATTGCAATCGGCGGGCTTTCAATCGGCGAACCTCGTGAAAAATATCTTGAATTTTTGGAATTTACCGCAAAACAAATCCCCGAAAAAAAGCCTATATACGTTATGGGCATCGGAACTCCCGATTATATTCTTGAAGCCGTAAAAAACGGCGTAGACTTGTTCGACTGCGTTTTACCGTCCCGTAATGCGCGAAACGGCAGTTTATTTACACATAAAGGCGCCATTTCAATTAAACGCAAGGAATACGAATTCGATTTCGGTCCGATCGATAAAGACTGTAATTGCAAGGTCTGCAAAGAATACAGCCGTGCATATCTTCGGCATTTATTTCGTACAAAAGAAATTTTGTATTCTATGCTTGCGACATATCACAATCTTGCTTTTTTACATACTATGATCGCCGACATACGAAAGGCGATTCAAGCGGATTCTTTTACCGAATTTTATCGGGATTTTTTAAAGAATTATGGAAACCTCTAAAAATCCGGCAAACTCTTTTGCAAGATGTCCCATATAAAGAGTTGTAAAATTACATCGCAAATAAAAATTAAAGGTTGTCGAACGAATCAAGTGTCATAAAATCGACGCGCGGTGTTTTGTTCTTTTCAAGCGTTAAAAACGCAAAGCTTTTTTTTGAACCGCAGCGCGGTCTGCTGATAGAACCCGGATATATCAAAAGAGCGGAATTCACTTTTTCTACGCGGGGGACGTGCGTGTGTCCGTACACGGCAATGCCGCAACCGTTTTGTTCCGTAAAAAAACTGAGCGGACTGAGTTCATAATCGACAAAAAATTCGTGTCCGTGCGTTAATAGAATTTTTGAACCGCAGATATTTAAAAAAAGATTTTCATCGAATTTTAAAATCTTTTCCGGATTTTTTTGCAAAGAAGGAATCTTACTCGCCGCCTCCAAATTTGCCGTATATTTTAATGAATCGGAATTCCCCGACACTAAAAAAAGTACGGACGGTAAACAGTCTCGCAGCTTTGCATCATATGCGGCGGTGTTTATGATATGCAGCATATCCTGCAGCCCGTCGCCCGAAAATAAGAGTGCATCGGCTTTTGCTCCGCAGTTTTTAAAAACGTTTATTACGGCTTCGGAATCTCCGTGACTGTCCGACAGCAAAAGTAATACGGCGCATTCCATCTCTTCCAAATTCTTTAAAGAATCCGAATCGCCGAAAATTCCTTTTTTCAATAATTTCAGTTTATTCACTTAGGCGCCGCCTTCAAGCGTATCGGGGTTTATAATGTCTCCGTTTTCATCAACCGCATCGCTTTCCGTATTTTCACTATCGTTTTTACTCTCCTCTCCGTTTTTGTGAATAATCAAATACGTATGTGAGGGAATGCCGGTGCCGGGGTCCGTAAACGGCTTAACCGTATAATCGTTATTCAGCAGCGTCTTTCCTATAACTTTTTGTGCGGTAAAAAGCGCCTCTCGGAATTCTTCCAACGGAGAATTTTTTAATTTTTTATTTTTTGCATTTATATCTTCAGCCGCAAAAATCGAGGCCGTCAGTAAAATCATTATATCGTCATCGTTTGCCGCCGCATTTTTTTCTTGCAGCATCTTCGGAAATTTAAAATCCGCAACAATATCGGAAGCCGCTTCAAGCGGAAGAATTTCGTCCATCGGCAAAAGACTGATGATCGAAACATCGGAATTATTTTCCGCAATTTGAATTAAATGCCCCCCCCCGCCTTCCGGTATACCCAGTGAAATTACAATTGTGCTTTTGTACTCCTCTATTTTTTCGTTTATTGTTTTAAGCCGCGGCGATTTTGTAAGTGCCGTCATTTCTTTATAGGTTAGAAGCTGAACAGGTGAGTCCCGCTCGCCGATTCCATACTCGTTTTTTACATAATTCAATATTCCGCTTTTTTCATAATAATCTTTGCCTAAAATAATAAGAATCCTATCGTTAATAACACGTTTCGGTTTTATTTTTTTTTCGACCGCTTGATCGGAAGATTCCGGTTTTTTTTCAGCACAGGAAACAATCTGCATAAACGCAAAACAGCACAAACACATAGATATCGCTGCAGGGAAAAGCTTTTTTTTCATACAAACCGGATTATATCGTTTTTTTTATAAAATGAAAAGTAAGTTAAAATCAAGGAACACCGGTGAGCGAACCTCATCTTTAAAAAGCTGAGGTTTTTAGCGGTTCCCGTATTGAAGAGAATAAAAACCGAGTTCTTTTCGTCTTTGCGTTCTTGGGACATTTGTAAAAATCCGATTTCCGGTTTTAAACATACCCTTTATTTTTATTTACATTTATGCTACAATGCCTCCGATTCCGGAGAATTCACACGATGATAAAATTACGTAAATTGCTTTCAAATATTCTTATAAGTATCGGAATGAGCGGTGTTTTCGCCCTGTTTTTGATATTCGTAAGTCCCCGATTTTTATTTTTAGGCAAGTTTTATTCCGCCACCGATATGACACTCGCCTTAAGCCGATTGTCCAAAATACCGGAAATGACGCAAACGCACCGCTTTTTTATAGGGCAAGCGGTTTTCGTACTTGTGTGTATTTTTGCGGGGACCGTAATAAAATCATATTCAAAAAAGATAGAGCAGCAGGAATATAAACGGCCTAAAACAAAAATTTTTGCCGATTTTTTAAGGAAGCTTCGGTTTTGCTACACTACGGAAAATCTCATTGATTCAATTCATAATGAATTGGAATATACGGGCGATTGCTCGGTTATGATGGTAAATGCAAAAGAAGATACCGTAATTTACAACAGCACTGCCCGTTTTGTCTCTATGCCCGAAACTTTTAAATCGCTGCAGGAAGTGTCAAAAAATTTAAAATCCGGGATATATTTTTTTAATGCCGATTTACATATATGCCGACAAAAACAAGCCCGCGTCGCGGCAGCTGTTTTGGAAAGCTTTCGTTTTTTTATCGTGTGCAGATATTTAAACGAAGTCGAACCGGAAATTTTTGTAACGATGTTTTCCGAATTTTCAAGTTATGAAAACCGTACGACGACGCTCGAAAAACTCTTATATCTTTCCGAATTGACACAAGAGTGGAATATGGTTGCGGCGACGCAAAGAGCATTTTTACCGCAAAAAATGCCCGAAACTAAGTCGCTGGACATTGCTTCGTATTTTAAACCGCTCGTAAATGTGTCGGGCGATTATTACGACGTTATCAGCATTGATGCTTCCAAGACGCTTTTGGTTTTGGGCGATGTTTCCGGCAAAGGACTTGCGGCGGCGCTTGTTATGGGCGTTGTTATAAACACAATTAAAATTGCCGAAAACAAAGAAGACCTTGCCGGCTTAATTATTGCTGTAGATACTGCAATTAAGCGTATGAAACTGATGGATAAATATACCGTTTTGTTTTTAGGACTTGTAGATACCGAAAAAATGACATTGCAGTACGTAAACGCCTCTATGGAAAACCCCGTTATTCTTACCGAATCGCCTGACGGCTACAAAGTAAAGCCGCTGGAATCCACGTGCAGCATTGTAGGAATTATCGACTTGGACTACATAGGTGTGGAAGAGCGGAAATTATACCGCGGCGATGTTATCTTTATGGCGACAGACGGAATCCCCGAGACAATGAATGAAGAAGGCGTCGAGCTGGGTGACACCGAATTATATATGGATTCTATAAAATCATTTGCTCAGGGCGGGGCACAGGATGTTTTGGATAAAACGGCGGAACTGGCTTTATCGTATGTGGGAAACAATAAATTGCGGGATGACATTACAATGTTGTGCGTAAAGGTTAAGGTGTAACATATGGGTTTAATCGTTTTTGTCTTCTTTTTTTTGGCGGTTTTAATAATATTAACCTTAAATATTATTACGAAGAAAGAACCGTCCGCACGGGCTTTGGCAAAAGTTTCAATAAGCGCAACCGTAACGACGCTGCTTTTTTTTGCAACAATGGTTGTTTTATACTATGGCATTCCGCAAATAAACGTATATTTATCAAAACTTTTTTTGACGGGAATTGCCGTAACGTCATATTTGTTATTGGATATGGCGGTAAAAATACCGTATTTTGAAAAGAAAAAACGGATAAAATTTACGGTTTTTAATGTCGCCCTTCATTCGGTATCGCTTGTAATTCCCTTTTTGTTTTTTGAAGGATTCTTTTGGGACCCCGTAATAGGTTTTCATTTTTCTTCTCAGCTTATTTTAGGTTTTTCCGCAGAAAAATTTTTCGGCGGAATTACGCTTCTTTTTACGTCGGCATTGGCACTATTTATCTCTCTTGCAAAAGCCGGCAAAGAAACAAGTAAAATTTATAAGCAGCAAATACTGTTTTTCTCATTGGCAATTTTTACTGCTGCAGCCGTTTACGGCATTCTTTTTTATGTAGCGACACTGTTCACATGGGCAATCGCTATTTTGCCGTCCGGTTACGTATTGCTGGTAATTTTGGCGAACTATGCATTTTCGCTTTCGATTGTGTATGATAAGAAGCAATTGGCATTCGCTTTCATCAGGTTTTTAGCCTTTATTTTAATATTCTCGCTATTGGCCGGTTATAGTGCCTCTGTAATTTTAACGAGCATCCGAAGCCTTTACATTCAAATTGTACTTCTTGTTTTATCGGCGTTCGGTTTTCTCCTATTCAGGAACATCGTATCGCAAAAATTCCGCTGGTTTTTGGGCGACACTTCGGAATACGCAAAAGCAATTGAGGACGAGCTGCAAAAAATCGATTACACCGCGGGACGCGAAGAAGTCGTAAAAGTTTTTACCGGCATAATGATTGAACATTTAAAATCGGCCGGTATGGACGTTTTAATTACAAGCGATAGCGGCATCCTTGAGCCGGTTTATTCTACATTCGGCACCTCTGCCGTGTTTCAAACGGACTTACCGGTGTTTGATGAGCTTTTGAAAAAAAATGTTTCCGCCGTTATGAAATCGGAAGTGTTGACAAACCCCGAATTTGCTTTGATACGGGGCGACTTAATCGGCATGATGAACAGGACCTCTTCGGAAATTCTTATATTTGTACGGGAAGGACAAAAACTTATCGGTGTGCTCGGCATTGCAGAAAAAAAGAGAAGAGAAGAATACACGGCGTATGATTACGATGTTCTAATGAATCTTTATTCATATTTTTTTCTGGTCGTTTATTACCTGCGTAACATTGCAAAACAAGATATTATTCTTACCGTTGACCGCGAAATAGAAATGTCGGATCAAATTATCGGTTCAATTCAAAAAAATATGGATAAAATTGAAAAAAAAGTTATTGAAGTTGATTCGGTTTCTTATTCGGCGCATCAGCTCGGCGGAGACTTTATTGACTTTATAAAATTATCCGAAGACCGATATTTTTTCTTAATAGGCGACGTTGCGGGCAAAGGTTTAAGCGCAAGTATGTCGATGATTATTCTAAAATCGGTACTGCATACGTATTTATCGGAAATACCCGACTTTAAAGAACTTGTTGTAAAAATAAACGGCTTTGTAAAACAAAATTTACCGAAAGGCTCGTTTTTCGCCGGACTTTTCGGTATTATCGATTTTAAAACATCGACGATTTATTACTTAAACTGCGGTATTCCGCTTATGTCGATGTATATCGATTCTTATAAAAACGTTATCGAAATACAGGGTGAAGGGAGGGTTTTGGGTTTCGTAAAAAACATAAAACCCTTTTTAAAGGTGCGCAAGATTACCATGAATAAAAACGATACGATTGTATTTACGACCGACGGATTGCTGGAAGCGACGAACTTAAAAGGCGACCGTTTCGGAAACGACCGTGTCAGCCGGATTCTTGCCGCAAATAAAGATAAGCCTGCAAAAGAAATTGCAAACGCCGTTTATAAAAGCCTATTGGACTTTATAGCACGCGAAATTGAAGATGATGTAACTATTTTAGTGTTTAAACACATATAAGGGAAATCCGGAAAGCAAAGCTTACCCCGAAAAGCCGAAGTTTTTCGAAATTCCCATAAAAAATGAGCGCCGGTATTACAGCCGGTGTTTAAAATATTTTACGGAGGTTATTTTTATGGATAATTTAATTATCACCGAAACAAAGGCCGAGCCGTACACGCTCTTAGCAGTGGACGGTACAATTAACTCTTACACCTACGGAGATTTTGAGAACAAGATATATGCCGCAATCAAGGAAAAAAATCTTGTCTTGGATTTGTCGAAGGTAACGAATATGTCATCGTCGGGACTTGGGGTTTTAATGTCCGCACATGATGACGGCGAAGAAAACGGGAATAAGATATACATATTAAACCCGTCCGACGTTGTAAAAATGGCAATCGATTCGACCGGTTTTTCGGATATGTTTACAATAATCCATTCGATAAACGACATATAAGAGAACATCCGGATGAAGAGCACCGAGAGTATTTCGCTTACTCCTTGTTTGCCGAATCTCATGCAAATCGAATCGTTAATAACCCGTCATCAAGCGGATTTTTCCGTCAGTAAAAAAGCGGCTATGCTGATAGCCGCTACCGAAATTTTTGCAAATATTGTCGAACATGCCGAAATTCCTGAAGGCAGAGAGGTCGGCATAACGGTATCGTACAGAAGCAAAACGTTCATTCGGTTTGAATATGAAACGGCAAATTTCGATGAACTGTTGGAAAAAGAGAAAACGCAAAAAACGTATTTTGACAAAAAAACAAAAAGGTATAGAGGCCTTGGACTCAAAATGATAAACAATCTTGCAAAAAATATTGAATATACGAAAGCATCTCCCGTCTGTTCAATCGAGGTATTTTTTTAAAAATGATCGGTATAAAACCGAGACATATCCGTTTACAAAAATCGGTATTTTTGTGCCTCATTTTTATATCCGTTTTGTTGCTGCCGTCTGCGGAAGCGGCGAGCTTTACAACCGAAAAAAAACGGCTCGAAACAACGCTGCAGGCGATTCGGACATATCCGCCCGGCATTTTAAAGCGTATTGCCGATAATAAAAGCGAATTTTTAAAAGACTTAAAAGATACCCTTTCTTCTGAAAAAGAAAATATTTTAATTTTTGTAGATAAAACACATATTCTCGATAAAAATTATAAGCCGAAAAAAATTATTATGCTTTCGGACTTAAAAGGAAGGGCGTACCGACTTGATAGGCGTGATATCCCGCTTGCGGAAATTGCCGAGCCGCCGCTACAAACGATGGCCGCCGCCGCCGCTAAAGACGGAATAAAACTTACCGTCAGTTCCGGCTACCGTGAATATACATATCAGGAAAATTTATTTAACTACTATGTTTCTACTTACGGAGCAGCAAAAGCAAACACATTTTCGGCGCCGCCCGGTTCAAGCCAACACCAATTAGGCACCGCAATCGACTTCGGTACATTGGACGATGCGTATGCAAAAACTCCCGAAGGAAAATGGCTTTTAAAAAATGCATATAAATACGGCTGGTCACTTTCGTACCCGAACGGTTATGAAAAAGTAACGGGATACAAATGGGAATGTTGGCATTATCGCTATATCGGTGAAAAAGCATGCCGCTTCCAAAAAAAATGGTTCGGCGATATTCAGCACTATACATTGAACTTTATTTCCGAATGGAAAAAAACGGAGGTAAAGCCGTAGACGGCTTTTGCGAGATGCCCGTTTATATTTTCTTCCGCTCGACCATCACAGACAGTATCGAATTCAGTAAGTCGATATTCATTTCGCCCGCTTCAGCCGAAACGGTTAGGTTGATTTGTTTCCAATCTTCATCGGAAAAATCCATATCGGGCTCAAAGTGTCCTGCGAGCAGCGAAAATAGTTTATAAAACCATTCTGCGGCTTCTTCTTTTGTTTGCCCATTTTCCCCATATGTCGCAAGCCGGTAGTCGGCAAAATCGTTTGCAAGGTTTTCGCACTGTTTATCAAACGAAGAAACGGCTCGGCAAAAAAGTGCTGCCAATTCCGCATCGAATTCATTCTGCCTGCATATTTTAATCAACTTGCGTGAATCCGAATAAAATTTTTCCATTGCATTCATACCGCGTTTTAACTCCTTCCCTTTTTGCTGAATCCGCTGACTCTCGCTGACGCTTCAACCGAAAACGGGCTTACTTCACCGCGTTTTAAAAAATGGAATCCTAAACCCGCTATCATTGCGGCGTTGTCGGTGCAAAACTTTAAAGGCGGAAAAATACATTGTAATTCGGTGTGTTCCGCAAGTTTTGCACGCAATAAAGAATTGGCTGCAACGCCGCCACCTGCAACGACGGTTTTAAGCCCCGTATCGGCTACGGCATCCATAAGCGGGCGCAATAAAATTTTTATCGCCCGTGCTTGGAATGCAGCGGCAATATTTTCGTCCGTCTTTTCGTAGTCGGTATTCCAAAACCTGTCAAGCTGATTTATAACCGCCGTCTTTAAACCCGAATACGATACGTCGTATTTATGTCCTTCTTTGTGGATGACAGGCATCGGAAAATTCGCGGCTTTCGGATTACCGTTTTTTGCAAGCATATCGATTATTACACCGCCGGGATATCCGAAGTTATAAAACTTCGCTACCTTGTCAAAGGCTTCACCGGGTGCATCGTCTATCGTTGTGCCCAGCACTTCAATATCGTCAAAATTATTTACTTTGCAGATAATCGAGTGCCCTCCTGAAACCAAAAGTCCCAAATACGGGTATTCAATATCGTTTTCCAGCCGGCTTGCATATAAATGCCCGAGCATATGATTTACTGCAATAAACGGTTTTCCCGAAGACCATGCCAATGTTTTTGCAAATGTCAGTCCGACTAAAAGAGAACCCATAAGACCCGGTCGGTTTGTTGCGGCAATTCCGTCAATGTCGTCAAGCGTTACACCTGCTTCGTTTAGAGCATGTTTTACCGTCGGCAAAATCCATTCAATATGTTTGCGGCTCGCAATTTCGGGGACAACTCCGTTGTATATTTTATGAAACGGAATCTGTGTCGCAACGATATTGCTTAAAACTTTTTTTCCGTCTTCCACTACGGCGGCGGCCGTTTCATCGCATGATGTTTCTATTCCAAGTATTTTCATAATAGCGCCTTTTTATTTTTATAGGAAACTTTCAATCCTCCGTCTTTGGCTGTAAATCATTTTTTTCTTTTGAGATGGTCGAAAACGAATATCCCGCCTCCATAAGAGCAGGATACATTTCTTTCAGAATAATTGCAAGTTCCGGTGTAAAAACATGACCTATCATAACCGCTTCGCCTTTTACCGCCGCAATTTCAAGTCCGTGTGCAATTTGTTTTTGCAAATACTCCCGTGTTTTTTCGTTGTCGAGAAAAACCGCACGCTCCCAAATACGCATATTCAGAGTTTTTGCGGCTTTCGGTGCGGCGCTTTGAGCCGTCGTCCGCGAATCTAAAAAATAAATATCTTTTTCGCGGCACAGTAAAAGGACTTCCCTCATTGCTTGTTCGTCGGAAGTTATAAGCGAACCTTCGTGATTGTTCATACCTGCAATGGGGGCTATTTCTTCAATATTTGCGATAACGGTTTGCCTGATTTCTTCCGCGCTCATTCCGGGTTTAACGGCTCCTTCTCCGGGGTCGATATTTATGTTAATCGATTGCATCGGCTGGTGCAAAATAACTTCTTTACCGGCCTCGCGGATACGTTTTGCAGCTTCCGCAGAATGAACAAGGCGCGGCAGTACTGCGATTGTGCACGGAAACGGAAGATCTAAAAACAACTGCAATTGCCCTAAGTTGTGCCCCGCATCATCAAATACGAAAATGAGTGTTCCCTTTGCCGGAAGCGGGGGGAAATCTTTTATAGGGGGGTGCGCGGCAGGTGCCGGATTCCGTACGGTATTTTCTGCTTTTTCAATCGGTTTGACCGCTCCGTTTTGTGCCGACCGGTTGTGTTCCGTTTTTTCAGTTGAAGCATGAGCTGCTCGCTCTGCCGGTGCTGCCGGCTTCTCAAGTGTAGTTTTTTGATCGGGTATCTCTACCGTTTCGGCCTTTTTTTCCGCCGAAGGTTTTTCGACAATTATATTTTGCCGATAATCGGTGGGTTTTTCCGCTTTATTTTCTTTGGTTACCGCCAGTTTAATATAAAAAAAGACGGCAAGTAAAATAACACAAACTGCAAAAAGTCCCGCCGCTGCGCCCGTATAGTTAAAAGAGCTTTTTCTTGAATGCTTTCGCTTGCTCGGTTTTTTGGAAGTTTTTTTCCCCGTAAGTTTTTTTTTCGGCAGTGATTCTTTTTTCGGCATAGGGCGTAGAATAGTCTTTCGGGTATAGTTTGTCAATCGGGGACATAAATCGTGCCTCGGGCAAAACCGTCTTCGGTATTTTTACCGTGAACCTTAGAAAAGCATCGGTTTTCGCAAGACTCTCTGATATTCTTTACCCTAAAAAGCACCATTGCTTCAAAATAAAACTTATAGTATGTAATGGAATAACGGAAAGTACAATCCGTTACGGTAAGGAGGCTTCGGATGGAACGGAATTTTCAACGAATAACGGATTCCGGCGAAAACGGAATTTATTCCGTACGGTATTGCAGAATAAAAATGCCTGCGCTTTTAGAAGAGGTCGAAAAGCGGAGAAAACCTATGCTGGTTTTTTGTTCAAACCGTATAGGCGCGGAACGGACGGCTTCGGTTTTGCGGTTCTATTTTAATAATGAAAATATCCGTTTTTACCATACAGGACTGCAATACGAAGAAAAAGCTGAAATAAACCGTTGGTTTTGCATTTGCAAAGAAGCTGTTTTAGTAACGGTGGACGATCCGGAAATGAGTCTGCATAAAAAAAATGCCGGCTCCGTAATTTACAAAAATCCGCCGTCTGAACCGGATGCATACATCCGCCGTTCGAAAGTGCACGGAAGAAACGGATATAGCGAAACGGTTTTATTACTGCCGCCCGAAGATGCAAAGCCGGCACGGTATGCCGAAGATGAAGCTTTATTTATACAATTTATAAAAATGAATAAACGCTCTTTTACAAAAAACGAAGCCGTCGCCGAATTTGCCGCACGGATGCCGTTTTGGAGAGCCGGAGACGTAAAGCGTTTAATCGACGAACTTTTGCAGTGCGGCGCAATTAAAGTGCATACAAACCTTCTATGGAAAGGCATGATGGACATCGGCACGCTTTAAAACTCAATAGGACTGTAATACACCGCTTTTGCATAAAGAAGTCTCGAAAAACCGAACGTTTAACTTTGAATGCTAAGTTATGGAACAATTTCGTTAGCTTTCCAAGTTTCGACCACAGCCGAAAATTCGCTTATTATGGGTATCTTTATTTGTAAAAGATGCGAAGCAAATCCGACAAGATTTTTAGAAATTCCTTATTATATATTTTTTTTTCAAGCTAATACCTTACAAAAGATGCCTTACCGTACGGCAAAACATTCGCAACAATTACAATAAATCTGCTCTGCAAGAGCTTCCATCGGTTTCTCTAAAATCTCGGAAGCGGCAGCATAGGTATACTCGATTAAAAGAGGTGTGTTGAGGTTGCCTCTAAACGGAACGGGTGCAAGATACGGCGCATCGGTTTCCAAAAGGAGGCGGTTTTCCGGCACCGCTTTTACGAGTTCCGCAATTTTCTTCTTATCGTTCGGTTTTTTCGGATATGTTATATTTCCGGAAAAAGAAATATACCAACCCCGCTTTATAAATTCTTTTGCTTCTTCAAGTCCGTAAGAATAACAATGAATTATTCCGCGGTGATAACCGACTTCGTCTATACAAGTAAGCGTTTCGGCAAAAGCTTCCCGCGAATGAACTATAACGGACAGTTTTTTTTCTTCAGCTAATTTAAGCTGCTCTTTAAAAAGAAATTCTTCGCCTTCCGTGTCTGCGGTTCCTTTTCCGGTTTCAGCGGCCGCGCCGTTCCAATAACGGTCGATCCCGCATTCTCCTACTGCGCAGTATTCGGGATTTTCGGCGAGCAGCGTGTGTATGTCGGTTTTTAAAGCGCTCATAGCTTTTTCAGGGTCGGCAATGCTTGAAGCACTCGGCCAAAGACCCGCCGCGAACCGGATAAATTCAGGGATTTTTCCGTCAAACGAATCGCGCACTGCCTGTCTTCTCTTTTTTAAATCTGAAGGTTCGGTTCCTATATCCATCAAAAATCGGAATGCGGCATCTTGCATTTTTTTTAAAAAAGAAACGTCACTGTTGTTTCTTTGTAGGATTGAGAGAATGTGCGCATGAGAATCGGAAAACATATTGACACTCCATTTATTTTTGTGTATTATACCGAAATCGCTGAAGTGGTGGAATAGGTAGACACTAGGGACTTAAAATCCCTTGGCAGTAATGCCGTACGGGTTCAATTCCCGTCTTCAGCAAGACCGGCTTTAAAATAAAAGCCGGTTTTTTATTTATGCCAAAAGTTTAACGGCTTGAAAGTTTTATTTGCAGTATCCTTTAGGCGGTTTGTATGCGGATATATCTATTTTTCTTGCAATTTTAACAAAAAAATGCTACACTCCTTTTCAAGGGGTGCGTACTTATGGCTGAAAAAATAGGTATTCTCGGTGCAGGTTCATGGGGGACGGCCATTGCCGCATCTCTTGCGCGGAGCGGGCATACGGTTCTTTTATGGGCGCGCAGCAAAGAGTTTTGCGAAAAATTGAATAAAGCTCATATAAATAAAAAATATCTGCCCAATCATATTTTACCTAAAAGCGTTTCGGCGACAGCGGATATGGCGGAGGTTTGTTCCGAAGCGAGTACGGTTTTTTTGGCAAGTCCTTCGCTTTATTTGATTCAAACCGTTTCGGAAATGCTTACCGTAAAGCCGTTTTGTAAAGATGACGGGAAACAACGGTATCCTACGATTGCGGTTTTGACAAAAGGATTTATTCCTGATAAAAGCGGTACCCCTCAGTTTATAATCGACGTAGTGGGAAATATGCTCCCTGATTTTTATAAAAACCGTTTAGTATATGTTGCAGGTCCCAGCCACGGTGAAGAGGTTGCAGCCGGAAAACTTACGGGACTTATTGCAGCTTCAAAAAACCCGATGTCTTCAATCCGCTGCCGAGAAGTGCTGAAGTCAAGGAGTTTACTTGTTTATTCCAGTTTGGATATAGTGGGCGTTCAAGTATGCGCCGCAGCTAAAAACGTAATTGCGATCGCCTTCGGCATTTTAGATGCACTCAGCGATTTTTCCGATACGTTCGGTGATAACACCGCCTCCCTTTTGTTGGCTGCAGGGCTAAATGAAATTCAAATTATCGGAACGGCTATGGGCGCTACGCATCCTGAGACCTTTACTTCAATTTCAGGTGTAGGAGATTTAGACGTTACGTGCCGTAGCCGTTACGGACGGAACCGCAGATTCGGACGGGAAATAATAACGGAGAATATTCTCTTACAATTTAAAAATCTGGATGATTTGATTGTGAATATCGGGAAGATCGGGTATCTGCCTGAAGGGGCGATCGCTTGTAAATACGTAAACATTCTTGCCGAAAAAAATAATTTACGACTTCCGATTTGTACCGGTCTTTATAAAATTTTAAATAAAGAATTAAGACCGCTTGATTTTATAGAAAACCTATTGAGCGGAAGTAAATAAATCTTCTTTATTTTAAAAGCCTTATCTTTTACGGTGCTTTCGGTTTTGGTTTTATGTCTGCCGGTCCCGCTTTAAAAATCGTTATCCGAATATATCGAGTATCAGTTTTTTAAAATCGGAAAAAGATTCGAGAAAACGTATAGGCTTGTTTTGCGCAAGCGGCACACTTGCAAGCCTATCGGGAAGTGTCGGCGGCCTTCCGACGGCGGCTTTCATAATGTCGGTAAATTTTGCCGGATGTGACGTTTGAAGGATGAGACCTATTAGCTTATCTTTTTGTACGGAATCTAACCACGTTTTAGTACCGGCATATTTTGCGGGGACGCCGGTTTGTCCGACGTTTTTTAAATGAGCCGGATTGAGCGCTCCGTAATAAATATCCTGCCATGCTTTCCATGCCATACCGCCGTACGGGTCGATAATGTATCCCGTCTTATTGTTGCATCCGCTTACAGCCTCGATAGTGCTTGCGTCATCAAAACCGTATGGAACAATAAGGTGTTTTAATTCTTTATTTCCGTACAGTTGCCGCATACGCGTAAAATTGATTAAATTTGCGGCATCCAGCGCGGGTGTATTTGTTATTACTTTCGGTTTTGATTGAAAAGATCCCGAAATCAGTAAATCGGCGATTGCCTGATTTGCATTTTCGGCGCAAATAAAACCGGAGATAGGCGCATTCGCTTTTTTTGCAATAAGACCTGCCGTAAGTGCGGAAAAACCGCCTGACGGCACGGAGGCGATAATTTCCGGGTTTTCGATTTTATTGTCGTAACCGCATCTATATAAAATTGAAAGTGAAGCATACACAAAAAAAGCAATTTGCGGAATTAAACACGCAGTATTTAACGTTCCGCCGGGTACAAGATGTAAATTATTTTTAAAGTCTTCGTCATAAAGAGCTTGATTTGCGATTGCTTCGCAGTTTTCCAATGTGCCGCAGACGCAAAAGCAATACACGTTTTTTGCACTGCAGGATAGTAATTTTTCTTGAATTTCAGTAAGAGAATCTTTGGGGTATAGAATGAGAGCGTTCACATTTTTCACGCGTGATACTGCGGCACTTACCGCACATGCCCGTTCACCGGAAGCGGCAACAAGCAAATTTATCGGAGCGTCTGTGCCAGCATTAAAATATTCAAGAAGATATGCCAAAAAGCCTGCGCCGAGGTCTTTATAGTTGCAGGTTGCTCCGTGGAATAACTCGATGATATACGTTGTAGGGGCAAGGGGGGTAATGGGGATCCGATACGGGTAAAACTGGGCGGTAATCTGCATTAAATCGTCATCGGGAATTTCTGCGTCGCAAAACATTCGAGCAAGTTCAAAAACTATATCACGGAACGAAGGGGGTGGGTTACGGTAAATCATGGACGGGCTTATTTTGCCTACTTCCAAAGGCATAAATACGCCACCCGTTTTTGTATTTATTCCCGTCAAAACGGCATCTTTAAAAGAAACTTGAATATTTTTGTCGTTTATATCATAAAAAATCATTATTATTGTAATCCGAAATATAAATTAAAACGCATTCTAACACCATAAAAATGATTTGTCAATCATACGCATTGTCTCGCGTAAAATCTAACCAAAATATGAGTCACAATAGAAACCCGAAGGAAGGGCGGCATGGGATTAGATATGAAAACGAAACAGAAATTAACCGAAGAAACGGCAAAACGGTACTGTACGGCAAGCAAAAAGTACAAGATGAAAATAATCGACTGTTTATTTTCAGCTGCTAAGATGGCGCAGTTGAAAAACTCGCTTATTATCATGTGCGCTTTTCGCGCACCAATGCGACGGTTTCCAAAATTCACATTTTGTTCAACTGTTGCATTTTAAGAGTGAGTTCACCGCAACCACCGACTACAACCGGAAAGTATGCTATCTACGTTCTGAAAAACAGTGCATGCATAAAAATAATTAATAGAAAACCGCTAAAAACCTTCGGTTTTTAGCTATAAGATTTAAGCGCCGAAGAGATTGAAACCCTATAAAAAAGAACCACCCGATAAACTGTTTGTGTTTATTCATGCAGTTGCTTTTGACCTGAGTTCTTGAAACCTGCTATTCTATGTTAAGTATTTCTTTATATCCCTGCACCTTTGACGGTTTATAAGTAAACTTATCACCATTTGTAAGATTTTCTACCTTACAGTGAATTCCTCTATTGCCAATTACATATTCTTGGTGTATAATTGGGCTATGAAAAACTTAACTACACCGAAACGTTCCGAAGTTGCTGCGTGCGATAAGTGGAACATTGAATTGCTTTTTAAAAATGAAGAAGAATGGGAGGCTGCCCTTGCTTCCATTCCCGCCGGAGGAAAAGAGATACTGAAATACAAAGATGCTTTCTCAAAACCGGAGACGATTGATGCAGCGACGCTGCTCGCCTGCTTAAAGGCATCGACGGATGTCGACCGTATTGCCGAAAAAGTCGGAAATTATGCGTTTTTGATGAAGTCCTCCAATGAAGGCGATGCGGAAAATATTAAACGCCTCGGAAAGTATATGATGACGGTTACCGAACTTTCCGCCGCCACTAGCTGGCTAATGCCTGCAATTATGGAAATTCCCGAAGAAAAACTCCGCTTGTGGATTGACCCTGCAAGTCCTACGGGAAAAGACTTTGCCGATTTTAAAGTGTCGATTGAAAAAACGCTTCACCTAAAACCGCATACTCTGTCCGACAAAGAAGAAAAAATCTTAACGCTTTTAAGTGAATCGCAGGGTACTCCGAGTCAAACGTATTCGGTTTTAACCAACGTTGATTTGGATTTCGGAAAAGTCGCGACGGAAGAAGGGGATATTCAATTGACTCAGTCTTCGTATTCCAAATTTATGCTGAGTCCCGACCGCCGACTGCGTGAAAAAGTTTATAAACAGCTTTACGGCGTATACGACAAGCATAAGAACACCCTTGCAAGCTTATATACCGGTCAAGTTCAGCAAAATGTCGCACTTGCAAAAATACGCGGATATAATTGTGCCCGAGAACGCGCACTATATCCCGATAAAGTTCCCGCTGAAGTTTACGACAACCTTATCGATACGGTACACAAAAATTTAAAACCGCTTCATAAATTTTACGGACTCGTAAAAAAGAATTTAAACGTAAAAGATTTACGGCATTATGACGTTTACATTCCGCTTGTAAGTGAAGTAAAAAGAATTACGCCTTATAATGAAGCGGTCGATATTATCACCGAAGCTCTCAAACCGCTCGGCGATGAGTACGTAAAGACAATCCGCAACGGACTTTTAAACGGCTGGGTCGATAAATATGAAAATGAAGGTAAACGTTCCGGTGCTTTTTCTGCGGGCGGTTATGACGGCGACCCCTACATTCTGCTTAACTATAAAGAGGACGTGATCCGCGACGTGTTCACCCTTGTGCACGAAGGCGGCCATTCAATGCATTCGTGGTACTCAACACGCAATAATCCGTATCCCTGCTATCATTATACCATTTTTGAAGCGGAAGTTGCATCGACGTTTAATGAAGAACTTTTATTTCGGCATTTATTAAAAACCGCATCCGACCCGAAAATGAAAGCTTATCTATTAAGTGTGCGTGCATCGGATGTGCTTGCAACGCTTTATCGCCAAACGATGTTCGCGGAATACGAAAAAATTACGCATGCATTGGTTGAAAGCGGCACGCCTTTAACAGTGGAAAATTTGCGTAGCGAATACAAAAAACTGTTAACCGCGTACTTTGGACCGGAGATGATATTTGAAGATGTAAGCGATTTGGAAGGAATGCGAATTCCGCATTTTTATCGGGCGTTTTACGTTTACAAATATGCGACCGGCATTTCGGCTTCGATGGCACTTGCCGAGCGAGTTTATTCCGGCGGAAATACCGAACGCGAAGATTATTTTAAATTCTTAAAGTCAGGCGGCTCGCGTTATCCGATTGAATCTTTAAGACTTGCAGGCGTTGATATGGCAAGCCCCGTTCCCGTACAAGCGGCGTGCGATAATTTTGCAAAAATTGTAGATGAGCTTGAAAAAGCGCTTGCCGACTTGAAAAAATAAAATTCTTAAAAGTGAGGAGTCGGTTTTAGGGCTCCTCATTTTTAATGAACATATCATACGGTTTTGAAAAGTAAAATGCCTACAATAAGTGAGCAGTTTTCCGGAAGCGTTTTTTTTAAAACGGAGAACCCGATAAACTCGCCCCTGTTTCAAGCCTTCTTAAAAGACGGAACGGACCGCTGCAGTTTTATTTCCGCTAGACTTGCCGAATTCGGCGTTCCGCATACCGTCGTTCCGATTGCCAAAAAAAAACATATAATCATAAAATATGCACCGCACAATTATAATACCGATTTTACGATAAAAACGCTCGTAGCTCATTATGATCGCCAAAAAAATACCCAGGGTGCAAACGATAATTCTGCAGCCTGTTTTCAGTTGATGATGTTTGCGAAATTCCTTCTTACAGCAAAACGGGAGCATAATATAAAAATCATTTTTACCGACGGAGAAGAGGCGGGCGCAGACGGCATTACGGAGCAGGGCGCGTATTTACTCGGTTCCGGATTAAAAAAATTAAAAATGGATAAAGACGATATTTTCGTTTTTGATATGTGCGGACGCGGAGATGTTTTGGTTTTGTCTCAGTCGGGAATTTTTGGGCGCCCGAAAGAGCGAGTTTCGGCTTTAACCGTTTTGCATGCAAAAGCATGCGGCTATGCCGAAAAAGCGTGCGGAAATCGATGGCTTTCGTTTTTAACGCCGTATAGCGACAATGCCGGGTTTATTGCCGCAGGACTGTCCGCCCAAACCGTTACGGTATTGCCTCGCGAAGAAGCGGAAGTCCTTTTACGGTATCTTCCGCAAAACATTCCGCCGTCATTTTTTAATATTGCGGAAGAAAAGAATAAGACAGCACTCCATGCTTTAATCGAACTGATAATTAAAAATAAAAAACCTGAAAAAACATCACCGTTCAAAGCAGTCATTCCGAGTACATGGCAGCTGATGCACACTCCATTTGATACCGCAGAAACTCTCACTCCTTTTTCATTTTTTCTTATGGAAAAATTTTTTAAATGCTTGGCGGGAATATAACCGTTTGCAATTGTATACCATGTACCGCATTTTTTTCGATTGTGTGTAATAATTCTCAATGAAGATTTGTTTTCGGCTTTTACGCCATTTTCTTTAGGAAATCCGCAGCATGCTTGTTATCGGGGTATTTTTCCGCGATATATTGAAAAATTCTGAGCGCTTCTTCTCTGTTTTTTAGACGCATTTGCAAAATTCCTTCAATTAGAAACGTATCGGCATTTATTCCGAAGGTTTCGCGCGCTGCTTTTAAAAGTTCCAGAGCGGGCTTTGTTTGCTTCATTTTGTCAAGGCAAAATACGAGGTTGTGCAAAAGAATCTTCTCTTCAGGTTTTGCCAAAAGCATTTTTCTATACAAAATTGCAGCTTTTTGATATTGACCCGCTTTGCGTCTAAATAACGCAAGTTCAGGATCGAAATTTACGCCGACAGTTTGTCCCGTTAAAATTTCAATTTGATTAGCCGCTTCTTCCCATTCTTCCAGCCTTTCTAAAAAAAGGATAAAATCACGGCGGAGATGCACATTACCGGCGCATTTTTTTAGGCAGCATTTGTATTGCCCTAGCGCCTCTTTGTCCATAGATAAAGCTTCAAAACAAGCAATTTTTCCGACAGAAGCTTCCTCATTACCGGGATTTAAACGCAAGGATTTTTCATACCATTTGATTGCAAGTTCCGGCATACCGAGTTTTACATACACGCACCCCATTGCGTTGAAAATTACGCTGCCGGTTTTTCCGTTGCGGACTAAGCTTTGAATATGCGGCAAAACTTCTTCAGGCGGATTATCAATGTGCGCGGCGGTAAGCACTTTATAGTAATAAATGTCTTGCTCATCGCAGACGCCCGAAGCCTCCGCTCGTAAAATTGCACTGCTTAATTCTTCCCAGCGAAACGATTCTTGCAGCGTCAGCAAAATGCCGTAATGCGGATACGGGCTTTTTGGGTCGGCGTCAATTGCGCATTTGTAGTGATTTAAGGCAGTATTTACGTTTCCCATCAGCCGCTGGGCTTCGGCTGCCAAAAGCCGTATTTCGGTATCACTTCCGAAGGTTCTGATATAGATTCTGGCTGCGGTTGCCGCTCTGGAATAATCGCCCGATTCGAGGTGTTTTTTGACGGCTCCAAGCGCAAAAAACTGCCGCGAAATTCCGTCATCGGGAATCTGAATGCCTAAACCCGCTAAATCTTCCGAAGCGCCTGCGGCGTCTCCCAATTCCATTTTTATCATTGCCGTATACCATTTCAGCGATGTATCCGCAGGAGCGAATTTGCAGGCAGCTTCATATTGCAAAAGAGCTTCAGGTAAAAGACCTTGCATCTTCAATGCATGCGCAAGATAGAGGCGGGGCAGTACGCCGTCCATTTTGCCGTTTATTACAAACGAAAACATTTGCACCGCCATATCAAGGCTGCCGTTTCGCAGTTCATTAACGGCTTCGACAAAAAGCGAATTTAAGTAGCCGTTATTTAATTTTAAATTGGAGCGGTCATATTTTAATGCTTCTTCAAAAACTTCCCGTGCAAGGCGGGCTTTTTTTCCTTTCAAATAGGCGAGACCGAGCATTGCGCGTGTTTCGATAACGGACGGGTTTATTTTTAGGCTTTTTTCCAAGCAATAGGCGGCTTTGTCGAATTGGCAAGCTAAAATATAATTTCGACCCAAAAAAAACCAGCCGGCTCCGTCGTCCGGACGGCATTTTATATATGAGCGGCCGTAAGCAATTGCTCGTGTAAAATTTTTTTCGGCAGCCCAGCTTCTCGAAAGGTATAAATATATTTCAGGATTACCGGTCTTTGCGGTTTCAAAAAGAGAAGAGTTTTCGGCTAAGCCCTTTGCCGCTAAATTTTCCAAGATTCTGATAGAAATCTTATAATCGCGTTTTTTTCCCGCTTCTACAGCTTCGGAAATTAGCGCATGTACGGACTTAGCCATTTTTTATTTCTCGAAAAGGGTATCCGAGTACGGACCGTTTATTTTTTTCCCGCTTGAACCAAGGTTACCGCTGCCGTCGTGATAATATCGTCAACGGAACAGCCCCTTGATAAATCGGAAATCGGTTTTGCAAATCCCTGTAAAAACGGTCCGAGCGCTTCGGCTCCGGCAATGCGTTGAACGAGTTTATACCCGATATTTCCTGCGCCCAAATCGGGAAATATTAATGTGTTTGCGGCGCCTTTTACCGGGGAATCCGGTGCTTTTTTTTGCATCACGGACGGTACAATTGCGCAGTCCAGCTGAATTTCTCCGTCAAAAACAAAACCGGGATTACGTTCTTTTAAAAGTCGCACGGCCTCGCGTACGCGTAAAATATTCTCGTCTTTATCTCCGCCCGAGCCTTTTGTTGAAAATGAAAGCAGTGCGACAACAGGTTCCATTCCGGTAAAAACCTTACAGCTATGTGCTGCGGAACAAGCAATGTCGGCGAGCTGTTCGGAAGACGGTGTCGGGATAACGGCACAATCGGAAAAAATAAAAACGCCGTTCGCTCCGAGTGCGGGGTTTTTTGTGTCCATCAAAAAACACGAAGAAGCGGTTTTCATTCCCGCTTGCGTGCCGATAATTTTTAATCCGGCTCGGAGAACATCGGCAGTTGTGTTAAAAGCGCCTGCAACCATTGCATCGGCTTTATTTTGAACCAGCATCATCGCGGCAAAGCCCAGCTCCGCACTCATTTCGGTTTTCGCTTGCTCAGGCGTTATACCTTTTGCCTTGCGCTTTTCGTAGTATGTTTCCGTGAAAGAAGGAAGCCATTCAGACTTCAACGGGTCAATAATAGTGAGCCCGTCAAGTTTAATGCCTGCTTTTTTTGCCGCGGATGCGACTTTTTCGGTAGAACCGATTAAAAAAATTTCGGAAGCAAGTTTTTCATCTGCAATCGAGCGGGCGGCTTTTAACGTTCGCTCTTCGGTACCCTCAGGCAAAACAAGGCGGTTGCCGTATTCTTTTGCCGTTCGTTTCATATTTTGTACAAAACTCATATTGTTACTCCTTAAACTGTATTAAAGCGCTTTTATTTTTTGCCGGTAAGTGCAAGTATTGAAGAAATTATACCCAGTATGCCTGCAATTATTGTTACTACCGGCGCATACCGAGAGACATTATAAGCAAATGAATTCGTTCGCGCCGTTATAACGGTATTGGGTAAAATATCATCCGTTTTTGTCATCTTTTTTCCCGAAGCATTTTTGATGACAACTGCCGAACCGGTGTTTCTTGTAATATCGAAACCGCCTGCGAGTGCAACATAATATTCGTACGTCTTACCCGGCGCGTAAGGATATGAGCCCGGCCGCGCAACAGCACCTGCAACTATTACTACTTGTTGAAAAAACGGAATAACAATCCGGTCTTCAGGTTCCAATAAAATTTTTTCGTCGTATTCAGGGTCATAAAAAATACGGTTAAAATTCTCGAAGATTTTTTTCCCTTTACGGATTAAATACGCATTTTTCGTATCGGACATCGGGGAAAAAAGCGTGCGGTTTGCCCGAATGACCGAGATTAAATCATCTCCTTCGGAAAAATGTACGGGAACTACCGACAAGGATGAATTGAGCGAGCCTTCAAAGTAAACAATAGTTTTTAAAGCTGCGGAATCTTCAACGTAGAAAGTGTCATGATTTTTTACCTCGAAAGATTCCCATTCTTTACGGGATTGCAAGACTATTGAATTTCCCAAAGGGAATTCACCGCTTTTAATATTCCGCCTGACGGTTATTTTATCGGGATTGGCAAATTCGGTAAGTCCGCCGCCGTATATTTCAACAAGTTCTTTTACTCCCTCGTTTTCCAAAAGCTGATAGGTTCCCGGCCGTTCGATTCCACCTGAAACGGTTACGGCTCTTTTTATTCTTTTTACAACAACCGTATCACCGGGGCGTAAAAAAGGGTCTTGAGAGAAGTCTCCTTCTCTTTCCGCTTTAAAAAGATCGCAGCTTTTTTTTGTTCCCGACGGAGAAATAATTTCTATATCGCGGATAGATGAATACGCCGTAAGACCCGGTTTAATTATATTCGATACGCGGATTAGCCCCGTTGCAGCGGCTTCAAAAGCTTTTGTAACTTCGCCTTTTACGGTAACCTTAAACGTTCCCGGTGAAATCATTATAAATTGTACGCCGCTGAGCGGATAGTTTTTTACGATTATATTTTCGACGCGCCGTTTAAGTTGCAAAAATGTAAGGCCGTATCCGTTTATAACCGTTAAATTCGATACGCGGATATTATACGAAGTATCTACTACCAGTTTATATTCGACAGTATTTGAGCCGGTAAAATAAGTAAGGCTGTAAACGTCTCCGGCAGTTACCAAATATTCCGGATTCGACATCGCTTCGACGGCGGTCGTTTGGGCAGTAAGAAAAAAAGAGCATAATAGCAAAGCTGCGATAAATATAAATATAGTTTTTTTCATTTGCCGTTCCTTTTAAATTTTTCCAAAATACCGGGTTCATTTTTTATGCCGTTTAATAAAAACGCCATAAAAACGGATAAAAAGAAAGCTGCAGCCGTTACGATAATACAAGTAAGGCCTCGTCTCGGCTTCGATTTTACTTCGGGGGCTTCGGGATACTCCAAAATTTGTAAAACGGGATTTTCGCTGCTTATCTTTATTTTTACCAATTCGTATTTTGCTTTTAATTGAGTGTATACGGCTTTTTGTGCGTCTAGTTCCGTTTTTAAATATTCCGCTTCCATCGCAATTTCCGAAATCGTGCCGGCATAGCCTCTCATTGCACCTTCTTCCAATTGTTTGATTTTATCTCTAATTGTTCTCATACCGTCCAAACAAGAACTGATAGATGTTTCCAGATTCTCTTTTTCGATTCTATCGGTGTCTAAACCTAATTCCATAAATTTGTCATTGTAATATTTTAAACAAAAAGAAACGACATTTTTTGCAAATTCGGGATCTATATCGTCATACGATATTTTGAAAACACCGGTTTTTTCATCAAAAGCCGCGTTTAAGCTTTTCGATATAATTTTTCTTGCCGCCGTTTTAGGCTTTTTCGTAATTTTATTTTTTTCGGCAATATGGAATTCCGTGTTAATCGCATCG
>CAUUAT010000007.1:0-35937 GCA_963543195.1 uncultured Treponema sp.
GTTGTCTATCTAAATATATTTTATCTACACTTATCCATTCAATGATTTCTTTCCTATTCTTATAATTGCGATATTGGAATATCATTTCATCGCCTAAACAAAGAGAAAAGGAGTCTTAAAACGATCGCCGGCGTCTTGTACTGGGTTTTAATGAAACACAAGTATAGTTACACAAGCAAATATTTAACTTGATTAAATGACAGAATATAGGAGAAGTGATATAATGGAATGGATGAGAAATTGACAAATTAGAATTTATTTGGGTGAAACAATGAAAAAGATCAAGTATGGAAATACCAATACTTTTTATATTCCCGGTCTGAATGGCAGTTTGCTGATCGATACGGATTATGCCGGGACTATACCGATGTTCTATAAAGATATAAAGAAGAATAATATCAAGCTAAAAGATATCGAATATGTGCTTGCTACTCACTATCATCCGGATCACATGGGACTGATCAGCGAATTGATGGAGCAGGGCATTAAGTTGCTTTTGATAGATGTGCAAGAGAAATTCGTTCATTCTTCGGATAGCATATTTGAAAGAGACAAGTTGCCGTATATGCCAATCAATGAGCGGCTGGGAACGATAATTTCCTGTAATAACAGCAGAAGTTTCCTGGCAGGGATGGGTATCCGGGGTGAGATCATACATACACCAAGTCATAGCGAAGACAGTGTTTCTTTGATTATGGATGACGGTGACTGTTTTGTCGGAGACCTTGAACCGATGGAGTATATTGAGGCGTATGAAAATAACGCAATGCTGAGGGATGATTGGGTGCATATTAAATCATTTAATCCTAAACGGGTATTCTTTGCACACAGGCCTGAAAAGATAATGGAGTGACAAATTTCAGTTTGTCTAAGTAAAAATAATTAGCATAGTCAATATTATTTTTTTCATGTTGTACCTACCTTGTCTTATTCTACATCAATAAGCGGAATTTTACAAGTTTATCAAAATATATGTCATTATACTATTTTCTTCATCAAATAGTTCTTTTTAACATTATTTTTAATCGTTTTTAAGGGAGGGAGAGGCAGCCAAAAATTAATTTCTTAAACATCCTAATCTGCTTTTTGCACCTGTTTCTTTTGAGTTTTGATTTTTACCTTGTCCAGATCCACCGGCAATACTGTTCTCAACAGAGTTTTGGATAATTAAGTTGTTAACACTTGGTGTATAACAACCTGCTCTATGAGGGTTGGATATGTATGCTGTAGTGTTGTGATAAATCCAATTTCGACCCATTCATCGGCATTGGCAATAGTTGCTACAAGAACAATAAACAGTATACCTTTAAACTTATGTTTTACTTTCCATGTCTGACGAATATCCGTCAGTTCTTTGATAACCGTTATCTTTTCAATAAAACTATGCATTTACTTTTATCCGTTGTTTTCTTTCCCTTCTTAACTTTTTCTTTCAAGCTCTTGTCGTGCGTAGCTTCCGTTCCGTCTTGAAAAAAAATTATAATCAATGTATTATAAACAAAATATAAAACTCAAGGAGAACTGATATGAAAATGAAACCTGTAACGGTTACGGGAAGCAATTTGACTATTGAAGATGTTGTTGCCGTAGCCAGATACGGAGCCGAAGTAAAGATTTCGGCGGATGCAAAAAAACGCATTAGGGATTCTAAAAAAATCGTAGATGATATTGTAAAGAGCGGAAAACCGACATACGGTATTTCTACCGGTTTCGGAGAGCTTTCCACCGTTACCATCACTAAAGACCAAAACGGAGCCTTACAACGTAATTTGATCTTAAGCCACGCCTGCGGCGTTGGTAATCCGTTTCCCGAAGATATTGTTCGTGCAATTATGCTTTTGCGCCTTAACACGCATGCAAGCGGTATTTCCGGAGTAACGCCGGCCGTTCCGGAAATTATTGCGGATATGCTGAACAAAGGCGTAACGCCGTTCGTACCCGAAAAAGGTTCTCTCGGATCAAGCGGCGACTTGGCAAACCTCGCCCATATTGCTCTTGTTATGATCGGAGAAGGAAAGGCGTATTACAACGGTAAACTCATCAGCGGAAAAGAGGCGCTGGAAAAAGCGGGGTTAAAACCCGTCGTTCTTTCAGGAAAGGACGGGCTTGGTATCATAAACGGAACACCTGTAATGTCCGGTATCGGCGCTTTAGCACTGCATGATGCGGAACAGCTTTTAAAAACCGCAAACATGGGAGCATCTTTAGTTTTTGAGGCTTTCAGAGGAATTACGGCGGCTTTAGATCCCCGCATTCATAAGTCGCGTCCGCATCAGGGGCAAATCGACACTGCCCAGTTTATCTTAAAAATGCTTTCAGGCAGTTCTTCCGTAAACACAAGAGAAAACGACGTGCAGGATCCGTATACACTCCGCTGCGTGCCGCAAGTTCACGGCGCAAGCGCGGATGCAATAGCACATGTGCGGAAAGTGCTGGAAATAGAAATCAACTCGGTAACGGATAATCCGCTTGTATTCCCCGATAATCATGATGTAATTTCAGGCGGAAATTTCCATGGGCAGCCTATTGCAATCAATATGGATTTTCTCGGCATTGCAGTCAGCGAACTTGCAAATATAAGCGAGCGTCGAATCGAACGCATGGTAAACCCGCAGCTTAGCGGCGGACTTCCCGCATTCTTAATTGAAAACGGCGGTGTTAATTCCGGTTTTATGATTCCGCAATATACGGCGGCGTGCCTTGTTTCCGAGAATAAGGTGCTGGCGCATCCTGCAAGTGTCGACTCAATTACATCTTCCGGAAATAAAGAGGACCATGTAAGTATGGGCACAACCGCAGCGCGTAAACTGACGGAAATAATAAAGAATGTCCGTCACGTACTTGCGATTGAATGGCTTGTCGCTGCACAGGCATGCGATTTACGCGGAATAAAGAAATACGGTAAAGGCACCGGTGAAATGATGAAGCTGATACGCAAACACATAACAAAGGTTACCGAAGACCGAATCCTTTATGAAGATATTATGAAAGCTTTGGAACTTATTTCAAATGATGAAAATATTGACGGCATAGCGGCACTCGCAAAATAACGGTAGTGCATAGATAAGGCGGCAGCAGGCTGACAAGCGGAAAACGTATTTTTAACCTGCTGCCGTTTTTTATTTGCCGTATCTTTTTCTTCTATAAAGCGGTTGCGCATTGTACAAAAAAGCTGCGGTTAACGGCGAAAATGCGATTTATGGAAACCTCTAAAAATATTTACTTATACTCCGTACATCATTGCCGCCATAATTTTTGCATCTTTTACGATATTATGTATAACCGCATATTCATTAGGCTGATGACACGTATCATCCAGCGTGCTCCAAACGACAGCATTAAATCCGTTGCTCCGCAAACAAGCGGCAACCGTACCGCCGCCTATTCCTATTACGGAAGTTTCTGCACCGGTAATTTCTTTAATTGCAGCTGAAAGTGCTTTTACTATTTTTGCATCGGCAGGGGTCGCCGGTGAGTATTCAGGTGCATCGTATTCAAGTTTAATCGAAACACCGTATTTTTTTTCAACATCGGCGGCGCGTTTTTTCATCTCGGCAATAATTAATTCGGCATTATATAACGGCAGAATTCTGCAATCTACATAAAAAACATCGTCACCCGGAATTGTATTTATATTCGGTACATTCGCTTCTTTTTTTGTCGGCTGGAAAGTCGAATAGTCGGGCGAAAAAAGCGGATCCTTTTTATTAAAAACATTTTCCAAATCGCTTATGCGTAAAACCAAATCGGATGCGGCGACAAAAGCGTTTTTTCCGCTGCCGGGCATTGAAGCGTGAGTTTGCACGCCTTTTGTCGTTACTTTAACCCAAAGTGTCGTTTTTTCGGCAATTTCAATATGCAGTCCGTCCGAATCGCCGCCGTCCGGCACAAGAATTAAATCATCTTTTGTAAACAGGTTATGTTTTTTAAGGAGATACAAAATACCGTATTGCGAACCAACTTCTTCATCGGCAACAAAAAGAAGTTTAACGGTACGCTCCGGTTTAATGCCGAGCTTAACAAAACCGAGTGCGGCAAATACGGAAGACACAAGTCCCTGTTGATTATCTTCGACTCCTCTGCCGATAATTTTTCCGTCTTTTTCGATAACCGTCCACGGATCGTTATCCCATTTCGCCAAATCGCCGGGCGGAACAACGTCAAGATGGCTCATAATCCAGAGGCGCTCGTTTTCATTTTTGCCTGGAATCGTAACGACCAAATTAGGCCGAATACCTGAAGGAACTCGAGAATCCGGTGCATCGAATCTTTGAAAATCGGTAAAGCCCGATTTTCGTAAATATTTTTCCAGTGCTTCGCATTTTTTTATTTCGCCTTCACCGCCCGATTCGGGAGCCATCGCCGGAATCGAAGTTAAAAGCCGTTCCAAATCAATTATACCGTTTTTTTGACTTTCAATAAAATCCGTAATTTGCTTAAGATTGTTCATAGTTCAATTGTAACAAAAACTTGAAAAGAATACAAGAAACGATTACCGCTCCCGCAAAGCTTGCCTTTAAAAATTGAAATTTTTAGAGGTTCCCTTATTTAGTTAATACCGATTCCGCATACGCATCAAGAAAAATGCCTAATTCGCTCCCGCAGGATTTGCACTTAAAGCGATAAACCGGACGCATTCCCGATTTTTTGCTTATTCCTTTTGTAACTTCCCAAGAATCTTTTGCCCCGCAGTGTTTACAGCTTACAAGTCTTACACGTCTGCCGCAGCGCGTACATTTAAAACGAGTGCGGCTTCTATCTTTTGTATTGGGAATGTCATTCCAAATTTTGCATTGACATGTACATACTAAAAAATCAACAGGCATTATAACTCCTTTGATATCGTTACCGGCGTTACTATAGCTCACAAAATCAAAATTATTAAGGAAACGAAATAAGCACCCTTAATATAAAAAATCGGACACAGGGCTCGGCGTATAATACACCCAAGTCTTGCGTCCGGTATATTTTCAAAAAAAATGCCGCCTAAAACAGTATATTTTACTTAACTAAGGAAATATTTTCTTACCCTAAACCGCTATCGAGCGAATTGCATTTTTTTGAGTTTGGAGTTTTCGTAAAGCGCGCAGCTGCGTTTGTCGCACCGATTCTGCAGAGATGGAATACCGTTTTCCCAATGCAGCAAGTGAGGTTCGTTTCTTTATTCCGTCCAAGCCATACCGGTTTTTTACAATGTCCTGTTCTTTAGTATTTAGCACTTGCAGACATTTATCAAGCTGACTTTTAAATTCCGCATCTATCACAGTTTCTTCAGGATTATAAGTATTGCTTTCAATAACATCGTACATGCAAAATCGATTATCATCTTTCATCGGTGCATCAAGACTGCGCATATCATATTCATTCAGTTTTTTTAATAAATCAATGTCTTTTTCGGTTTCGTTCAGTATTTTTGCAAGTTCACTGCAAGAGGGTTTCGCTCCGTGCGCCATCATATATTTTTCTTCCTCATGCCGCAATTTCCGTATAAGAAATTCTTTGCGGATGGGTAGTTTTATCATTTTGCATGAAGAATTTAAATATCGGGAAAAATTCTGTTTTATCCACAATGCGGCATAAGAAGAAAAACGCACATTAAACGACTTTGAAAATTTTTTGACGGCTTTCATTAATCCGATATTTCCTTCTTGAATTAATTCCAAAATTTGAGAATAGTTTGTGCTGTATTTTTTTGCTATCTTTATAACCAGCCTGAGGTTTGACGTTATAAGCTTTTCGGCGGCTTCGCGGTTACCGCGCTGTGCAGCCTCCGCTAAACTGATTTCTTCTTCGGCGCTTAAAAGCGGATATTTTTTTACGTCTTTTATGTATTGCAATAAAACATCGTCTGTCATTTCAGTCTCCTTATGAAAATACAAGAGCAATATACGTGCCAAATTTTATGCACATACGGAGGTTTATTTATCTCCAATTTATCTTTTTATTCAAAACGGTTTCAATCAAATTAGAGATAATGGTTTTCAGCAAATTTATGATTTTATAAAAAAATAAGACAGTGTATGAATTTTTATATATTATTGTGCATATTTATGCGTAAGTCCGTCTATACCGACGGCAGAAAAAGAAGATGCATTTTCTTTTTCTATTATTTTTTCTGCCGTAACAAGCGCTGACAGAGGGAATTTACCGCCGCCGCCGGGTAAATCCGCTGCAAATTGAGGCCGGGACAAGCCCGACAGGCGTTTTTCAAGCAATTTCCATAAATTCAATGCATCTTTTAGCGGCACACGGAAATGTGAGGTTCCTGCGGCGGCATCAAGTTGAAAAAGATACCCCGGTTTTATTCCCATACACGTAAGTGTATGAAAAAGTACAACCAAGGTTTCTTCATCATCGTTTACTCCTTTTAAAAGAACCGTTTGACTTTGAATAGGAATGCCGGAATCGATGCAAGCAGTTAGCGCCCGTTTTTGCTCAACTCCCAATTCCGCCGGATGGTTTATGTGCGGAATCAACCAAAGCGGGCGGCTTTTTTGTAAAAGCTTTAAAACTTGCGGAGTAAAAAGCTCTGGTGCAAAAATAGGCGCACGCGTACATAAACGAATTATCAGATTTTGTTTTACGGCTCTTAAAGCACATAAAAGAGCTTCCACATTCGCAAAGCCGCCCGTTAAAGGGTCGCCGCCTGAAACCAAAATTTCCGTAACGTGCGGATTTTCCCTGATATACCGGCAAACGGCATCCGTCTCATTTCCGGTTATAAACCCATGGTTTCGCGCCGTGAAGCCGCGCCTAAAACAATAACGGCAATATGAAAAGCATTTTCCGGTAGTTAAAAGCAAAACTCTGTTTTCATATTGATGAACAAGATACGGCGTAACGCAGTAGTTTTTTTCGCCGAGCGGATCTGCGCTTTCATATGGGGCACTATTTTTTTCTTTTTCCGAAAACTCAACTTGTAGGCGCAAGGCGTCCGCATCTTTGAGCCGCGCCAGATTCAGCGTCGATTCGGCCTCCGCTTCTTCAATCAATTTTTTAAAAGCGGGGGAAATTAAAACGGGTAAGCCGCACTCAGCCGTTTGCTTTGCGGAACACTCGCGCCAATTTTTTTCGATCATAATTTTTCCGGAGACCTCTAAAACCTTTATTTTTTGAAGGTAGGCTCCGTTTACCGGGTACACGAAGCTTACCGATTTTCCTTAATTTTTATTTGCAAAGGATACGCAGCAAATCCGACAAGTCTTTTACAGATGTCTTTCCGTTTTTTTTAAACGGGTAATACTGCCGGGAACCTCTAAAAAACTAACCGAGTTTTTTGCAGATGCCCTGCTATTTCTTTTACTCGTTTTCTTCCGAATTATCTTCACCGCTTTCGCTTGAAGAAGTGTCTTCGGTTGCAGCGGGCACCGTTTCACTCTCGGCATTTTCCGTTTCGCCGTCTTCCGAAACGGTGGACTGCGGTACCGGAACGGGAGCCGGCGCTGGCGGACGACCTAAAAATAAAACAATATCTTCAAAATCGTTTTTGTGTTTCAATTTCAGCAAAAGCGTACCCGATCGTTCGTCGTAGACATACCCAGATGAATTATAAATTTCAAAGCGCTGATCGCTTCTGAAATCTATTCCGTGTATTTGAATTCGATAAAACGGTCTTATTCCGCGCACTATAAGGTAGTGAATATCTTCCGTTTTAAATTCAACTCTAAAAGCAAATATTTTCGCCGTATTTTGAATAACCTTAATCGAATGCGCCGACGACCACGCCCATATTCCGTGTTCCGATTGTAGAGCAAGCGATTCTTCGTGTGGGAAAGCCGTATTATCGGTTATCGCTGCAGGATATAATGTATCGGCATGCAAAATGACGGTATCGTTTGCCATTAAGCCCAATTTTGCCGCTTTCCCGCTTTGAATATCAAAATAAGCAGGCAAACCGGCGGATTCCCCCGCATACGAAAGTATTGAAGAATACAGCATTTGTCCCGCAAACTTCCATGTACGCTTCTCGGGATTTTCTTTTCCGTAGCGCATTAAAATGCCCGCAATTTCCAGCGTTTTTCCGGTGTCGACATGCGCCTTATCCGAAGAAACAAACAAGCCTTCATCGACGGTAAAAAACGCATCTTTTAAAACCGCTTCGCACATTTCCGCACTTTCGGCAAAAATATTGCTGCTGTTCGGGAAAAAAAGCGAATAATCCATCGCGGCTTCCAAGACTCCTGCCGCCGTATATGCATCCAAATCTTCAGATGTCGCATTTGACACGATTTTTTGCAATGCTTGAAAAAGGTCCGTCCGCGAGTGATTGACCAAGTACGGGATAAGAGCTCTTATACCGAAAACCGAAACTGAATTCTGTGCTGCTATTGCGTTCAGTTTTTCTCTATCATGTGCGGCGAGACTCTTTTCATTTTGAATAAGATTATCGAAAAATGTACAGGATTTATATGTCCGGTTTTTCCCGGAAAGAGCATTTTGTCCGGCAACTTGCACCGCCTTCCGGTATTGCCCGCGTGAAGCCATTTCCGCCATGTATGCGGTTACAATATCTTCGCCGTAGTTTTTGGAGAGTATCGAATTTTCCAAATATGCTAAAGCTCTGTCGCGAAAGGCGGACTTAGTCCGTGTATACGTTTCATCGCTTGCAAAAACCATATCGGGAATATTTTCAAACGCCAAATTTTGAGATTGAATATACGGCTCATAAAAAGCTGTCGGTTTTTCGATTGAAAGAACAAGATGCGGGAATTCGGAATCTTCTTCATTTGAATTTTCAAAACCGTAGCCGCCTTTAAAAACATAGCGGTTTTTTCTATACCGTAAAAAAATTTTATTGTCATGCCGTTCAAGACGGGCGGTATGCGTAAGTTTCCACGGAAAATAAATGTTTACGGTTTCAACCGGCATTACCGCACTGATTTTTACCGCATCACTGCCGCCGGCAGAATAAGCCGTAAACAAAATCGAAACGCCGTCCGAACATTCTACGCAAAAAGAATCTTCCGTCTTTTTGTATGACACAACCTTAATGGGCAGCTTTACGCCCTCTTTTGCTTCGGCAAGTATGGGGCTTTGCTCGGTTATATAAAAATCCAAACCGTTCGCAATAATATGCAGCGGTAAAAGAGGTTCCGTATTGCCGTCATCCTTAACTTCGTGTCTTCCCGAAACGGACATCGCCCCGATTGTATAAGAAAACGTCTTTCCGACGGTAAACTGGATAACAAAAATGCCGAAAATAATGGATATGTATAATGCGGTTAATGCAACTATTCTGCTTGACTTATGTTTCATAAGAGCGTAGTTTATATAAACGAGGGAATAATTGCAATAGTACGTAAAAAAAGGGGAAAATTCAAAAAAGGCGTTTTCTCGCCTTGAGGAGCTATAATGAAAAAAATAAGAAAAACTTTTATTTACTTCTTCCTTTCAGGGCTTATTCTTTTTTTATTTTCATGCAGAACGGTAAATAAAGCAGAAAATAAATCGAGCCGGACACAAACCGGAAAAACGCCTAAAGAAGAATTTGCCGGCACACTTTACGGTAATTTAAAAAACGGAGATTATGAAGCGGCGCTTGCACTTTTTGAAAACCTGAAAGAACCGCTTGCCTCCGATGTTCAAATAAAAATTTTAAAACTTTCAATTTTAATTTCAGCGAATAAAACAAGAGAGGCATCTGATTACGCTTCGGTTTTAGAAACGGAATATCCTGAAAATGCGGATATTTTATTCGCTCAAGCAATGCTTGCTCAAGCCGAAAATAACCCTGCAAAAAAAAATATGTATTTAAACAAAATTTTGGCGAAAAATTCCGAAGATTCCCGCGCTTTAACCGAGCAGGGATTTGATTTATACGGAAATAAAAAATACAACGATGCACGGAAAAAATTCATAAAGGCATATAAGTCAAATCCGAAAAATACCGAAGCTCTCATCGGTCTTGCGCGAATAAATTATATGCAAAACAAATTGGAGCAAGCGGAACTCAATTTAAACGAAGTGTTAAAACAGCAGCCCGAAAACAGTATTGCCCTTGCGGAGCTTGCGCGGGTCAAAGCCGAAACGGATAGAATGTACGAAGCCCTAAACGATATACACAAAGCCGCGTCAATCGATCCGAAAATCCCGAGTCATTGGATGGACTTAGGTTCTTACAATATGCAAATAGGAAAGAAAAAAGAGGCGCTCGCCGCATATACCAACGTCATAAATCTGGATCCCGACTCGTACCTCGCCTACATTTACCGGGCGGGTTTAAACGATGAACTGGGCAATAAAGAAGAAGCGCTAAGCGATTATATAAAAGTGTGTAATTTATATCCCGCATATTATTTTGCACTTGAAGGAGCCGGAATCCTTTTTCTTGAAAAAGAAGATTGGCAAAATGCGCGGACGGCTTTTATAAAAGCGCTTGTAAAAGCACCTTCAAATTATCAATATGCACTCCTTGCCGCTATCTGCTCGTATAAATTAAATAAAAAACAAGAATCGAAAACATTTATGCAAAATTATTTAAAGACGATTGACCGCAGCAAAAACGAAAACGAATACTTTATTTGTCGCCTTTTCGTCGATTTTACCGGTGACAGCGACCTTATTAACCGCGCATATAACGAAAAAGATTTGGTGAAAAAAGGTCGCCTGTTTTTTTATATTGCAGAATTTTACACCTTAACGAATAAGGAAGCACTTGCACAAAAATGCTACAATGAAGTTTTGGCAATAGAAAATCCCGGCTTTTTTGAATACCGGCTAGCGGAAAAAGCGGTCGGCATAAAAAAATAATATCGTGCTTGCCCAAAATTATAAGGATGTGTCATGAATAAAAAATCGGAAATACGTGCGGCAGTAAAAAAATATCTTTTAAGCGAGCAAGGAAGCCATATTATTCAAAAAGCCGAAAAACTGCAAAAAGACGGTGAATATTGTAGACAATTTTTACATAAGATTCCCGGTTATGAAAAGGCGAAAACGGTATTTGCATATTATCCGCTGCCTCTCGAATTTCCGACGCTCGGTTTATTGCGTGAAGCTGCCGCTTGCGGAAAAACCATAGGCCTTCCGATTGTTGCCGGAAAAGATTTAATGTTTAAAAAAGTGAATTTTACAAACGGGAATATTGACTCCGTAAGCAAAGGTCATTTCGGAATTTTGGAACCGTCTGAAAAAGCCGAAACCCTTTTTTCGCCGGATTCCGGTTTTTCAAAAATAAAGGATATGTTACCGCTGGTAATTTTAGTTCCGGGCAGAGCATTCGGCAAAGACGGCTCCCGGCTCGGGAGAGGCGGCGGTTTTTACGACCGCTTTTTTAAAACACTGTTTCAATCCGTAAAGAGGTCTTCGGTTACCCTTGCCGGTGTCTGTTTTTCGGGACAAATTGCCGGCGATAGAAGTATTGCCGGCACCATTCCGATGGAAGAATTCGATTATCCCGTTGATGTAGTTTTAACCGAAGAATTATAAAACCGATTTAAAATGTTTTATACCGCTCAAGTCGTGAGACGGCAAAGTCAAGGCTCAAGAAGCACAGAGGTATTACCTGTTCCGTTTGAGAGAGAAAAAATCCGCTTTACAATTTACCGATTGTATGGTATAGTACTTTTATACTATCCGTTGCAGGGAATAAATGAAAATAAAAAAACTTATTTTAACTTGTTTTCTCATTGTACTTTTTGCTTCATGCCGAAAAGATGAAACCTATAAAAAATTTCTTACCGATGACACGTCTTTGGCAAAAGTTCTTGTCGCGGGAAAACTGCGAGTCGGCGTTCATCCGGGTTTTCCGCCGCTCTGTTTTTCCGGCAGCAAAGGTAACCTGGAAGGATTTGACCTTGATATATTGTCGGCAGTTACGGATTATATGGGAATCGAAATTGAATTTATCAAAATTGACTGGGGCGATAAATTCGACCTTTTAAATGACGATAAAATAGACTGCGTCGCAAGCGGCTTTTCAATTACTCCCGAACGCGAAAAAGTATATGAACTAACAAAACCGTATTTTAAAAATGCGCAAGTCATCGTCGTACGGGCAGATGAAACAATTAAAACTCTTGAAGATTTAAACGGAAAAATTATCGGTGGGCAATCCGGAACGTTCGGGATGGACATTGTAGATAAATACCTAAAAAATAATGTGGGAAAAATTAAGCAATATAGCGAGCAAACTCATATACTTTCTGATTTAAAAACACGGGGTATAGACGCCTGTATAACCGATTTATGCGTTATTGCCTACGTAATGCAACAGGAACCGGATACATATAGAATATTGGAAATGTGCCTTGCCTCCGACTCTTACGTATACGCTTTTAAAAAAGGAGCTGTGTCTTTAAAAAGAGAAATTGAAACGGTTCTTATCGAGCTTGACAAAACAGACGTTCTTGAAAAAATATCGCGGAAATGGTTCGGCGCAAACGGAATAATTATCGGGCGGTAAAATAAACTTATGGAGCCATCTTATGAAAAATTATAAAAATTGCAAAGCGGTTATTTTCGGAATTATACTGCTCACCGCGGTTTTATATACCGTTTCGTGTTCTCCCAAAGCGGTAAGACAAAAGAAAAAAAAATATGACATTTCACTTGCAAAAATTCTTTTAAAAAAAGAATTTGTAATCGGGCTTGAATCCAACGCTCCGCCTTTTTGTCAAATAAACGTTTTTTCGCAAACGTTTATCGGTTACGACATTGATGTCATAACCGAGCTGTGCTCCCGATTGGGCGTAAAGCCGGTATTCAAAGATATAAATTTTGCGCAAAAAGACGTTCTTTTAAAAACGGGAGAAATCGACTGCATATGGAGCTGTTTTTCATACACGCCCGACAGAGCAAAAACATATACGCTTTCAATTCCGTATATACGAACGGCTACCATAGTTACGGTAATGGATAACAGTCCGTATACAACGCTTGAAGATTTAAAAGATAAAAAAATAGGAGTACAATCGGGAACAATAATGCGCGCGGCGCTGGAAAATATGGCAAGTAAATACGGCAGTATGCCGGCGATTGTTTCTTTTCCTACGACGTACGACGCCTTGCTTGCTCTTGAACATGGTGAAATAGACGGCGTTGTTCACGACATTCTTATTGTAAATTCGCTTATTACAAATTCGCAAAGACCGTACAGAGTAATTCCCGATGCACTTTTATCCGACGAATATGTGGTTGCATTCCGACTCGGTGATACGGCTCTTAAAAATGCAATTGAATTAGTGTTTAACGATATGGCAAAAACCGATTTTTTTGAAGCTACGTCAAAAAAATGGTTCGGGTCAAACATATCGCTTATCGGTCATTAAACTCCGCCAATGGAAACGGATTGTAATTTAATCGCCGGTTTTTAAAATTTCCTCTGTCGAATTTCCTCTAGCGTAAATAGCTCATTTTTGTTATAATGCCGACTATGAAAAAATCAGCATATCTTATTTTATCTTTCATTTTTATTTTCAGTTTTTATTCGTGCGTGAAAACGGAAAGCACAAAAACCGAAATCAATATTGCGGTTTTTATACCGGGTGTCCGAGCCGGCAGTCCCGTATATGAAATGCTTGCCTCCGGCATTGAAGAAGCGGCGGCTTTTGCAAAAACGGACGGAAAAAATGTTACGGTTAAAATTTTGGAAGCAGGTACAAACCAAGCCGAATGGGGGACAAAACTGATGTCGCTTGCAGTAGACGGAAAATACGATTTAATTGTCTCATCCAACCCGTCACTGCCTGAAATTGCCGACTCCGTCTCAAAACAGTTTCCGAATCAAAAATTTTTAATTTTAGACGCATACGCAAAAGATAACGCGATGATAACAACCTTCCGCTATAATCAACGGGAACAGGCATTTGTCGCCGGATATATTTCGGCACTTGTAAGCACAAGCGGAATGAAATATGCAAACGCCGAAAAAAAACTCGGACTTATCGCCGGACAAGAATATCCGGCGATGCTTAACATTATAGCACCCGCTTTTCTTGAAGGAGCAAAAGCCGCCGACAATGATTTCACGGTTGACTTTAGAATTGTGGGTAATTGGTACGACGCATCCAAAGGAGCGGAACTTGCCCGCGCAATGTTTAAAAGCGGTGTAGACGTTATTATGCCGATTGCAGGCGGTGCGAATCAAGGTGTACTTGCCGCTGCAAAAGAATGCGGATTTTATGTTTCATGGTTTGACGATAACGGATATGCAAAAGCAAAAGGTTATGTAATTTCAAGTTCTGAAATGAAACAAAAAAAATTGGCTTACGAGCAAACGCTTAATTTCATTAACGGAACATTACATGAAGGTGCGGCAGACACTTTAGGAATTAAAGACGGATATGTCAATTTTATTTCGGACGATCCTGTTTATCTTGAAACGGTTCCCGAAGAAATAAGGAACAAGCAGGAAATTCTGATAAAAAAAATTATGGACGGCTCTTTAAATCTTTCAATAAAACCGGATATCATAATTGAAAAAAAATAATACGGCGGAATTAAGCGGCATTTACAAAGCATACAAAACGGAAAATAAAAATACCGGAGAGGTTTTTACAAATGCCGCATTAAGCGGAGTTACCGTTACATTCTTTACTTCGGAAATTCATGCACTGCTTGGAGAAAACGGAGCGGGAAAATCCACACTTGTAAATATTCTTTCGGGACTTATCCCTCCTACAGACGGAGTAATAAAAATCGGCGGTAAAGCATATTCCTTCCATTCGCCTAAAGAAGCCTTGCATGCAGGAATAGCCATCGTTCACCAGCGGCCGCGTCTTGCGGAAAATGCAACCGTTTTTGAAAATATAATAATGGGCGCCCCTAAAAAGAATTTTTTTTCAATTGTAAATATTCATACCGAAAAACAAAAAATAAAAAATTTGCTGTCGATTTGGAATATTGCATTACATTTAAATGAACGCGTAAAGAATCTTTCCTCATACGGACAATTCTATACTGCACTGTTTTCAGCGCTTTACCGAAACCCTGAATTTTTAATTTTAGATGAGCCTGTTTCCGCATTTTCAAAAAACAGGCGTGCCCATTTTTTTGCGTTGTTAAAGACAATGTGTAAAGATAAAAACATCGGAATCATTTTAATTACACACAACGTTACCGATGCGGTAAATGTCGCAGATAAAATTTCGGTTTTAAAAAACGGAAAGCTCCAGGGAACGTTTTTAACTTCTGACCTGATTAAAAATAATAATGCCGAAAATTTTATAAAGGAAAGGATGTTCTTAAAGAAAACGTTTTTAAATACGCAAAATAAAAAAATAACTCAAAATCAAAAAACAAAGACAGGTTTTGCGGTTTCATTTTCGTTTAATACGGAAGTATGCCCTGCAATCAATCATTTTAAATTACAAGCCGAGCAAGGTAAAATTACGGGTGTCATCGGATTTCCCGACAGCGGTTTGGAACATTTGGAAGATATAATTTCCGGAATGACTGTACAAGAAATTTTCAAGAAACGAAAACCGTACGATAATTTTATTTCGGTAAACACCGCATTTAATGCTGCAGTTATTCCGCTAAAAAAAATAACACCGTCACTTTTATTAAAACATAAAATCGGTTTTATTCCGTCAAACAGAAATTACCGCGCTTCAAATTCCTTATTGAGTATAGAAGAAATTTTAAATTGTTATAATATAAAAACGTTTTTTTTTAGTGCACGTACGTTTTCAAGGTTTGCCGAAAATATTTTAAAAACGGAAAACATAAATGCAAATACCGGACGCCTTTCGGGAACTCTTTCGGGCGGGCAATTACAGCGTATAATTTTAGCACGCTGTCTTGCCGAAAATCCTGAAATAATTATTGCAGCGGAACCTGCTTGGGGTTTGGACACGGTAAGCGCCGAAATTCTAATGACAAAATTGCGCAGACTTGCAGAAAACGGAAAGACGATTGTAATCTTAACAAAAGAATTCGATACGTCATCATATAAAAATTATTTTGATTCCGTTTATTTTTTAGGATACGAAGATTGAAAAAAATAAAAATTGCGGATTCGACTCCCGCTTTCCTCTTTGGAATATCGGTCATAATTATTCTCATAACGGCAGCTGCAAAAAATCCGTTTGAAGCCTTGTCTGAATTTTTTATTAAACCGTTTTCGTCCCTTTGGTATTTCGGAAATATGCTTAACAAAACAAGTTTATTTTTATTTGCAGGATGCGGAGCCTTGTTTGCATTTAAATGCGGATGTTTTAATTTAGGCGGTGAAGGTCAAATTTATTTTGCCGGATTTTTAACTTCATTATTGCTGCAAAATAAATGGCAATGCGCTCCCCTCGTCCAATTTACCGTTTCAATGTCTATTGTTTTTGCCGCGTCGTTTTTTATCGGCATTATTTCCGGGATTTTAAAAAACAAATTATCAATAAATGAACTTTTAACTTCCTTTTTACTTTCAAGCACTCTGCTTCCCGTTTTAAATTATTTAATAAGCGGACCGTTCCGCGGCGCTCAAGGAAATCTATTGGCAACGCCTTCAATAGCAAATGAATTTAAATTAAAACTTTTTTTACCGCCGTCTTCGTTAAATGCCTCCGCCGTGTTTGCAATTATAATTGTCGTATTTTTTATTTTCTTTTTCTCAAAAACAAAATACGGCTACCGACTAAACGTTTCCGGTAAGGCTCCCGAATTTGCAAGGTTTGCAGGTTTTTCACAAACGGCACCCGGCCTTGCGGGAATGGGAATCTCTTCGGGGCTGCACGGACTTACCGGTTTTTTTTCAATAACGGGCACTTGGTATGTTTGCCATTTGGAATTTTCTTCGGGAATGGGCTGGGCAGCACTTGCAATTGCTTTAATTGCAAAACAGAATTTCGCCGCAATTATCCCAGCCGCTTTTTTATATTCTTGGATACAAAGTGCATCGGATGCGGCGGTAATGGCAGGCTCTTTACTTTTCGACACTGCAATATTTTTGCAAGCTGCCGTTTTTCTTTTTATTTCGGCAAATTTTTTCGGTTTCGGTTTTTATAAGCGTTTTCTCGCGTTTAAGATAAGGAAAATAAAATGAAAGAGTTTATTTTTACGGTCCTTAAAATTTCCGCTCCGCTTTTATTTGCCGTGCTCGGTGCGCTTATTACCGAATACACCGGTGTTCTTGCCGTATTTATAGAAGGCGCCATTATTCTTTCCGCTTTTTTTTGTACATTATTCACTATTATTACGGGTTCGCAAATTTTCGGATTTATTTTTGCGGCGGGCTTAACTTCATTCATTCTTTTTGCTTTAGCGATATTTACGTTTAAAACAAAATCGAATCCTTTTTTAACGGGGCTTGCTCTAAATCTTTTTGCGGCAGGTTTTGTTCCGTGTGCATCGGAATTGTTTTTATCGAAGCCGGGAATTATTTCATTTGAAGAATTTTCACAAACTCAAACGTTCACTCCCATAAATAATTTTTTCCCGTTTTTTACGGCGGTGTTTTTTTCGGTTCTGCTGTCTTTGTTTTTAAAATGTACATCCGAAGGAATTTGTTTAAGATATTCCGGCGAAGCTCCCGAAGCGCTGACTGCACGAGGAAAAAATTATGAAGCATATAAGATTTTTTCATGGACGGCTGCAGGTTTTTTTTCGGCATGCGCCGGGTCAACTCTTGTTTTCCGTCTTGCCGCTTATACGCCGAACATCAGCGCCGGAAAAGGCTGGACGGCGCTCGCCGCAGTTTTTTTAGGAAATAAAAATCCGCTTCTTTGTGCCGGAGCCGTTTTAGTGTTTTCTTCTGCGGAATATGCGGTAAATATTATGCAGGGCGTCTTCGATATTCCTGCGGGTATTTTATTATCATTTCCGTATGTTGCCGCACTGCTATGCTTGATAATTCCGCATGCGCTGAAAAGGAATCGATTAACAAAATAAAACCGTTACGGTTTTTCACTCGCTTAAATACTTTTTCAAAATGCGGATTGCCATTCCCGCATCTTCAGTCGCCAAAAGCCCCATTGCCGACAAAATATACTCTTTATCCAAAAGGAATTTCGGTGATTTGGGTTTTAAACTATACGGGTCGTCTTGCCGGAATAAACAGGCTTTCATAATATCCGCATAATTGGGGTTATAAACCAAAATGCCGCCGGTGCCGATTATATACGGCAGCTTCGTTAAATCTTTTCCTTCTTGTTGAAAACTTGCGCCGCAACCCGTATACACAGGGGTCAACGTCCCTGCATGACGGCTCATAGAAACATCGGCGCACACCTTTGCGACGGCGCAATCAAAAGCCATATCTTTTTCGGTTTGAGAAATAAAATCAGTATGTTCATTGCGTTTTTTTACTTCTTCCGCGATATTAAACCCGTAATCTTTCAGAAGGTAATGGCGGATTCCATGCGGCCCTGTAACTTCGGCTACGGTAGGAAGCGAATAGCGCATTCCGAGGTCCCCTTCAACCGTGCGTTTTAAAAATGCTTCAGGAAGTCCGTACAAAAAAACCGAGCCCTGAGTAGGGTCTCCGTCCGCTGCAGAGTGAATATCGGTAGTCGCTCCGCCTATATCGATAATAACCAAATCGCCCAAGCCATGTTGTTCGTCCGTTCCTTCTGAAAGAACTTGAGCTGCTTTTAATACTGCGGCAGGCGTCGGCATAAGAATGTTGTCGATAGAGCTTTCTACATTTGACATACCCTTTGCATGCACAATGTTGTGCATAAAAATATCGCGTATTGTTTCGCGCGCACTTTCAACATTAAGTTTGTTTATTTTCGGCATTACATTTTCGGCAATCCGGTATTCGACCTTATTTTTAAAAACCGCAATGATCTCATCTTCTGCGCTCTTATTCCCCGCGACGACCACGGGAATCTTTACACCGTAATCCGTAAGCATTTTTGCATTATGTATTATACACCGGCTGTCGCCGCCGTCCGTGCCGCCCGCCAATAAAATTATATCCGCATTTGAGCGTACAATTTCTTCGGCTTCGCCGTTATTAAGATTATGGCTGTAGGTATGGATGACCTTTGCCCCCGCTCCGAGAGCAGCCCGTTTTGCAGCTTCGCTTGTAAGTTCGGGCACAAGACCGATTGCAATAATTTTTAAACCGCCTGCAGCGGAGGAGCAGGCAAGACTTTTTATTACGGTATAATCGGTCCCCGTTTTTTTGTGCAAAAGTTCCATTGCATTTTTGTAGCCTATCATTACGTCAGTTTCTACTGTCGTGTACGCCTTTGCCGTGCCGGCTATCTCTTCTTTTTCGGCATCGATAAGGGTAACTTTTGTATTGGTACTTCCGAAATCGACAAATAAGTAACAATTCACTTTAATTTATGCCCGCGTTCCTTCGGGAAAATCCGAATGCAAATCACCGATTGTCGTTTCTACAGGAGTTCCGGGCGGATAAACATGGTCGAACCCCATCGCTTCAAACCTCTTTTTTACTTCCGAAAAATCTTGCTTTCCGACGACAATATTTCCGCCTACATAAAGCTTAATTCCTTTTAAGCCTGCTTCGTCGCATTTTTCGCGTAGCCCCTTACAGTCCAATTCGCCTTGCCCGTAAAGAGAAGAAACTAAAATTGCATCGGCATTGGTTTCTAAAGCGGCATTTATAAAATCCTCCTGAGGACTTAAAACACCTATATTAACCACGTCAAAGCCCGCTTCGGTTAACGAATAATCCAAAATTTTATTCCCGACGGCATGACAATCCGAGCCTATTACGCCTAGAACAACCTTCGTTTTCTTTGCCATTTCGGCCTCCCATTCATCATAGGCAGCAAGTGTATTACTAAAAGCGGAAAGTGTCAATAAGTTAAATCGGAGATGTTTGAGGAGTCTTAAACTTGACCGATGAAATCTGAAATTATTATGTTCTAAATTTACTTACCTCCTCCGCCAAGCTCTCAATGCTCCGCTTATTCTTCTGCGTAATCTCACTCACTTCCTGTACGGCGTTGTTGATCTGTACGGCGCCTGCGGCCATCTCGTTCATACTGTCGGTGATAATACGGGTAAGGTCGTCGAGCTTCCGCATTTCGGCGGCAGCGCTTTCTCCGCCTTTCAGCATTTCCTCGGAGCCCGCTTGTACCTCCGTCGTTACCATGTTGATGTTCTTGATGGCAACCAGCACTTCCTTGTTGCCGCTTTCCTGTTCGCGCATCGCCTCGGTAAGCCGTGCGCTCATGTCTTTGACCTGTTCGGCCAGTGAGAAAATGGCGTTAAATTTCTCTTCTACCGTTTTGGAAGAGGCGGAGAGGGTCTCGATTTCGCCCGATAAGGTTTTAAGGGTTGTCGTGATGGTTTTACCTTGTGCTGCGGAATCTTCCGCGAGCTTTCGGATTTCGTCGGCGACGACGGCAAAACCCTTGCCCGCTTCTCCCGCATGGGCGGCTTCGATAGCGGCATTCATTGCAAGCAGGTTTGTCTGCGATGCGATATGCTGAATAACGCTCGATGCTTCCATAAGGCTGCCTGATTCTTCTGCAATTTTTTGCGTTACGCTGTTTGACGTTACGAGCGTCGCTTTGCCGTCGCCGGTTGCCGTTGTCAACTCTTTTATCACCTCATCCGTTTTACCGAGCGTCTGTCCCATGGAAGCGATGTTGGCAACCATTTGTTCTACGGAAGACGAAGATTGAGCAACGCTTGCCGCCTGCATTTCGATGCTGTTATTCAGCTGCTTAATCGTACGGACAATTTCTTCGATGGTTGCCGCCGTTTCGGTAACGCTGGCCGCTTGGGTTAAAGCCTGCTGTTTAACGCTGTCGATGTTTGCGCTGATATGGTTAACGGCACTCGCTGTCTCCGTCATATTGGAAGCAAGCTCATTGCCGATTTCTTCCATTGTACTTGAGTTTGTGCCGACCGATTTAATCGATGTGCCGATTTTCTCGATGGTTTCGTTAAAGTATTCGGATAAATCGGTAATCTCATCATTGCCGTGTAGGGGCAGGCGCACCGTTAAGTCTCCTTCACCTTGCGCAATGTCTTTTAACGCGGTGACGGCAACCTGAATAGGCTTTACGACAGCGCGGGCGACAAAGTACACCAGTACGAGAGCGGAAAGTAAAATGGCAACGCCGATTATTATCATTGAAGTACGCAAAGCGGTTACCGTGCCCATAAATTCGTTCTTCGGAGCGGCGATAACGACCGTCCAGTCCGTCGATTTTATCGTTGCATAAGAAGCGATATAAGATTTCCCGTTATAGGTATAATAACCTACTTCCCTTTCATCCGTATGAAGCGCGTGCTGTGTAAAGGCGGCCAAAGAAGCGAGGGTTTTGTCCGTTTTTGCTTTTTCAATCATATTGAGTTGCTTCGTTACCGCTTCGGAATTTTTATGGGCTATGGCCGTACCCTTTGAATTGAGTATATAGCAATAGCCGGTTTGACCGACTACGATGTCGTCGATTTGATCTGAAAGCCAAAGCCCATCGACATCGGCTGCCAGTACGCCGATAATATGTTTGTCATCGTCATATACCGGAATGGCAAAGGTAATGAACAACCGGTTATTTCTTGTTTCATCCAGCTCCGGTTCGGCGGTACAGTTTTTCCCTGTCATCGCTCCTTTGAACCATACGTCATCGTCGTACGATTCCATCGTTCCGTCGGGATTGTGCTGGATTCCGTCCGTATCCAGCATATATAATTCCTGCAATTCGGAATTAAACCGTGCTTCACTGTTAAGGTACGCCATTTTCTCCGAATACGGGATGTTGCCGTCGCGAATAATCGGCATACGGGACAGCCCTTCGATAAGTTGAAAAAAAGCGCCTATTCTTCCGTCTATAATTTCCGCCGTGTCGTTCGCTTTGTCGATAAGATGCGTCGCGACTTTTTCGGTAACGGCTCTTTGTGAAGTACGGACGGCTAACAAAATTTCAACCGCCGACGCCGCTGCAACCAAGAGCCCGAAGATAATGATGAGCTTGAACCGTAGTGAAAAGCGTTTTTGTTCTTTCATTTTGTTTTCTTGCCTCCGGATTTGCTGTCCGGGGGAATGCTCCCTGTCTGTGTCATAATGAATGCGAGTATACACCCCTTTGCGCAGAAAGGCAAGAGGTTTTTGAGACGTTTTTAGGGAGCCTGTTTGCATAATGATAGGTCGCGTCCTATCCGCTTCGTACAGAGCATATCAACGGGCGTTCCGCCGCCACTTTTTTCCCTTCAGCGAATACACTTTCATAAAAATAATTGAAAGGGATTGGTAATATTCGGCGGGCACAAGCTGTCCCAAAGCGACATTCGCATACAAAGCGCGGGCGAGCGGTACATTTTCCGTCAAAGGAATTCCGTGTTCACGCGCAACTCGCTTTATATTCTGTGCTGCGGTATCCGCTCCTTTTGCGATAACCATCGGGGCGCTCATCTCATCGGGCTTCCATTGCAGGGCAACGGCAAAGTGAGTCGGGTTTGTAATAACCACATCCGCATCGGGCACATTTTTTATTCCGGTTTTTTGCAAAATTGCCTGCATCCGCCGATTTATTTGTGCCTTTATCAGAGGATCCCCTTCCAACTCTTTATATTCGTCGGAAATTTCTGTTTTGGACATCTTTAAAGAATCCATAAATTGTTTACGCTGAAATATGTAGTCGGGCACGCTCAAAGCAAGTAACGCGGCGGCGGCAAACGCCAAAATTTTCGCAGCGGTTTTTGCAACAAAAAAAACGGAATCCGCAAAACCTGCTTGCAGTGTTGAAATCATTGTCGTAATACTGGCACGTATTACAAGGTAACCGATAAAACCTATTATCACAACTTTAAAAAGGGACTTCGCCAAATTAAAAAGTCCTTCCGCAGAAAAAAGTGCTCGTTTAAAAAAACGCGCGAAATTCGGCGTTATTCTTTTAAAGTCGGGGCGAATCGGTTTTGCCGAAAACAAAAAGCCTCTGTTTTGTATAATGTTTCCGGCAATGCCTGAAAACATTGCAATGAGGGTAATGGGAAAAACCGTTTTAAATAAATAAATGAGGAACGTTATAAACCACGCACCGTTAAAAAGATTTTCCGTCGTACAGCGCTCAAAAAAGAAGGAAATAACCTGCATTAACGAGGTAAAAATATAAGGACCTAAGATAATTAACGCAACTACCGGAAGAAGAACAACAAGCGCTGCATTTAAATCCTGACTTTTTGCAACACGACCTTCTTCTCGTGCTTTACGGATTTTATATTCCGTCGGGTCTTCCGTTCTGCCTTCGTCTTCCGCCGCAAACCATTGCAGCCCTATCCGTCGGTTGAACGCCGCCGCTTCGGTATCAAAATAATTTTTATATAAAACCGCCGCTTTACGGTTTTTCACTGTATCCTCCCAAGTAACCCCGATAAAAAATTATGCCGTCTGTTCATTAACCGCTAATATAATATTTTGCGTAATTTCAGTCATGGTATTTATCGCAATAGCCGAACATAACATAAAGCTCCGCATCTTTAAGATATAGTATGCATAAAACATAATTATTGTCAACGTTTCGGCATACGCTTGTACAAAGAAAACCGCACCGCCCGCATATCAAGCGCTTTACTTCGCTTTTTGTGTTTTTTGTAAGGTATTTGATAATCGGACGCCTCTAAAAAGTTTTGCCGGATTTGATTCGCCCCTTCACACAGCGGGTTTCCCCTTTTATAGCGGCTGCTTTTACAGCACAAGTTCTTTTATCCGCATAAGACGCAAAATATTGTTCATCACAAAAAACAAATCGCTTTCCGCCGTTTTGCGCGCCTCGCTCAACGGAACGGCGCGGCGGTTTATACTGAACACGGCGGTTACGCCCATATTGTAGATGTCATCCGTTCCGTTTTCGGCGTTTCCGACAACTGCAATAACCGGAATTCCGTGCTTTTTTGCTCGCCGTGCAATACCGACAACGGCTTTTCCGCGCAGGCTCTGGTCGTCCAATGAGCCTTCTCCGGTAAATATGTAGTTTGCGCCTTTAACAAGCTCATCAAAATGTACCGCATCCAACACGGTTTCAGTTCCCGCCTTTAAATCCGCTCCCAAAAAACCGAGCATTCCGAATCCCATTCCGCCTGCAGCTCCCGCTCCCGGATAATCGGCAAAATCATTTCCCGTATCACGTTTAACAATTTCCGCCAAAAAACGCAAGCCTTCGTCGAGCTCTTTTACGGCGGCACCGTTGGCACCTTTTTGCGGCGCAAAAACATAAGCGGCACCGTTTACACCATACAGCGGGTTATCGACATCGCACAATACCATTAACTTCGCACTTTTTAAAAGCGGATTTACATCCGCCGTACTGATGCGCCGTATTTTTTTTAATGTGCCGCCGGTAGGAATAAAGCAATTATCCGATTCATCGAAAAAACGAACGCCTAATGCGGCGGCTGCGCCGCAGCCGCCGTCATTCGTCGCGGAACCGCCTAAACCGGCAATAACCGTTTTACAGCCGTTCTTTAATGCATCGGCAATAAGCATTCCCACTCCATATGTTGTTGTAATAAACGGATTGAGCCTTCCAGCGGCAAGCGGTAACCCCGTGCACGATGCCGTTTCAATGACGGCAGTTTTTTCGGTGCAGGCTCCTGCGCTGCCTACAATACCGTAAAACCCGCACATATCCTCAAAAAAAAGATTTTTAACGGGCAGCGTCTTTTTCGTTCCGCCTACTGCGTATAAAAAAGCGTCGACACACCCCTCTCCTCCGTCGGCAATGGGAACTGAAACGACCACAGCTTCGGGGAAAACCTTTTTAACGGCAGCCTCCATTACGGTACAGACGCGGGATGAGCTCATCGTTCCTTTAAACGAGTCGGGGGCAAGTACTATTTTTTTCATACGGCAGCAGGCATATCTTGCGCTAAAACAAGAAAAATGCGGATAAAAAATGTTCTCCGCAAAAAATTGTTCGGCATTCTTCTTTATCCTATCCGGCGCTTCGCTTTAAATCGATAATTATAAATTGCGGCGTTACGGCACCGTTAAAAATATTCCGCGAAACGGAAAATACGGCGTCCACAACATCGCCGGTCTTAAATTCTTTGTTGAGTTTCGGCTCGGCTTTCCAATAAACGGCATTCCATTTATATGTACCGCAATCCAAAGTCAGCCGCAAGTGCAGAGGTTCCGCCTTTCCTATCACGGCAGCGTTTATCAATTTCAATTTTTTTGCACTGAAAACAAGCTGCGGGAATCCCTGTCCGTACGGCTCGAACTTGTCGATTACATGTAATAATTCGGGCGTTAAATATCGGTGCGGAAGTTCCGCGTCGATATGCACCGTTTCCTCATGATCGAAATTTTCAAACTGCATTACACGGCAAAATTTTTTAAGTTCCTGTAAAAACTGAGGCAGTTTTTTTTGCTCTATCCCGAAACCGGCGGCAAAATCGTGCCCGCCGTAATCCGAAAAGAACGCGGCGTACGGTTCAAGGATATCCAAAAGGCGAACCCCACGTGCCGACCGCATAGAAGCCACAGCGGTTCCGTCCGGCATTAAACAAACGGCTATTGCAGGAACATTAAAATACTCTGCAAGTTTGCCTGAAAGAATTCCGGTTATTCCGCGATGGAACGTACCGCTTACGACTACCGCAAGTTTTTCGTCATATTCTTTTAAACTTTCATGGGCAAGCGGAAGTGCCGTTTCCCAAGCACTCGATACAAGCGCTTTGCGTTCTTCATTCATTTTTAAAATATCTTGTATTTTTTTTGTACGCTCCTGCGAAGTTTGTGCAAGTAAAAGTTCAATGGCGGTTTCCGGTCTTCCCATTCTGCCTGCGGCATTTATAAGCGGAGAAATGTTCCACGCAATGCTTTCCGTCCCGACAGGTGCGCTCAAAAGTTTTTGACTTGCAAGCAAATCGGAAAGCCCCAAACGGGGACTTTTATTCATTTCTTTTAAGCCTTGCCGCACAATAATTCTGTTTTCGCCCGTTAAATCCATTAAATCGGCAAGCGTCGAAAGCGCTGCAAGCTGAATCTCGGAAGAGATGCGCGTACCGTAAAAATTATTTCTTTGCTGAAGAAATGTGATAAAGATATTTACAAATGTATCCATTTCGGACTGCGGTGCGTCGCCGTATTTTCCGATTGTAGAAAATTCTTTTAAACGCAAAAGACTCATTTCCGCCATTTGCGGAAACTGTTTTGTAACTTCCATCCTGAAATCAAAAAAATTGAATTCAACGCCGCTTCCGAAAATCTTTTTAAGCTGATTTTTTTGAAGCGGCGCATCCCAAACGAAAATCTGCTGACCGGATAAAAATGTGCCGAGTCGCGTTTCGGAAAACGAAAGCATTCCGGGTACGACGGTTTCGCTTACTTTATCGGTTTGAACCGTGTTTACCAGTTTTACCGCTTCAATTTCATATGCATCGTTTACGGGGCGTACATTCAAAAAACAAATTTGCTGCTTATAAAAAGGCTGCATTCCGAATCGGACGGCAGTAATGAGTTTCCATGCCGTTGCACAACCTGAAAGGCTGCCGTGCGGATAGCCCGAACCAGGCAGCTTCGAATTTATAATAACGGCGGCATTGGGAATTTTTTCCTGCGGCTGATGATGGTCTACAATTATTACATCAATACCGAGTTCGCGGGCGGCTTCAATTTCTTTAAAATTGGAAATGCCGCAGTCAACGGTGATAATTAAAGTGCCTCCTGCGGCGGCATGTTTTTTTACAGCTTCTTCGGAAAGTCCGTAGCTTTCATCGCCTGTCGGGATTTGCCATGACGCATCTATTCCCCACTCTTTTAGGGCTTCATATAATAAAGTTGTGCCCGTTATTCCGTCAACATCGCGATCGCCGAAAATTAAAACCTTTTCGCCCTCTTCTTTTGCATCCAAAATTCTATCAACGGCGTCTTCCATATTTTTAAAAAGAAAAGGACTGTAAAGATAGCGCATATCGTCTTCAAGATAAAACAGGATATCCTTTCCGTTTATAATCCCGCGTCTCACTAAAATTGCTGCAGTCAGAGGATCGCAGCCGTACTTTTTTACGATTGCGTTTACCAGTTGATGCCCTATTTCTTTTTTTTGCCAATTCATCAGCGTGCCGTCAGTCCTGCGTAATAACTTTAAAAATCAATTCTTGTTTTTCAGGCGCGGAAGAAGAATATTTTACCGCCCGTTGTAAAAGCCGCATTGCGCCGGGTATGCACTCGGAATCTTTTCCGTATACATTCATAATAACATCGCCTTTTTTTACCGTATCACCTGCATGCTTTAGAATTTCCATACCGGCGTCGGGACATACAGAATCGGTTGTTTTATTTCTGCCGACGCCTAAATGAACGCCGGCAAGACCGACATCAAACGCATTAAGGCTTTCGATATAGCCGTCTTTTTCTGCAATAAGCGTATCCGAAAAGCGGCTGCGTCTTTTTTTCATTTCCCGCTCCAGTGTTTTGGCATTGCCGCCTTGCAATTCCACGTTTTGCATAAAAAGTTCATATGCTTTACCCGAAGAAACCGCCGTTTTTGCAAGCGCAAGACCGTCGTCTTCGGTTTCCGCTTTGCCTCCCAAAACGAGCATATGGGAAGCAAGTTTAAGCGTAAGAAAAGTTGTGTCTTCAGGGCCTTCGCCTTTTAAAATATCCGCCGTTTCCTCAATTTCCAAAAAGTTGCCGACAGTATTGCCCAGCGGTTCATTCATATTCGTAATAAAAGCGGCAGCTCTTTTTCCCATTGCTTTCGCGGTTCCCGTAAGGCTGACCGCGAGCGCTTCCGCATCATCAATCGTTTTCATAAAAGCGCCGGAGCCGCATTTTACGTCAAATACGAGAGCTTGCGATCCTTCGGCAACTTTTTTTGAAAGAATACTGGAAGTAATAAGCGGCACTGATTCGACGGTTGCCGTAACATCGCGCAGTGCATACATCAATCTGTCGGCAGGAACAATTTCTTCGGTTTGCCCCGTCATTGCAAAGCCGGTTTTTAAAATAAAATTTCTAAATTCTTCAGCGGTAAGGTCGGTTCTGTAGCCGGTGACGGCTTCAAGTTTATCTAAAGTTCCGCCGGTATGACCGAGTGCTCTGCCGCTCATCATCGGAACTTTTATCCCATTGGCGGCGGCTATGGGAGCAAGCGGCAGCGAAAGTTTATCGCCGACACCGCCTGTCGAGTGCTTATCGACAAACGGACCCGGTATTCCCGACAAATCCATTACGTTTCCCGAATGGAGCATAATTTCGGTAAGGGCAGCCGTTTCTTCAAAGGTCATTCCGTTAAAATAAACAGCCATTAGCCATGCCGAAATTTGATAATCCGGTATTTCGCCTTTTACATATCCCGATACGATATATTCAATTTCTTCACGGCTGAGCTGAATAGGCGTCTGCCCCTTAAATCCGCGTTTTTTCATTATAATGTCAACTGCGCGCATACGTTTCTCCTTATGGTACCTGTGCCCGATATTAAGATTATAATCGGGAAAAGTCAAGGGCACAAACGCTATAATTCAAAGCGTTGAAAGAAGCCACGGAATACGACAAAGAAACCGTCCGCACTATGCTGCAATGCTTCGCATACCGTATTTATTTTTTGGTAATACCTCTTACAATTTATCATCCTTTTTTATTTATTTTGAAATCTATTGACATAATGCAGCGTATATGCTATGATATGCGCACATCGCAGGGTAGAGCAGTTGGCAGCTCGTCGGGCTCATAACCCGGAGGTCGGAGGTTCAAGTCCTCTCCCTGCTAATCTTTTTTAAAGGCACTCAAATGAGTGCCTTTTTTTATTGTTTGTTTTATATTTCTTTATTTTACGGGTATTTAGAAAATTTACTAAAACCTGCTATTGTCTAATGATTTTATATTATTTGCTAATAATTTTGTTTATTTTTGCCGTGTTTACTGATTTTTAAACTTAACGCGTCTTAACGTGTTAGGAAAAATTTGATAACCCCTGTAATTTTTTTCTAAAAACGGCATAAAGCTCAAGCATAATATAATTTTTCAAAAATCGATTTTCTGTTGGTTTGTAATTCTTCTATGGACAAAATATATTGTTTTATATAAAATGCGGCGCATGCATATTTAATTTGCAGCTTTTAATATTCAATTTAATCGGAGTTACGATAAATGTATAAAAAAGATTTTCCGCTTCTTTTAGGAAATCCGAATATTCACTATTTGGATTCGGCGGCGACAGCGCAGCGACCGCAAGCGGTTATTGACGGAATTGTAAATTACTTTGCGCATTCAAACGGTAATGCGGGTCGCGGTTCTCATTCGCTGGCAATAGCGTCTTCTACGCTTATTGAGGAAACACGGAAAAAGGTGGCGGCATTTATCGGTGCGGAAAGCAGTGAAGATATTGTATTCACAAAAAATTGTACTGAAGCCTTAAACATAATTTCATATTGCTATGCAGTTCCTTTTTTAAAAAAAGACGATGAGATTTTGCTTGCGGTTTCCAATCATCATGCCAATTTGGTAACATGGCAGTTCGCCGCGAAACAAACTTCCGCAAAATTAACATATATTTATTTGCAAAAAGACGGAACTTTGAACTTGGAAGATTTTAAAGCAAAACTTTCGGATAAAACAAAAATCGTTGCACTTTCAGCCGTCGTAAATGCTACGGGCGTTGTTAACCCCATAAACGAAGTTATAAAGCTCGCGCATAAAAAAGGAGCGGTTGTCGTTGTAGACGCCTCGCAATCGGTTACGCACTTTAAGCAAAATGTCGGTGAAGCGGACTGTGATTTTTTAACTTTTTCGGGACATAAACTTTTTTCGGCTTTCGGCGTCGGCGTACTTTACGGGAAAAAAGAATTGCTCAAAAAAATGCCGCCTTTTTTATACGGCGGTGATATGATAGATTTCGTTTCGGAACAGGATTCGAAATTTAAAGATGCTCCGTATAAATACGAAGGCGGCACGATGGACGGTTCCGCAATCGTTTCTTTGAAATATGCGATGGAATATGTTGAATCGGTCGGTTACGAAAAAATCGATAAAATAATTTCAGACTTGGATTTGTATGCCGTTTCCGAGCTGAAAAAGCTCGGTTTTATTGAAATGTACAATACGGAGGCAAAAAACCGTGCGGGTATAATTGCGTTTAATGTAAAAGATGTCCACTCGCATGATACGGCTTATATTTTAAACGAGTTCGGTGTTATGGTCAGAAGCGGTCACCATTGCACACAGCCGCTTATGAATTATCTCGGAATCAATTCCTGCTGCCGTGCAAGTTTTTCGATTTTTAACACAAAAGAAGATATTGATGTTATGATAACCGCGCTTAAAAAAGTGAATGCGGTTTTTAATTCAAAATAAAGGGTATCTTAAAAAAACTTATCGGATTTTTGAAAGATTCCCGATCAGCAAAGCTCACTGCTGTTCCTTAAATTTATAGAATAAAGGAGAAAATGTATGGAAACTTCGACGAATATAGATACCGTTTATCAACAAATAATTTTAGAGTATTCGCGCAAAAAAGAAAATTGCAGAGAACTTACGGACGACATAAAAATTGAGCGCGGACATAATCCTTCATGCGGCGACGATTTAACGCTTTTAGTAAAGGAAAAAGACGGAATAATCGAAGATGCATCTTTTTTAGGAAAGGGGTGTGCGGTTTCAACCGCGTCTACCAATATGCTGATTGAGCTGATCAAAGGAAAATCGGTCGAAGAGGCAAAAGAAAAAGTTCAAATTTTTTTTAAAATGATGAATGGTAAAGACGTTGCCGAAGAGGAAAAAGAAAAATTGGGAGATGCGCAAATTTTGGAATATTTTGCAGCAATGCCTGCGCGCGTTAAATGCGCAACGCTGAGTTGGCATTCCGCACAAGTTCTGTTGGAGCAGCCTTAAAAAATATTTTTTTAAGACTGTTAAAAAACAACGGTAAAGCGATATCCGTTCATCGGCGGTTTCCTAAAATCGCAGCGGATTGAAAAATAATTTAAAAACGGTATAATTGCGATAAAGTTAGAATAATTTGTAAAGAGGTTTTTATGAAGAAGTCGATTTTAAAAAAAATACTTTTTATGTTTTTTGCAGCGGCGATGATTTTGGGCGCATGTACAAAAAAAGACGGCCGAACCGCGCCGCCGGCTGAAAATGCTGCAGACAATGAAACGGATCAAAAAGCCGACATGTCGCAGCACGGCGATTCCGCTTTAAATGCGGAAAGCGGAGAATCCGGCGTTATTTATGTGCACAGGGCTCCACTCTATCAAGAAAACCAAGACGGTAAAATGAAGTGGAGTGCGGAAGCTTCGCTTGGAGATATCGCCGTGTATCTCGGTGAAAAAAAAGAAGCACAGCGTGCTACTGACGGACAAAAACGCACTTTTTTTCATATCAATTTAAAAGGTAAAGAGTATTGGATTCAGGATTATTGCTATGAACCGGGAACGGTTGCGGCCTTTGTCGCAGCGCAAGACACGGTTTTGTATAAGTCGGACAGTTTTACGGCGGCTACGGATGAAATTATACCGCAGTATTTTATTGTTGCGGTTTACAAAAACAGTATGCCCGCCGGTAACGAAAAGTTTGTAAAAATTGCGACATATTGCCCCGAGCTGGTAACCTCATGGCTTGTAAAAGATAAGTTTATAAAACGCGAAAGTCTTGAACTCGACAAATTAAATACCGAGGCGATGATACTCGCGCAAATTGCAATGGAATCCCGCAACGATACGATCCGTGCAGAGCTTTTTCAAAATGCCATAGAACTGAATTCGGCCTACAGCGATGATATTGCCGCTCTGCAAAATCTTGCCGAAATAATCATTCAAGAAGAAGAATTCTTAAAAACAATCAAAACCGAAAAGGTAGACCAGAAGGTTGTCGCGAGAGTTGACGTAGAATTGTTAAGCATTCCCGTTGCAGGTAAATCCCGCTTTCTCGGAATGCTTAAAGCCGATACCGTTGCCGTAGCCTCCAAAAAGACGGTTCTCGACGAAGACGAGAATCAGGTTGTATGGTATTATATTCAAAACAAGCAAAAGAAAGGCTGGGTCAACGCTGAAGATTTAAGGGATATTCCGTAAAAATAATCGAATTTTCGAAAAATGGTCGAAATAAACTTATCAATGCATAGTTTATTCAACATCAAATCGGTTTGCAATTGGGAAAATATTTTGAATAAACGAAATTTGACCTCGTCAGTTTTTAGTTTGATTTTAGCACTCTTAAGCTGTGCATATGCGCAAGAGGCGGCAGTCGAACTGCCGCCTGCGGAACAGACGCGAGAGCCGGTGCCGGACAACACAAATGCTGCTTCTCTTTTCGGATTTTATTTAGGAAGCGAAATTATTATTTCAAAGACGGGAAGAAAGGTTGATCCGCCTGCAGGACTGAGCCTTAATATCGGATTCGAATGTGAATATCGGGTATTAAAGCATTTAACCCTTGCACCGTCTCTGGATTTTTCGTTTTTCCACTACGGATGGATTGCAGGAATAAATAAAAACGGAGACCCCGTAAATAAGACGTATATCTGCGAACCTGAAAACCGTACTGCGCTTACTTTCGTTTTTTTGCTTGATATGCCGGTACTTGCGGCTTTTGATATAAACAGCTGGACGGTCGCCTTCGGCGGCGGGTTGGCCTTATTAAGCCGCTTCGGTGCTCTTGAACCGGGTGTAAGAGCCGATGAGAAAAGCTCCCTCGACAGTTTGACGGCAAAAGAAGAGCTGCAAAAAATAAATCGCTGGTTTTGGCAAAACGGGAGATTTTTTTACCCTTCTTTCAGATTCAAAACAGAATACACTTTTGATTCGGGATGGAAAACCGGCATTCAGCTGAAAGCTTTCTTGCCGATTTTTAACCTTTGGGACAGTGCAAAATCACGGTTTTCGGACGGACTAATCGTCCAAGTCGGAGTTATTCTGCATCCTGCGAAAACGAAACGATTTTAGCTTGTAAAAAATTGCCGAATTCTTCTACAGTCATTATTTTTTGTCCGCCTTTCCTCATCCGCACTGCAACGGAATGCGAATCCGTTTCGTGTTGTCCGACAATAAGCTGATACATTACTTTTTCTTCTTGGTATTTGCGAATTTTTGCGTTCATGCGGTCGGTGCCCGTATCCGCGATAACCCGAAAGCCCATAGTATCGAGCTCCTTTCTCACCGTATCGGCATATTCGGCAAACGGCGGTGCAACGGGAATAACGACGGCTTGAATGGGGGCAAGCCATGGCGGTAGAACGCCCGCGCAGTTTTCAATCAAAATGCCGATAAAGCGTTCAAGAGAACCTATTACCGCGCGGTGGAGCATTACGGGGTGATGTTTTGTGTTATCATCGCCTATGTATTCGGCATTAAGCCGTTCAGCCGACGGAAGCTGGTAATCTACTTGGATTGTACCGCATTGCCACTCTCTGCCGAGTGCGTCTATCAACTTGAATTCGAGCTTAGGACCGTAAAAGGCACCTTCTCCTTCGGCAATTTCATATTCCAAATGAGCGGCGATACAGGCATCGGCAAGAGCTTTTTCGGCTTTATCCCATGTCGCGTCATCTCCGATTCTTTGTTCGGGACGTGTGGAAAATTTTACAAGAATTTTATCTTCACCGAATCCGAAATCGGCGTATATCCGCTTAAGGAGAGCACAGAACTTGGAAACTTCGGAAGAAATTTGCTCTTCGGTACAGAAAATATGTGCATCGTCTTGTACAAAGCTGCGTGTCCGCATAATACCGTGTAAAGAACCGGACGGTTCGTTTCTCGTACACGAACCGAATTCCGCAAGCCGCAGCGGTAAGTCGCGGTAGCTTTTTATTCCCTGTTTAAAAATCTCCACGTGACCGGGACAGTTCATCGGCTTTAGGGCGAAAAGGCGTTTTTCGCTTTCGGTAATAAACATATTTTCTTTATACTTTGCCCAATGCCCTGAACGTTCCCACAGCGTACGCGGCATTACAAACGGTGTATTTACTTCAAAATAGCCGTCTTCCTTCAAACGTTGCCGGATATACTTTTGAATTGTCAAATACAGCGTCCAGCCTTTGGGATGCCAAAAGATTTGACCCGGATTTTCTTCGTCAATGTGAAAAATCCCCATCGCTTTGCCGAGTTTGCGGTGGTCGCGTTTTTCGGCATCTTTGAGCATAGCCAAATATTCTTTTAGATCGTTTTGATTTTCCCAAGCGGTGCCGTAAATCCGCGTCAGCATAGGGCGGGTTTCATCACCGCGCCAATACGCTCCGGCGGTTTTCATCAGCTTAAAGCCATGAGCGTTAATTTCCGCCATTGACTTTACGTGAGGACCACGGCATAAATCGGTAAAATTATTCGATTTATAAATACTGATTTCTTCGTCTTCCGCAAGTCCGTTTATGAGTTCTATTTTAAAAGGCTGATCGTGAAAAAGCCGCAAAGCTTGTTCGCGCGTTATCACCGTTTTTTCAAAAGCTGAGCGGGAGCTTAAGATGTTACGCATTTCTTTTTCGATTTTGGGTAAATCTTCCTGCGTGATGGGGCGCGGAAGTTCAAAGTCGTAATAAAAGCCGTAATCGATCGCAGGACCGATTGCAACTTTTGTGCCCGGAAAAAGATTTTTAACCGCTTCAGCCATCACGTGAGCGGTACTGTGCCTGAGAGTGCTTAGTTTTTTTGATCGTTCTTGTAGTGTTGACATATTTTTCCTTCACTTACACTATTCATATCGGGGTATGCGGAATAGCGCCCGACCGTATGATTTGCGTTTTGAGATCAGTATACGAATAGCTGATAGGACAGTCAAGTAGCCGCATTGCATCATCACGAAAATCAATTTTTGAAACATCCCCGAAGGCTCTGTGTCGGGATATGTTGAGTAGAAAATAGGTATGTGTTAAAAGAGTTTCCCGCCGATTTTTGCGTCTGCAAGGGGAATCATCGGTGTTGCTTCTCCGCTTTCTGCCTTAGGGTATTGAACTCCCAGTACAAGAACCTCCGATATCGTATCGCCTATTTTACGCGGTTCAAAATTAAGAACGCCAAGGACCTTTTTCCCTTTCAGTTCGCTTGCATTATGTACAGTAAATCGGCCGACACTGACTCGTTTTCCAAATTTCCCAAAGTCTATTGTTAACTTATATGCCTTTTTCGGAGCTGACGGTTCAAGCTCGGCGTTTATAATCTGGCCGAGCCGTATATCCAACTTGTCAAAGGATTCTTCTTTTTTAACGGTAGCTTTTACTTCATCACTCATGCTAAAAAGCATAACAAAAATTATACAAAATTGCTAGAGTTTTTCTAATTTGAACACGGAAATCAATTTTTAGACTCTATATGTAAAAAGCTGATAAAATGATACGGTGAATGCATGAGGTGGGAAAAATTAGAAGATGCACTTGAAATGCTTGAAACGGAACGAGAATACGACGAGTATTTTTGCAGCATCAAAGATGCGGTTATCATCGTGATTTTGGGAAGCCTGTACGATTTGTAAAGCGTAAAGAAGATATATGCGTGGGCAACAACCGCGCATGTCAAAACATTTTTGAGACGAACAAAGGCGTGACGGATGAACGGCATTATGTTCCGCGCTCTTATGAACCCGCACGATTTATTAGCCGTGTTGGGTAAAAATTGATTTCCGTGAGAGGGTGTGCCCGCTTACACAAATACTGCATCGTCTTATGTAGATTTTGTGCACTGTCTTGCACGGGAAGCTCGTATTGCCGTGTGCGGATATTCCGCATTTTTTGTAAAGACATTCCGTATCGTGCTATGTTGATAGTCCGTAACCTCTTATGCGGACATATTTCGGCGGTGTAAACCCCTAGTATCGGTTGTTAAAAGTGAGGGGAAACGGTAAAAAACGGGAACAACGTCGGCCGTTTTATACCGCAGCGGTTCCCGTAAAGTATGCAGTTTTTTTGTTTATGGGAACCTCTAAAAACCTCAGTTTTAGAGGTTCCTTAAATTTAATGTACGATGTCTTTCATAAGTCTTTATATATCAATGACTTATAAAAAGCTCGTTATCAGCTTTGCTGATGAAGACATCTTTATTTGCGAAGGATGCGAAGCATATCCGGCACGGTTTTTAGATGCCCTAAATTTATTTTCCGGTTTTTTGGGGTTTCCACGCTTCAAAATTCCAAGGATTCTT
>CAUUAT010000008.1:0-34130 GCA_963543195.1 uncultured Treponema sp.
AATAATCGGTTTGGTTGAAAACTTTTCGTACTTTACTTGTCCCGATAACGGAAAAAATTATCATATTTTCGGAGAAAGCGGTATTGATGAAATAGCCTTAGAATACGGTATTCCGGTTCTTGCAAAAATGCCCATTGATCCGGAAATTGCAAAGGCTTGCGATAAAGGCAAAATAGAAGACATTGATGCTCCATGGTTTAATTCTGTTGTTGAATGTATTGCAAAACCGGAATAACGCTGAGTCTCTTCTCGCACAAAAAAACAACCGTGAAAATCAAACGCTCATTTCTGTTTTTGCCGGTTCTGCTTGTGCAGTCGGCATTTTGCAGTCCCGCGCTGCACGCAAATGCAAAGCCGCAAGCGCCGCGCCAAGCCGTCATTGCCTTTCATGCAAGCGTCGACTCCGACAAGACGGGCACAAATCTGCTTAAAGAACTGCCCCGATTGCAAAAACGGGGAATCAACACGCTTTTTGTCGAAATCGGTTATAACTATCAATGGAAAAGCGTGCCGCTTCTTGCCGACGAACACGGACTTTCCGAAGCGGTTGCGCGGGAGCTTGCCGCCGAGTGCCGCCGCCTTTCAATCGACCTCATCCCGGAAATAAACTGCCTCGGACACCAGTCGTGGGGCGGCGAAACGTTCGCCTTGCTCAAAGCCTATCCCGAATTCGACGAAACGCCGACGCGCTACCCTCATAATGCGGGCATTTACTGCCGCAGCCTCTGCCCGTCCAATGAAAACGTCTACCCGATTTTATTCGCGCTGATTGACGAAATCACCGCGGTCTTTTCGGTAAAAAAGATACACGTCGGCTTAGACGAAGTGTTTTTGATCGGCGAAGACGCTCGCATAAGGCGGAACGAACTGCTCGCATGGAGCGATGCGAACTGCTCGCATAAGGCGATGCGAGACGTTCGCATAAGGCGATACGAGCATTTAGTAACGCCCGATACGAGTTGTTCGTATAAGGCGGAACGAGGCGCTCGCATCCGGACATCACCGAACCGACGGATTATTATTTCCCTGAAAACAGGTTTTTAAAAACGGAAGCGGCAAGTCCGCTTTTATTCTCCGGTTTACCTTCGGTGAAGGCGTATACGCTTTCTTCCGAAGCCACAATCAAAAGAATGTCATCTTCTTCAAAGATATAATCGGGGTCATCCATAAAAACGAATTCTTCCGAGCTTTTTTTACGCCGAGCGACAATGTTTACACCCAAGTTCTTACGTAAATCCGCTTCTATTAAACTTTTGCCGATATATTTTTTATTTATACCGACTTCCGCAAGAGCCAATTCTTTGGAAATAGGCATAAATTTAAATAAAAGCTCGGAAGCTAAAATAGGCGTTGTCCGTTTTGCGGCTTCACTGTCGGGATAAATAACCTGCGTGGCGCCTACCGTTTTTAAAAGCTGCCCGTGTTCATCCGATTGCGCTCGCGTAACAATATTTTTTATGCCGATATTTTTTAAAATAGTCGTACCGATAATTGATAATTCGATTTTGCGGCTGAAATCAACTATTACCGTATCCGTTTTAGCGGGAAGGATCTTCCTTAGTGAAGTTTCGTTTATCTCTTCAATCACATATGCCGAATACGCTTTATTTTTGTACTTGTCAAGAATATCTTTATTCTGTTCGATAATTACGGTTTCAGCGCCGATTTTTGAAAGTTCTTCAAGCATCCTGATACCGAAAGTTCCGAGCCCCATAATCGCAAATTTATGCATATGTTATTCCTCTTCTTCTCGGGCAACAACGTCAAGGCCGATAAGAATATCGGGTTTTTCAATATCGAGGATGCGTACACCTTGAGCGCTTCGTCCCATAGTTCCGACGGTATTTACGTTTATGCGGATTGTTTTCCCCTGCCCCGTTATGCAGACCACTTCATCATCATCAAACACCGTAAGAAGTCCGACGACTTCGCCGGTTTTTTCCGAAACCGTGTAAATTTTTTGCCCGCCCGTTCCTCTTCCATGCGGAGAAAATTCCGAAAAATCGACACGCTTACCGTAGCCGTTTTCGGTCATAACGAGCATTTTTTGATTCTCGGTAATACGGAGCGCTCCGGTCAACTCATCGGCAGCGGAAAGTTTAACCCCCGTAACGCCGCGGGAAGAACGACCGAGCGAACGTATTTCCGTTTCACTCATGCGGAGTGCTTGACCATGCCGGGTAATAAGCATTATTTCATCGGTTCCCGTCGTTAATATTGCGCTTACCAGTTTATCACCTTCATCAAGTTTGATTGCAATGATACCGCGTGTTTTTGCATTTATAAAATTATCCGTCGTAACTTTTTTTACGACCCCTGCAGCGGTAGCCATCAAAAGATATGTGTTATCGTTGAATTCTTTTAAAGAAACGACTGCCGTTATTTCCTCATCGGAAGAAACCGAAAGGAGCGATTTAATGTGCGACCCTCTGCTCGTCCGACTTGCCTCTTGAATTTCGTGCACCTTTAACCAATAGGCTTTACCCTCATTGGTTATAAACATAATATAATCGTGTGTCGTCGCCGTAAATATTTGATCGACAAAGTCATCTTCTGCAAGGTTTGCAGAGTTGGACCCCTTTCCGCCTCTGTTTTGATTTTTATATGCCGTTACGGGGATCCGCTTTATGTATCCTAAATTGGAAATCAATATAACCATCTCTTCTTTTTTAATTAAGTCTTCAATGTTTAACTCTTCAACTTCGTCCGCAACAATATCGGTTCTACGCTCATCTCCGAATTTTTCGGCAAGTCCGTTTGTTTCATCTTTTATTAAAGCTAATATCTTTTCAGGGTGTGCAAGCAAATCTTTTAAATGTGTAATCAAAATATGCAGTTCTTCCAACTCTTTTTTCAGGTCCTCAATTTCCAAACTCGTAAGCCGTTTCAGCTGCATATCTACAATCGCCTGTGCTTGCACGTCATCGAAATCAAATCGTTTTATTAAATTATTTTTTGCCGTTTGAATATCGCGCGACGCTCTTATTATTTTTATAACTTCATCGATATTGTCAATTGCGACGATAAGCGCTTCCAAAATATGCGCCCGTTCTTCCGCTTTACGCAAATCGAATTTCGTTCTTCTCGTTACGACATCGAGCCTATGTTCTACAAAATATTTTATAAGAAATTTTAAATTAAGCGTTTCCGGTTTCCCGTTGACAAGGGCAAGATTTATAACACCGAAAGAAGATTGCAGCGCGGTTTTTGCAAAAAGCTGATTCAAAACGACTTTCACTATTGCGCCGCGTTTCAGTTCTATTACAATACGTAAGCCCGTCCTGTCCGATGTTTCGTCGTTTACATTTGAAATTCCGTCTATGATTTTTTCGCGCGCTAATTCGCCGATACGGGAAACAAGCGTTGTCGTATTCACTTGATAAGGCACTTCGGTAAAGATAATCGTTTCTTTTCCTTTTTTATCGGTTTCTATATTGAATTTTCCGCGTACTAAAATTTTGCCCCGCCCTGTCTTGAAAGCCTGTCTAATTCCTTTTTTACCGAAAATAGTTCCGCCCGTCGGGAAGTCGGGACCTTTTATATAGGTGCAAAGCTCGTCAATTTCAATTTCGGGATTATCGATATATGCGGAAACCGCAGCGGCTATCTCGCGCAGGTTGTGCGGCGGCATATTGGTCGCCATACCGACGGCAATTCCGCTTGAGCCGTTAGCAAGCAAAAACGGAAATTTCGCAGGGAGCACCGTCGGTTCTACGGTAGAGTCGTCGAAATTGGGAATAAAGTCGACGGTTTCTTTTTTTATATCTTCTACCATCGTTTCGGCAAGACGTGCCATTTTTGCTTCGGTGTAACGGTAGGCAGCGGGAGGATCGCCTCCTATCGTTCCGAAATTTCCTTGCGGATAAATTACGGGATACCGAAGTGAAAAATCTTGCCCTAAACGCACAAGTGCATCATAAACCGAAGCATCGCCATGGGGATGATAGCTTCCCAAAACATCTCCGACGATTTTAGCACATTTTCTGGTCGGTCCCGAACTGCGGAGATTTTTTTCTTCCATTGAGTAAAGAATACGCCGGTGGACCGGTTTTAACCCATCGCGAACATCAGGCAAAGCACGGCTTACGATAACCGACATCGAATAGTCTATGTATGCTCTTTTTACTTCAGAATCAATAGGAACGGGGATTACCGCTCCGCCTTCGTTAGTTTGTATTTCTTCCACATTTTTCTCCGAAACTTAGGGTGATTGCCTTAACCAGGCCGATTTTTTTAACAATGGAGGCGCATTTTATCATAAAAACCGAATATGGGGAAGAGGCGGTATATTTTTTTAACCGCCGGAAAAACAGCACACAAATTTTCTCCGGTTTATCTTTTGTAAAACCCTTCGTCGGAACTAGACGGCATTATCAATTTTGTATATTATACCGCATAGTTTGCAGGATTAAAAAATGAAACGTTTTATTATTGTTCTATTACTATCTTTAGCAGTTGCAGGGTTCTCTTTCGCGGATACCCCTTATGCCTTATTTGTAGAAAATGACCATTGGATCTATGATGCGATGCATATTTTGTCGGTTGAATCGCGGCAGACCACACTTGCAGACCGGCAGCCTCTTTCAAAAGGAGAGCTTGCCGAATATTTTTCTTCATTTGAAAATGCAACGGTACCGCAAACGAGCGAACCTCTGTACCGCATGATGCAAGACTACTTTTCCGGCCATCCGTTTTTGCTAAACAATAAATATCTGTCGTTTGATGTAAACGGTATCTTTGCGCTGCAAGGGCAATATGTACACAAACCTGAAAATGAAGTGAGACTTGATAGTTTTTTACGATATAACAGAACCCCTGCGATTATTTCCGTTCCAATGCAGGTAATGTTTACCCCATATGTGGACTTCTTTGCCAATCTCAGTATAAAGAAAAACTATTGGGCTGCGGTACTATCCTATCCGTATACGAATCTGCCGTTGGAAGGAAATGCTTTTGACATGACATTCCCTACACAGGCTGGGATAAGTCTTGGTAACCGCTTCTTTAACTTTACAATTGGGCGGGGTGCTTTAAATATCGGAAGGTCGCTGGCAGGCAGTATGATGCTTGCAGACACTATAGACCGACTGGATTACATGACTGCTTCGGTTTTCTATAAAAAGGCGCATGTATCCCTTAGTGTAGCGGAATTGGATCCTACCCGATTTCTATTCTCACACGAAGTTGCTTTTCGTCCCCTGAATTGGCTCGCACTTCGATTCTATGAAGGTATCGTTCTTAATAGTCATTTTGATCCTCGATACTTAAATCCAATGATGATTTTTCATAATTATTATGGATGGCGTGATCCTTCTTTTAATGAAAGTACTGCCGGAACGCCCGGGACCAATGAAGGTAAAGCGCTAGTCGGTTGTCAAATCGGTGTGTCTGTTGAGATTGTGCCTATGCGCGGTCTTCGTTTATACGGACACTATGGACAAAATCAGTATCAACTGTATTTTGAACGGAAGAACTACCCTCTTGCTCGTAATATTCCAAACGGACTGGGCGGTTCAGCAGGGATTGAATATATCTATCCGTTCAGTTTTGGACACCTTTCCGTAACAGGAGAATTTTTATATGCAAGTCCATGGATGTACATTATGGAAAATAAGCATGTAAGTCTATACCATCGCCGAAGAGATACTATTGCCGGTAAAGAGAGAGCTAATGATTATATTATGTCGTGGATAGGAAATCCATATGGGCCGGATACTATGGGGGCCTTTTTACAAATTTCCCTAACGGAACTGCAAAAGTACCGTGCAAAGTTTGGTTATCGGTTCCTCGTGAAGGGGGAAAACGAAGAAAAGTTCTTTGATCCTAATCAAGAAACCGGCAAAGATATTTACTATCCCCCCAAATACCAGTATAAACCGATTGTAGATGCAAAAACTCCGTCTGCAAATCCTGCATACTTTCATACAATTTCGTTGGAAGGCTCGTACCGAGTAATAAAACAACTTGAGCTGAATGCCGGACTGAACTGGACAATCGTATCCGGTAAAAAGAACGGGCATGCGGTGGATATCTTTTCTTCGATTACGTATACGGTTCGATAAGGTATATTCCTGATAGGCAATTTTAAAATCCATTGAAAAGATCGCTCTTTTTTGATAATGTTCAGCTTCTATCTATAATTTTATAATTATAAAAAAAATGAGGGTGTTATGAAAAAAATTTTGTATATTGGTCTTTTGATTATAGTTTTTTGCGTCAATAGCTATGCGCAAGCGCCGGTAGATTTGTTCGATCCGTTTTACGAAGATTTATCGATATGGGAAGGCTGCGGTTTAATCAACAATACCTCGAGTATTAGACCGTATCCGTTGCAGGAAATCGAACGTATATTGCAGATAGTTATGGAAAAAGGAGATGCGGGTCAACGGCGGAAAGCTGCCGAATATCAAGAGCGTTTCTTTCAGCATGTTTTCCATTTCGGAGGAAAAACCGAATTTAATTTTGCACGGCAAGCGAGTAAAAACGAAAATCAGTTTTTTATAACACCCCTTGCCCAAATGAATTATCAAATAGCAAAAATGCTAACCATTTCGGCGTATGTAAGTTTTAGCCTATTCAATCAATTAGATAGCTCGTTTTTGTTACCTATTGATACATATTCCTTTAAAGATATTGCTGAGGATCATGGTACAATAGTCGGTAAATGGAGAATCTTACCAATGTTTAATTCATCTATAACATTTGGAACTCCTGAATATTATCTAACGGCAGGATTGGGACGTACTTCTTATGGACCGTTCCATGACAGCGGTATTTTTATTTCCCGACAGGCTTTTCATGCAGGCCAGTTTATTTTTACGGTAAACAAAACGAAATGGGCATATAATCAAGTTTTATTGCTGCTTTCAGCGACAGACGATGGGGGGAATGGGCTCGTCCCAAATAAATTTTTAGCATCTCACTCATTGGATATACGACCTGTACCATGGCTTACTTTCTCTATAATAGATTCAATGGTATATGGAGGGCGATTCGAACCGATTTATTTAATTCCGTTTTCAGTATTCTTTTTGGGACAAAGCATTTATCATTTCCCTGATAATTCGGTATTGGGTATGAGCTGTACGATTAAACCTATACATGGTTTGCGTTTAGATTCGGCTTTATATGTTGACGATCTCGGCTTAACTGAAATTATTAAATTTAAAAGTGCATTATGGCGGTTAGCCGGAGAATTCGGGGTTTCTTATACCATGCCGAATATCCATTGGTTCTCTTTTGTCGATTTAAATTACACACTTGTGATGCCGTATATGTATACACATGTTGATGACCATGATCATAACAAACCTAATTATCAGAATTATACGCATCACGGGTCTCCGCTCGGAACAAACCTCGAACCGAACTCCGATAGGATTCAATTACGGCTAAAATTCCGTCCTCTCTATGGGCTTGATATCAATCTTTCCGATACCTTCATCAGACATGCTAATACAACTGAAAGTATTACAGATATTAACTTGATAAAAGATTATTTGTCAAAATACTATACGACAGACGGTTCGGTATTTAACCATCCTACGATTACGAGTAGAGAACCAAACGGTCACACTGGGTGGAAAAATCATGCATTTCTCTATGCAACCCCCTTTATGCGCCAGCAGACTATTCAATACGTGAACCAGCTTGCATTAGATGCCAGCTATCATTTGCCGATTGTAAAGTCGGGCGGGTATATGCTGTTTAAAATCGGCTATGTGTTCGAAGCAAATATCAATCCGGGCGTGCGGCGGAATATCTATTCACCGAATGATACGACAAAGGGATGGTATGAGAAATCTATCGACACTATCGGGGAAGAAAATATTCGGGCGGAAGCTGCGCGGCAGTTGGAGCAGTGGCGCAGAGACGCTGCCGGTAAACAGTTTAACCACTATATCCGGTTAAGCGTAGAGATTGCGTATTAGGAAGATCGCTCAGCTCTATTTTTGTTTTGAATAAAGGGGACTCCTAAATTTAGGAGCTTCTTAAATTTCTTAATTGTGTAATAAGGCTTTTTAAATCTTTCGGATATTCCGCAACGACCTCAATACGTTTACCGTTTACGGGATGAGTAAATTTTAAAGAATACGCGTGAAGCGCAAGCCGTGCAAGCAACGGTCGTTCTTTATATCTATCGCCACGCCAATTGTTTTTTATTTCTGAAAGGAAAACGGGGGCATTTTTCCCATACAACGGATCGCATAAAATCGGGAAGCCCAAATAGTTTAAATGCGCACGAATTTGATGAGTACGGCCCGTAACCGGATGTGCCTGCAATAATGTAAAACGATTTAATTTTTCAATAACCGAAAATTCGGTACGGGAATTTTTTCCGCATTTATTATCGACTATCGTACGGTGCATTTTATCTCCGTTCATTTTTAACTTTGCATCGCAATAAAATTCCCGTTTGGGAGGATAACCTGCAATTAGTGTATGGTACGTTTTTTCTATTTCACGATTTTGAAATTTTGCATTCAGTAGTGTATGTGTTTCTGCAGTAAGCGCATACATAATTAATCCGGACGTATCTTTATCGATTCTGTGCACGGTATACGTTTTTTCATTTTCGCTGTCTTCAGAAAAAATATCCGTGTTTATAATTTTATCAAGACGCGGTGCGGTGTCATCCCACCGGTCAGCTGTAACCGCCAAACCTGCCGCTTTATTTACAATCAACAAATCTTTATCTTTGTAGACAATCGAATACGGTTTAAATTTCATCGCGTTCCGTTTATGCTTTTTTTTCAACAATTACCAAGTTGCGTTCTCTTTGTAAAAAAGGAACTTTCAGTTTTTCAATTTTAAATATCAGATTTTCATTTTTGATAAGCTCTGCTTCTTTGCAAATCTTTTCAGCTGCAGCTTTATACAAAAATAGTTTTCCGTTTTCATTTACACACCGTAAAAGCACGGACAAAATATTTTTATCCAATGTACGGAAAGCTCTGCATGTTACAATATCGAATTGATTGCGGGGTGCCTTTTCAACTTCATCTTCGAAGATGTGCACGTTCGGCAAATTTAAAACGGCTTTTACATTTTGTAAAAATCCGGAACGTTTTTTCATTCTTTCAATGAGTGTAAATTGAATTTGATTTTGCTTATAAACGCTTGCATTAGTCTCGCTAAATGAATAAAATAAACAGGCAAGCGGAATACCGGGCAGACCAGCGCCGCTTCCGACATCAGCAATGTTAATTTCTTTCGGTGTTTTTTTTAAAAGCAATTGTACTTCGGCGTTAAAAAAAACATACGCCGAAAGCGAATCCAAAATGTGCGCGGCAGCAAGTTCCTCCTCATTTTTAAATTTTACAAGATTAAAAACGCCGTTAAACATTTTTATTTCTTTTACATACAAAAGCAAAAGTCGTAAAAGATTTTCATTTTTATCTTCTATTCCCAATTCTTTAATACCGCGCAATAAAATTTCTTTCATATGGGCTACATTAATTTTTTAATTAAATTTAATTTTTCTTCCGAATAGGGATGATAACTCACACCGATGTCGGGGAAAACGGATTTTTTTAAAATGCTTTTTGTATTGCTGAATGTTTTAAAACTTTCAAAACCGTGATATTTACCGACACCGCTGTACCCGACTCCGCCAAACGGCAAATAATTTGTCGCCAAATGGACAATTGTATCATTTATGCAGCCGCCCCCGAACGAAATCTCGGTAAGTATTTTTTTTTCGACTTGTTTATTTTTTGTAAAAATATAGAGCGCTAACGGTTTTTCACGCATTTTTATTTGTGCAATAATTGTATCGAGTGAGTTGAATGTAATTACCGGAAGAATGGGACCGAAAATTTCTTCTTGCATAATCTTAGATTCAAAATTGATATTATCTAAAATAGTCGGTTCTATAAATTTTTGTTCTTTGTTTCCGTTGCCGCCTGTAATAATTTTTTCTCCCTCAATTAAATTCATGAGTCGTGTAAAATGTTTTTCATTTACGATGTGCGGAAAGTGCATTTGCAAATATGTTTCGGTCGGGAAAAATTCTTTTAAGACATTCCGTAATTCTCCGATAAACGGTTCTTTTATCTCTTTTTCAATTAAAAGATAATCGGGAGCAACGCATGTTTGTCCTGCATTTAAATATTTACCGAAAGCGAGTCTACGTGCCGCAATTTTTAAATTTGCGCTTTTTTCAACAATGCACGGCGACTTGCCGCCGAGTTCCAACGTTACCGGTGTAATATATTTTGCAGCCGACTGCATTACGAGTTTACCGACTTCCGTTCCGCCCGTAAAAAAAATATAATCGAAGCGCTGTTCCAAGAGCGCTCCGTTTTCTTCTCTGCCGCCGGGTATGACGCTTATATATTCGGGCGGAAAATTTTCGGAAATGATTTTATCCAACGCCGCCGATACCGCAGGCGAATAATTTGACGGCTTTACAATTGAGCAATTTCCTGCAGCAATTGCACCGATAAGAGGGGCAAGCGTTAAATTGAGCGGATAATTCCATGGCGACATAATCAAAACCGTGCCGAACGGTTCGTACAGTATCGTACTGACGCTTTTAAAATGCGCAATAGGAGTGGGCACTCTTTGCGTCCGCATCCATTTTTTGATATGTTTAATTGCAAAATTCAATTCATCTTTTACAATCGCCAATTCCGAAAAATAGGCTTCAAAATTCGTTTTATGTAAATCGGCATATAGGGCGTTTAAAAGCTCTTTTTCATTCGAATTCAGCGCATTCTGCAATTTTTTCAACTGCGCAAGTCTGAAGTTATAGTCTTTTGTAGTATTGGTATTAAAAAAATCCTTACAATTTTTCACAATGGATACGATGTCTTTTTTCATTGGTATATGTCCTTAACGGGTTCCGATTATACGTTTAATAAAAGATAAAGTCAACTCAATACGGCGGTTTAACGCGACAAGATTACTGAAGATGGAAACGGTGTAATAAGTGGCATGTAAAATAGCCGCATTTTTAAAGTTCTCCGCTTTTATCCTGTATCATGAGCGGCACACCCTTTTTTACGGCGGGAAGCATAAATTTAAAAGTTGTACCCATACCGTAGTCGGAGTATACGTGAATATCTCCGCCGTGCTCTTTTATAACCTTATATACCATCGTAAGCCCCAGTCCCGTGCCGTCATATTTCGTCGTAAAATAGGGTTCAAAAATTTTATGCAAATTCTCAGGCAAAATGCCTTGTCCCGAATCCGAGATTGAAATGATAACCGTTTCCTGGTTTAGCTTTGTGGTAATATCCAAAAAACCTCCTTCAGGCATTGCTGCGCTTGCATTTGTAAAAACATTCATAAACGCTTGCCGTAAAAACCGTTCATCACCTTGTATAGCAGGCAGTTTTTCTTTTAAATCGATCGAAATCGCAATACCCTTATCGGAAAATTCTTCGGCAAAAGTTTCGCATAAATTTTTTAAAATCGCATTTATATCGACGGGACTGAATTCCAATTTAAGCGGTCTGACTGAAAATAAAAAATCCACAACAATTTTATTGAGTCGTTCAATCTCTTCCTCAATTACGGTAATATGTTTTTGCGCTTTTTGATTTATAGATAAATTACACGCCGTAAAATTTTTCTTCAACAGTTGAAGATGAATGCTGATTGCAGCAAGCGGATTTTTTATTTCGTGTGCTACTGCAGCAGCTACATTCGTAAGGCTTGCCAAGCTCTCCAATCGGTGTGTCTTTATCTGTTCATTCCGTTTTTCGGTAATATCGGCAATCAAAATAATCGTGCCCATTATCTTTTTTTCTTTTACGAGCGGCAGCACTGAAACTTCAATGTATTTCGGTTTATCGGCATATATCAAATTAAATTCTTCGGTTGTTTCTCCCGTTTCATTTTGAATAACCGACGCAATGAATTTGCTTACTTGTTCTTCTTCAATATATTCCCAAACATTTTTTTCCTGACTGTCGCTTAAAGAATTTCCTAAAATACGCTCTGCAGCTCTGTTGGATTTTACGATTTTATTTTTCGGGTCGGCAACAATTACGCCGTCACTGAGAGAATCCATCACGGCGCTTAAAAGCGAATATTCTTCGGTAATCAGCTTTACAAAATTTTTCAATTGAACTTCGTTCATACTTTGAGATTTTTGTATTGCTTTCCGCATAAATTCTCTCATAAAACGGCATCCTTAATGTGTTCCGCTAAATTTTCCAAAGCGGCCTGCGGTGAAATATTTAATATACCTATGGAAGCTTCCGAATCTTTTATAAAGCGGGTAATTTTAAAATAAGTTTCCGTTTCCGTATTTGAACAGTTTGAATCATTTAAACCTTTTTGCAAAAACGATAATAATCCGTTTAAAAACAAAATATAAATCGTGTGGGGTTTACATTTATTCAGCATTGAAATAATCCCGCTTATTTCCGCTTTTGCATGTTCATATTTGTTTTCATTTTTATATTTTGCTACGGCATTATAAAGAGCCGAAGGAATACTTTTGTTTTCCCGCGCAAGAAGCATAAAAACGAATTCATAAAAAGCGGCGGCAGCATTTTGAACGGTTTTAAATTGAACCGGTAAAAAACCGTAAAGGTAAGAGCTCAAGCGATTGAATTTTAAAATACGTTCGGTACTTGACGCGTCTCCTTTAAACACTCTCCGTATCACATCTTCTTGCGATTTTTCATCGCGCTCAATAAAATTGTAGGTGCGTACACGTGATAAAATCGTCGGCATAATTGCACCGCGACGCGCAGTCGTTAAAATAAAAATCGAATATGCAGGCGGTTCTTCAAGTATTTTTAAAAAAGCATTCCGTGCACCTTCCTGCATTTTATCGGCATTTTCGACAATCAATATTTTTTTTGTTCCCGAAGGCATTAAGCGGACCCATGAAGAAGCTTTGCGCACTTGATTTATCGGAATAGATTCGTACATGCATTCTTCCTGCAGTTTTTCGGCTTTTTCGGTTAAACTTGTTATTTTTTTATTTAAGAAACCGTGTTCAATATTTTCAAGCGATAAAGCGGTAAGTTCCGAAAGCGCTTCTTCAATTTCGGCTACAAACGGCGCAGCTTTCAAAAAACGCGGTTCATCGGTATCCCAAAGGCGTGCGTCAAAACGGCATGTCAGTTTGCGTATCGAGCGCACAAATAAATAGCGTGATGACAGTGTGGTATTATATAAAAAAGTTTGTGCCGCCGCTTTTATTTCAAGCGAATGATCCCGCACTCCGAGTATAAGAACATCGGGAGAAATAAGTTCTTTTTGCCGCAGACAGGAAGGACATGTGCACTGCCAATCTCCGCCGTGTTCGCAGCAAACGGAACGGGCCAATTCCAAAGCCGCAGTCAGTTTTCCGGAGTACACATTCCCTGAAAATAAAATGGAAGGCGGCAATTTCTTTTGCCGTACATCTTCGATCAGACGCACTGCTGCAGGCTGATCGATTACATTTTCAAACAATTCCTCTCTCCTTACAAGTTTTTTACAGATGCCCATTAAAAATAAACGGCGAAAGAATTTTTGCAAAAATACTACCGTCTAAAATCCTATCGGGATCTGCGAAGGGCTGAAGATTGATCGCTGTCAGTAAAACGGCGGTCAAAAGCAACCCTTCAATACCCCCCAAAAAAAAACCGAGTGCTCTGTCCAAATTTTTTAACGATTGGTTTGAAAAAAGAGAGCCGAGCAAAACTTCAATCAATTTGATGATAAGGTATGTCGCCAAAAACAAAATGAGAAAAGCTATTACCGCCGAAAGAGCCTTAGGGCCGAGCAAATCCGAAATTACCGGAGTAAAAAGTTTATAAAATAAAACTGCAACAAGACCGCCGATAATAACGGCGGCTTTAGAAAAAAATTCCGCAACGAATCCGCGAACCGTAACTTTGATAATAAAAAATGCTAAAAGCCCTGAAAAAATTAAATCCGCAATCCCTATATTCATGTGCTTTCCTAAAAGTTGATGTAGATCGGTAAATATAACAAAATATTACCGATTTGTCAGCATTTGTATGTCTTTTTAAAAAGCATCACCGTTTTTTCGCAGTTCGCCGCGTTCTTCCAATTCGGCAAGCAGTCTTTGGTACATGTTTTCGTCAATCTTATAACGGACGCGATACAAAATATAGCTTGCGGCAATGCACAGCGGCGGAAAAACAAGCATGGCGATCTTCATCATTAAAAGGCCGCTTGCGCTCACATCGGCTGCCGAAGTCGCTTCTTTAATGCCTGAAATAATAACGACCGCGCTTACGATGCCGTTGCCGATTGCTCCGGACAGCTTGTTTATAAAGGGCTGCAGCGAAAACGAAATGCTGTCGTTGCGCTTACCAAGTTTCCAGTGCCCGTAATCGACGCAGTCGGCAAGAAACATAAGCATCATAAGTTGAATAAATGCTTCGCCTACAAAAATAAGGACGCCGGAAATTCCAATAAAAACCATCGTATTTGTCGGCGCAAAAAAGAAGATTGCGTAACCGGCCAAAACCATAACCGCCGCCAACGTAAAAATTTTTTGACGGACAAGGTATTTGCTTACGAGCGGAAAAATGATGAGTGCCGTAATTTGCGAAAGTCCTAAAATGATTGCAAATACCGAATACATGTTTTCGTCGCCGTACGCATATTTGAAAAAGTACAGGCCGAAGCTTGTCGTCGTCATGTAGCCGATCATAAAAATCGTCATTGAAATAGCCGTTAAAAGCAGCTGATCGTTTTTAAAAATAACACTTACCAATTCCTTCAGCGACGTGTGTTTTTGCGGCTTTGTAATTTTCGGTTCTTTTACGCCGATTAAAGTGATTGTCTGGCCGATCCACATAATTGCAACGACAATGAGTGCAAAAACGGTATAGCCTTTTGCAAGACTTCCGGTTTTATTTCCGAGCATTGTCGTAACAGGCACGATTCCGGCAACAACCGAAAAAAGACCGACGTTGGCGCAAATGCGCGCGATCGCTCCGATTTTTTCGCGCTCTTTTTGATCGACGCTCAATGCGGGAAGCATTGACCAATAACTTATATCGTTTGTCGTAAACGCAATTCCCCACAAAAGGTAGATGACGGCAAAAACCGCCGCATAACCGGCACCCTGAATTATAAAATCGGTGAAAAGCAAAATCGTTAAAATGCCGGAAGTAAACGCGCCGACTGCAATCCACGGTTTAAACTTACCGAATTTGGTTTTTGTGTTATCGACTATCAATCCCATAAAAGGATCGTTGCATGCATCGAAGATACGGGCTGCAAGCACAATCGCCGTAATCCGCCACAAAATTCCCGTCGGAACGTAAATGACATCGGTCATGTAAAAGGTTAAATACATACTCGTTAAAGCATATACCATATCGCGCCCGATAGTTCCCAGCCCGAAAGTCCATCTGTTACGTTTTGTCATAAAAACTCCTATAAATAAAGCCTGCCTTATCAGGCGATTTTTGTCGTTACGAATAAATAGGAGCCGAAGTCTCCCAAAAGCTGCGTGCGGTCGTTATAGAACGTGCCCATAAACTGATTGTTCAAAAGGATGCCGTAATCCAAAAGCGCGCCCGATGCGGTGTATGTTTCGACGCAGTCGGCAAGCGCATAATACTTGTTTGCCGTTTTTAAAATAAAGCCGTCCGGATCGAGGGAAAAGGGAAGCAAATGCTTTACCAAGCCGCCGAAACGTTTTATAAAAAGCCGCTGCGGTTTGGTTTCGGTTTTGTAAAGCGAAGCCGGATCCATACCCCTTACTTTCAGGCAGGCGGCGCTGTCGGCGCTTTTTGCCGTATCCTGAAAAAAGCCGGTAAGGGCGGTGTTTCCGTCGCTGCACTGCCAAAAGCTTTGATTGTCTTTGTGCGTTTTTACGAGCGAAAAGGTACCGAATTGAAAAAGTTTCCGGTATTTTTTATAAAAAGCGATTTGTTCTTTTATTTCTTTTTTTTCGACGTACGTTAAAAATTTTAAGTCGAGTTCGTAGCCCAATACGCCGAAGCATGCGGTATTAAAGCGCGTACTGAGCGAAGTTTGCCTGAGCGTTTGCTGGTGCGGAGAAGCCGAAACGTGGGCACCCATTGCCGAAAGCGGGTACAGCAGGCTTAAAGCGCTTTGTATGCGCCGTCGTTCCACGGGGTCGGTATTGTCGGACGTCCATATTTGCGGCGAAAAGCACAGCATACCCAAGTCGAATCGGTTGCCGCCGGACGAGCAGCTTTCAAATAAAATATGTGGCCGCGAACCGAAAATACGGCGGAGAATTTCGTATAATCCCAAAATATAGCGGTGGTAGAATTCTCCCTGATTTTTTAGCGACGGAGAAAACGCTGCGGACATATGGCGGTTCATATCCCATTTGACGTACGAAACGCGCGCTTCGTCCAGCACTTTACCGACGTTTTCCACAATGTAATCGCGCACGTCTTTGCGGCACAAATCGAGCACCAGCTGATGGCGCCCCAGCACGGCGTTCCGTCCGGGATCCTGCACCGCCCAGTCCGGGTGCGCGCGGTACAAATCGCTGTTTTCGTTTACCATTTCCGGCTCGAACCACAAGCCGAAGTCGAGCCCGATTTTGCGTATGCGATCGGCAAGGCGTTTTATGCCGCCGGGAAGTTTTTTCGTGTTCACGCGGTAATCGCCCAAGCCCGCGCTGTCGCTGTTCCGCTCGCCGAACCAGCCGTCGTCGAGTACAAAAAGTTCTATGCCCAGCTTTGCAGCTCTTCGGGCGGATTTTAAAAGCGAGCGGCGGCTGAACTTAAAAAAATCGGCTTCCCAATTGTTTATAAGCACGGGCCGCTCTTTTCCTTTCCATTGCCCGCGCACGATGCACGTATTTATAAAACCGTGCAGGTTTTTGCGTACTCCGTTGAATCCTTTTTCCGAATACGAAAGAACGGCCTCCGGCGTTTCGAAACGTTCGCCTTTGTGCAAATCCCACGAAAAACAATGCGGATTTATGCCGATTCCTATGCGTATTAAATCGGAATGACTTTTTTGAATAAAGCCGAAGTGATTGCCGCTGTAAACGAGATTAAACGCGTATACGTCGCCCCCTTCGTCATCGGCTTTGCGCGACGCCATAAGAAAGCCCGGATTGTGCCGGTTGGAGCTTGCTCCCGTCGAAGATTCGTTTACCCACATGCCGTAAGCGATTTCTTTGCGGCTAAGGCGGGCTTCTTTAATCCAGTTTCCGTCGAGCGTAAGCATGTCGTAACCGCGGTCGGGAAGGTCGAGCATCATGCTCATAAGGCGTCGCAGTTCCAGCGGTTTTTCGTTATCGTTTGTGATAACGGCGCGCCTCGTAATAACGTCGAACGACGGAAAAACCGTATAGTATAAATCGAGCCGTACTCCGTTTTTGTCTTCCGTTTCGATGATGAGCGTTTCGGCATCCAAAAGTCCGTCGAGGGCGCACGGAAGGCTTTCGGCCTCGCAAGCGCCTTTTTCTATCCGGTGATTTTTATAGATAAAGTCGTGCGTAAAACTTCCGTCGGGCATGCGTATTTCTGCGGGGCAATAACGGTAATCGCCGCGCCCGTTTCCCGACCATTGCAGCGGAATATTGTCCAAAACGTACAGGGGATCTTTTTCGTCGTAGCATACGGACGAACCGACTTGCGCCGTTCTTTTTACGAGCAAACCTTCAGCATCGCTTTTTTGCATTTTTTTGCCGTAATGAATCGTTTCCAAATGTCCGTAATCGGTAATGCGGAACCAATAGCTTGACGTATCGGTTTCCAAATAAAACACTTTTTGTTCTGCCTGAATCATCGGGCATCAGTATACCATATTTTCGTGTTTATTTCAAACGTAAAATACGGGACTGTACGGGATATACTCTTGATAATGACGAATTGATAGCTTTTGCAAGACTATCAGGAGACGGTGTAATAACGACTGCTCTTCAAGATAAATTACTGGCACATCCTAAAACTTTATTAAATTTGCTTTGTAACCTTCGGAATAGCGGTATCCTGCAATATAAAATTCCCTCGCTCTTACAAAATTACGAACTGCTTAAAAAGCGACAGCCCCGAACCGACTAAGGCTCCGAGAAGCATCCTTACCGCAACTATCATGATTAAGCAAACGACAATTTGTTTTCTAACCGTCATAAATTTTCTTCCGGAAAGTTCATATAGTTTTATAAAAACAGGGGCTAAAAAACGGTCAAGCATATTTGCCAGATTTCTGTGACGGTATGCCGGCATAAAATCTAAAATTAAGCGTATAACTAAAAGTATAATAAAAAAATTAAGAAGAAATGAAAAGAACGACCAGATTAGTGCAATAAAACTTAACAAAATAGATACAAACGAAACTAGTCTTGCCGTCGAGATCTGAAAAAACACGGACGAAATAAGTGAAAGGATTCCCAAAGCTAAAATGGGTGAAAAATCGACTCTTCCGATTTGCGTAAACCGGAAACATCTGAACCTGCCTAAATACGGTTCGCATAATTCGTTTAAAAAGCCGGCACGGAAATTCGGCCCCAGCCACGAAAGGAAAATATACGCAATACAAAGATACGAATAAATCTTTACTACGTAGCCTAATGTATAAAAAATAGAAGATACCATAAATTACCTCGTCGAAAATATAACATATTAAGAGCAAATTGGTTTCCGTCGAATGTATAAAAAAATTAGGACAGTTCTATAGGACGGGTTTTATATAACAATACCTTATAAAAACACTATAGGGCATTTTAAAAATATTGTTGGATTTTTGATAGATGATTATTGATTGACACCTTTTTTCAGCATCGGTAAAATATGAAATATGAACAATTATAATAACCAAAACGCAATGGAAGAAAAATTAAACATAAACGGTATTCCCTGCTTACGTTTTTATCCGGCACTGTCAGACGATTCTCAGTCGCCGTTTCCCACAATTATTTACTACCACGGCTGGTCATCCTGCAAAGATAAGCAAAGAATAATTGCGTATATTTTTGCAACACTGGGGTATCAAGTACTGATGCCGGATGCGCTATACCACGGAGAGCGTAGCACATTTAAAGATTACGATGCCGTTTTAGGGAAATTCATTTTGCCGGTAATTATGCAGAATATAAAAGAATTTCCCATCCTGCAAAATTATATCATTGACTGCTGCCATGCCGATAAAAACCGAATTGCCGTTGCAGGGCATTCTATGGGCGGCTATACAAGTGCAGGAATTTTTACGCATAACAGTGACGTAAAAACCGCCGTTGTGTTTAACGGCGCTTGCGATTGGCAAAACACAATGTTACAGCTCGAAAAAAATTACAAAGGTCTTCATATTGATTTTGATGAATCCGCTCAAAAAGCCGATCCCGGTAAAAACATACATAAAATAATCGACAGACCAATTTTTCTTTTACACGGCATAAACGATGCCATTGTTCCGTATAATACACAAAAACGATTTTACGATAAAATTCGCCCGATGTATAAAAATAAGTCAAAAATACGTTTTATGGGCGTTGAAAGAATGAATCATTACATCAGTGTGCAAATGCTGGATGAAGCGATCAATTGGCTATACACGGAGATGACGGATAAATAACTTCACGGTTATCGAATAGCAAATAAAAAGAAAAATCACAGCTTTTCGCAGACGATTACGGCGTCTCATTCATTATATCAATCCTATTTACAAAACCTTATGTTTTTGATAAAAAGAAGCTCTATGGACATATCCGAAAACGAATATACCGCAAATATTATTTTTAAAATTGCTCTTACCGCGGCGGAAATGCTGGTAAGAAACGGTGCCGAAATGCACCGCGCTGAAGAAACCGTTTTAAGAATATGCGCTTCACACGGAATAAAAAATCCTGCCATTTTCGTAAGCCCAACCGTTATTTTAATAGGCGATGATACGCAGGACGGAGCCACGTATATTAAAAACGTAAAAAGCCGAAGCAGCAACATAAAAAAAATTTCACTCGTAAATGATTTTTCAAGAAAATTTACTGCAAAAAAAATATCGCCTGACACCGCTTTATCGATTCTAAAAGATATTGATTGTCAAAAAAATTATCCGTATTGGTTAATTTTACTAACATCCGGAATCGCCTGCGGAATTTTTTCGATGCTGCTCGGCGGAAGCATAAACGATTTTATCGTTACTTTTTTTGCAACGATAATCGCCGTATATTTAAACGATAAAATTACCGTATTTTCCAAGACAATTTTTTTGGGAAATTTCATTGCAGGTTTTTTTGTCGGAATAATAACCGTAATTTTTTATCATACCGGTTTTGTAAAAAATTTGGATACGATAATAGTCGGAGCTGTATTATCGCTTGTCCCGGGTGTCGCTTTTACTTCAGGCGTGCGCGACTTTATTTTAGGCGATTTAATGTCGGGACTTGCAAGAACATGCGAAGCCGTCCTTGTCGCCGTTGCAATAGCTTTCGGCATAGGCTCCGTCCTTTTTGCATATTCTCTTTTGGGAGGAATTTAATGGCATTATATGTTCATACGATTGCTTCATTTACGGCAAGTTTTTGTTTTTGTTTTTTATTTAATGTGCCGAAAAAAAATATTATGCTAAGCTCCGTGTGCGGATGTGTTTCTTGGACGGTACTTATATTCTTACAAGAATACGGTGTCAATTATATTTTTGCGGTTCTTATCGGTGCGCTTGCCGTCGGAATCCTTTCGGAAGTTTTTGCAGTAATACAAAAAAGTCCCGTAACCTGCTTTATTGTTATAGGAATAATTCCTCTGGTACCGGGATTTAAAGTTTATAAAACAATGCTGTATTTTGTAACCGATAAACTAAACCAAGGAATTGCCGAAGGAGTACAAGCCCTGTTTACGGCAATTGCAATATCAATCGGATTAACCATTTCAGCTTCCGGAAACGGTTTAATTAAAATATTAAAGAAAAAAATAAAACCGCATTGATTAGAAGGCATCTCTAAAAACCTTGTTGGATTTTTAGAGATGCCCGACGAGTTTTTCATAAGTCTTTATATATCAATGACTTATGAAAAACATCGCAAATTAAAATCAAGGAACACCTTAAAAAATTTGAAAGGCGGGAACTGTACTTTCCGCTTTTTTTTTGTTATACTCTCGACTTATAGTCGGGGAACGCTAAAATCATTAGCTTTTTAGAGATTCCCCTTAGATTTATTTGCGATGTAATTCCTGTAAGTTTTTATTTAATAAAGACTTAAGGGAATTACTCGCCGTGCAGCTCTAAAATCTAATCAAGCTTTTAAAGATGCACGGTTTATACACGGAGAAATAAACGGCTGGATAGCAAAATGAAATTTACGATTTTAGTTATTGATGACGAAAAAAATATACGCGAAGGTCTTGCAATGGCTTTGGAAGATGAGGGATATGAAGTTTTAGCCGCCGACAACGGAAAAACCGGTTTGGAAAAGGCCCTCAAGGAAGAAGTTGACCTTGTTATTACGGACTTAAAAATGCCCGAAGTAAGCGGAGAAGAAGTTTTACGGCACGTTATTTCAAAAACGCCGGGCGTTCCGGTAATCGTACTTACCGGACACGGAACCGTTGAAACCGCCGTAGAAGCTATGCGGATGGGTGCTTATGATTTTTTAACGAAGCCGTTGGATTTAGAGCGGCTTTTTCTTTTAGTGAAACGCGCTTTGCAAAACAGGGAGCTTGTTTTACAACACCGCGCACTTTTGCGCGAAATGGAAAAAAAACAAAGCTTTGAAAACATTATTGGAAAAAGCGCCGTAATGGAAAAAGTCTTTGAAGATATAAAAAAAGTCGCTCCCGCACGCGCGAGTGTTCTTATTACGGGGGAAACGGGTGTCGGCAAAGAGCTAATTGCCCGTGCCATTCATAATTTATCGGGAAGAAAAGATAAACCCTTTGTTCAAGTCCATTGCGCCTCCTTTGCGGAAAGTCTTTTGGAATCCGAGCTTTTCGGACATGAAAAAGGTGCATTCACCGGAGCCGTTCAGCGGACACGCGGGCGCTTTGAAACGGCGAACGGAGGAACTCTTATGCTGGATGAAATCGGCGAAATTAATCAAATGATTCAAGTAAAACTTTTACGTGTTCTTCAGGAAAAAAAATTTGAACGGGTCGGAGGAAGCGAAACGCTCAACGTGGATGTAAGAATAATTGCCGCTACAAACCGCAACTTGGAAGAAGAAATAAAAAAAGGTAATTTCCGCGAAGACTTATACTTTAGATTGAATGTAGTACATATCCACGTCCCGCCTCTTCGCGAGCGCAAAGAAGACATTCCCTTATTGGCGGCATCTTTTATAAAAGAATTTTCGGAAGAAAACGGTAAAAAAATAAACGGTATAGAACAGCGGGCACGAACAGCCATATATAATTACGACTGGCCGGGCAATATCCGCCAGCTGCAAAATTGTATTCAAAGCGCCGTCGTTATGAGCTCCGATAATATGATTCATTTTGAAGATTTACCTGCGGCCTTACGCGAAAAAGAAGAAGCCTCTTCCATAATTATTCCCGTCGGATCAAATATGAATGAAGCGGAGAAACAGGTTATTCTGCAAACACTTGCGAGTCAAAACGGCAATAAAACCAAGACGGCGGATATATTAGGTATAGGGCGCCGGACACTTCACCGCAAATTGGAAGAATATGAAACGGAGCTTACCGAAGATGCGGCTCGTGTGACGGGAATAAGAGAGGAACAGTGACGGCACATAAATACAGCGAACCGGACTATTGGTCTAAAAAAGCGTTTTCCGAAAATTACCCGGCGCGTTCGGTTTATAAACTTCAAGAAATGAATAATAAGTTTCATTTGTTTTCCGCCTCAGCCGCCGTTTTGGATTTGGGAGCGGCGCCCGGAAGTTGGACGGTATATGCGCTCCGTTTTTTAAACGCTTCAGGTCGTATTACATCGGTGGATTTAAAACCGCTTGATTCTTCCGTCGATGACAAACGACTCCATTTTTTTCAAGGTGATATGTCGAATAAAACCGTTATAAATTCCGTAAAGACATTGGGACCTTACGACGCGGTCATTTGCGATGCCGCCCCTGCAACTACCGGAAATAAAACCGTTGATACTTCCCGTTCCGCCGCCCTTGTTGAACTTGCCCTATATTACGCTCAAGAACAGCTGAAAAAAAACGGTAATTTTGTTGTAAAAATTTTCCAAGGCGGACAGCAGCACGTGTATTTAACCGAACTGAGAAAAATGTTTAAAACCGCCAAGGGATTTAAACCCGAAGCATGCCGGAACTCCAGCTTTGAAACATATTTAATCGGTTTAGGATTTAACGGATAGCTTAGAGTAAAGAATACTCTTCGAAAACCGATGGTTTCCGAGTATGATCAAACATTTTTTTAATCATATCGCCTAAAAAACTTTTCGTAAGCGGTACTTGTTTTTTTTGTAAAAGAATGTATAGTTTATATATGACAAAATTTTTGATTATTTCGGACGGGCACGGCGATGTCGAAAAATTGCGTGCCGTAAAAAAAGCGGCGGAAGCTTCCGATGCGGTTATCTTTGCAGGCGACTTTGCCGCATTTCAAAAGCCGGAAACGGGCATGCCCTTTTTAACTGAGCTTTTAAAACTACATCCGCACATTTTTGCAGTTTTGGGAAATTGCGACCCTCAAGAATTTGAAGCCGAATTAAAAAAGGCTGAAATTTCAATTACGAATTCTTTAAAAAAATTTAACGGTTTTCATTTTATCGGTTCGGGAGGCGGCAGTAAATTTACGGGTACAACACCGTACGAAAGAACCGATGAAGAACTCGTAAGCGATTTAGCGGATGTCCAACAAAAGGCAAAAAACGAAAAAGACGGTAAAATCAAAAACTTGATTTTAGTTTGTCATAATCCTCCGCACGGTGTAAAAACGGATAAAGTCGCACCGCTTGTACACGTAGGTTCAAAAGGAATTCGGCAATTCATAGAAAAATACCGACCGATTTTAACGGTTTCGGGGCATATTCACGAAGCGTTTGCAATCGACAAAATCGGAGAAACGGTTTTAATAAATCCCGGCGCGCTTATGGACGGCCGTTATGCAACTGCTGAAATTTCCGATGACGGTGAACACATAAAAGCGGAATTGCACTGCTTACCCGAAAAATAAAAAACCAGCTGCAAAGAAAGGCTTTACGTATTTCCGCAGCGATAAACCGTAAATGCTGCGCTTGCACATACAATCGGAATAAGTATATTATCAAGGTCTTTTAAAGGGAACGCTTCCGAAACCGCGGCGCATAATGCAACGGTAAAACTTATTCCGATATGTTTTGTAAATAAAAAGGAGGCGGTAAAAACCGCAAAAAAACACGAAAATGTTCCTGCGACCGTTTTATCGCGCGAAAAAGGCAGATGCCGCTTACCGAATATTTTACCGGCAAGGCTTGCGACACCATCTCCCAACGACAGTGCAAATATTCCTAATGCTGCAGCTTGGTGCGGAAACAATATGAGTGTAAAAATGATACCTGCAGAAAGAGTTACGGGACCGAAAACAAATTTCCCGCCGTCTCGCTCTCTTGCGGCAAATTTTGTAACTGCCGAAATTATAGGAATCTTTTTTCCCATAAGCCGCAAATGCTCGGAAAGCACATACAGGATAACTGCAAAAAATAGTACGCATACGGTTTCGGTGTAAAAATATTTTGCAAGCGGTATGACGAGTACGGAAAGTATATGAATAAATTTACGGAACATTTCTTTTAAAAGATTATTCGTATATTTGCCTTGAGAAAATGCCCTATACCGAAATTTTTTTATGAAATTCATTACCGGTTAAAATAAACGTACACAGAAAAAAGTTGCAATTTTAAAATAAACTATCAAACTGACCGTATCAACAATTGTCGTAATAAGAGGCCCCGCCATAATTGCAGGATCAAGCTTCAGTTTTTTTGCGATAATCGGCAAAAGCCCGCCGGTAATTTTTGCAATCATAACGGTAACAACCAGTGTTGCGCCGACGCTTAACGCGACCAGAGGATGTTTCTTCCCTAAAAAAACCGATTTCATAAAACTGACGCTTCCTAAAACAACGCCGACCATAAGCGCTATTCTAAATTCTTTCCAAAAGACTTTGCGCCAATCTTTTAAATCTATTTCTCCCGTTGCAAGTCCGCGGATAATCAATGTAGAAGACTGGCTTCCCGAATTGCCGCCCGTATCCATCAGCATAGGAATAAATGCCGTAAGAATGGTCATTGATGCAAGAAGATGCGTATATTGTTCGATAATGGAGCCTGTAAAAGATTCCGATATCATAAGCAGTAAAAGCCAGCCGATACGGTGTTTCGCAAGTGTAAATACGCTGGTTTGTAAATACGTTTTATCGTTCGGCTGCATAGCCGCCATTCGTTGAAAGTCTTCGGTTGCCTCCTGTTCCATAACATCCATTATGTCGTCGACGGTTATAATGCCGATAAGCCGTGTTTCGTTGTCGACTACGGGAAGAGCCAAAAAACCATACTTTTTAAAGACGCGTGCAACTGTTTCACGGTCGTCATGCGTATGTACACAAATAAATTCTTTGTTGAAAATACGGGCTATTTTTTCATTCGAGTCGGCAAGGACCAAATCTTTTAACGAAATAAAGCCTTCAAGAATTCTATTTTCATCGGTAACGTAACATGTATAAATTGTTTCGCTTTTCAACCCGATTTTTTTTATATAAGCGAGGGACTGTTCCACCGTCATTCCTTTTTTTAAACCGACATATTCTATCGTCATTATACTTCCGGCGGAATCTTTCGGATATTTTAGAATCTGATTGATAAGCGCTCTGCTTTCGCTGTCGGTATTTTTTAAAATTTTCTTTACGACATTTGCAGGCATTTCTTCTACAATGTCGACCATATCGTCAAGGAAGATTTCGTCAAGAATCGTAACAAGCTCTTTATCCGTAGCTGCCGAAATAAAACGTGTTTGCTGCTCTTTCGGCAGGAGTGTAAAAACTTCGGCGGCCATCGTTTTCGGAAGCATTCTAAACAGTAAAAGCGCATTTTGGGCGGGAGCTTTTTCTAAAAATTCGGCAACATCGACTTCGTTGCATTCAGCTAAAATACGCTGAACTTCAATATATCGTTTTTCGGATAATAAATATGCTATATATTCAAATCTATTTTCTTTATGTTCCATAACCTAAACCTTATACATGCAGGCGGAACTATAGCATATTTTTAAGAAAAAAAACAGACATTAGTACCGGATGCGGCACGGTTTTCAGTCGACGTTTTTTAATTTTTTTTGATTTTTATAACCGGTATAATGCTTATGAAAAATGTATATTTTTTCAAATAAGAATACGAAAATAATGAACCCGCAACTGTATTCGGCAATGAGTAAAATATTTTTCAATACCTTTGACACAGGGATAAAAAATTGCAAAAGTTTAATGCCGTATAAAATCATTGTTGCAGCAACGGTAATTTTTCCGCCGTATGTGGACTTTATTTCCACCGGATACTTTATCAGCATAAAAAACGTCATGCCGAGTGTTTGAAATAATAGCCGTGTAAAAATTAAATAAAAAAACCAGCGCGGCAATAAACCGAGCTGAAAATACACGATGGAAACGAGCGTAAGGAGCGAATAATCGCTCATTGAATCGAGCATTCCCCCGATTTCGGTTTCCTGATTACAGTTTCTTGCAATAAGTCCGTCAAACAAATCGGTAAGAAATATAAACGTTATAACAGCCGATAAAACTATCAATATCCCGTGAACTTTGTACTGTTTTAATAAAAACTCGATAAGCGGAACCGAACTTATGCGGCAAAGTGTTATGAGGTTCGCTGCATTTATTTTTTCAGAAGAGATTTGCGTGCGGGTATTTTTAAACTTTGATTTATACAACAGTAAAAAAAGCAATAAGAGCGCATGCCATAAACCGGTGAGCATTAAAGAATTGGTGAAAATATCGCTGCTTGTACGGAAGGTTTTATAAACAGTAAACAGCGCCGCACATTGAAACAGCCAAAAAAATAAAACAACTTTTCCTATTTTCTTTTCCATAGCGATACGTAAAACTAATCGGTTGTTTTTTCGGCGATTATTTTTTCTTTTTTGTAGTGGATTAAAGCGAAAAATAATAAACCTGTTAACAGCAAGCCTAAAAGGATAAAAGGAGCTGAAACGCCGCGCGTTAAAATCGCAATTGTTACGAAAATGTTGACGATAATTTGAAGGAGCATAAACACGACTAATGCTTGCCGTGAGGAGAATCCCATAAGCATCAATTTATGATGAATGTGATACCGGTCTCCCTCGCCTATAGATCGTTTTTCGCGAAGGCGCCGCCAAATTGCGGCAAAAGTATCAAAAATAGGCAACATAAGAAACATTGCCGCAAAATGAAGCGAAATCGTTTCAATCGCATTATTTTGATGCAAGAGCGGTAAAATAGCTACCGTAAAACCTAAAAACTGCGCGCCGCAATCTCCCATAAAAATTTTTGCCGTAGGGCGCGCCAAATTGAAAAATAAAAAACCGGCTAAAGCAAAAACCAATAAAAAACACGTATAAATGATTGCACTGTTCATTCCGACGGCGTAAAAAATAACTGCATAACTGATAAGGATCGAAATAGTCAAACCTGCCGCCTGCCCGTCTATCCCATCCATAAGATTGACGGCATTTGTAATTCCTATTATCCAAAAAAACGTAATCACATAACCGAAATACCCGAAATGCAAGTACAAGTTTAGCGGTGCAAAAGTTATTTTGGTAAACCTGAAGCCGGCGTATAGCACCAAGCAGGCTGCGGCACTTTGAACCAAAAGTTTAAAAAAAGGTTTCCAATTTTTTATATCGTCTAAAATACCCATAAAAAATATTAGCATTGAGCCTACCGTGATGTATACAAAATTAGACTGTAGCAGTCTGAATTGAGGGAATTTAAAATGAAGAATAACAAAAGTCAGTAAAAATGCCGAGACGAAGCCTATCCCTCCTAAACGAGAAATATTTCCCGAATGTATTTTTCTCCCGCCCGTCTTATCATATAAATTATGTTTTTTTGAAAAGCGGATTATCAAATAAACGAATAACGCCGATATTCCGCATGGCAAAAACGCAATATAAAAAATAAATTGAATACCGTTTAAATACATTCAATACTCCAAATCGGGGGGCATTATATAGAATTTGCGGTAAAGAGACAAGATAACCCTGCGATAAAAATATCCGGATGCCATTGCAGACTGCCTTTTATCCGCCATACGGAAGGACTGTCTAAAAATAAAAAATGGGCTCTGTACCTTTAAAAAAATTCTCCTAAAACGAATGCTTGACAACTCTTTATATAAATTATATCATCCGTAAAAAAATACGGCTTTGGAGGCGGTATGAAAAAACCTGTCATAGGAATTACAAGCAGCTGTTTATACGAAAAAACGCAACCGTTATTTATGGGATATGAACGCATATATACTAATGCCGATTATGTATGTACGGTAATAGCAGCAGGCGGTGTACCCGTCATTCTTCCGATTATTGAAAATAAAGATGCAATTAAAATCCAAGCTGAAAGCATCGACGGTATCATTGTAATGGGCGGACACGATGTTTCGCCGGCACTTTTTAACGAAGAACCGCTGTCTTGTCTTGAAGAAGTTTTACCGAAGCGCGATAATTATGAAATTGAATTGATTAAAACGGTAAAAGAAATGAAAAAACCGATTTTAGGAATTTGCCGCGGCTTTCAAATTTTAAATGTTATTTTAGGCGGTTCTCTCTATCAGGATATTTCTTTGGCAAAGCGGGATATGCAAATTCAGCATCGCCAAAAAGCCGCACCGGATGTCCGTACTCATTCCATCGAAACAAAAGATGCTTCCGTAATGCAGAAAATTTTCGGAAAAACAAACAAAGTCAACTCGTATCATCATATGGCGGTAAAAGATATCGCAAAAGACTTCAGCGCGACCGCATGGGCACCCGACGGTATTATTGAAGCCATAGAATATTTAGGCGACAGTTTCATTGTAGGCGTACAATTCCATCCCGAAATGCTTGCAAAAAATCATAAACCGTCGCTTCATTTATTTAAAGAATTTATCGAAACGTGTTAGTTTTCACCGGCCGATTACACGGTTTTTATAGATTGAACCGGCATATTTTTAAAAGCCCTTGCATCGTCTTAAGTCCCGTAAAAAAAAGCCGAAAATAATACGAGAGGTGTCGGTGGGAATATGCCCGGTATAAAAGAGCTTGAAAAATTCAGAAATGAACTCCGCGGAATAGCAAATGAGCCTGAAATTATGGCTAAATGGGGTGAAAGATACGAAGAACTTCCGCTTCCAAAAGAGGTTCCCGTTCCCGATGTAAATGTGGACGACTTATTGGGCGGAATAAATATTGACGGTATAAAAAACCCTGAAAATGAACCGTCTCAAACCGCTGCAAAAACTCCTTCCGCAGAATCGTTTAGTAGCGACGAAACCGCCGTAGAACCTTCTCATCTCGATGAATCGGATTCGGCTTTCGTGTTACCGGACGAAGTCCCCGCCTCCTCAAGCAGCGACAGTTCAAGCGAAATTTCCGGCTTAGAGCCCCTAACGGAGTTGCCCGACATTGCGGACTCATTTGATCCGGCATCTTTTGAAATGCCTCATCTCGACGATATATCCGAAAATACCGAACCCGCCGAATCCTCCGAAATTTATGATCTCTCCCCTCCTCCCCTCGAAACTATTTCGACCGAAACGGATTCGGCTCATGCTTCCGCGCCGACGGAAGAAATTTCGCTTTTTACCGAAGAACGGGACGAAGATGACGGGGATGCACCTGATACAAAAAAATTTAACTCGATGGTTTCGGACTTGCATCTTGAAAACGGTGCCGAAGCGTCAAAAACCGAAAACTCCGGAACAGACGAATTAGATCAAAATGCGCCTGAAGTTCCCGAAGCGTTGCTTTCGGGACTTGATGAAATGGTAAAGGACGCGCGGAAAAGCGACGAAAAACCCGTTTTCCCCGAATTCAGCATTGATGAGGAAGAAGATATTCCCGAAATGGAAAGCGCAGATGATTCGGAATCTCTTGAAGAGCTTGAGGCGGATGACGCGGAACCCCTACAATCCGTTCCGGACGATACGGTTCTCGAAAGAAGCACTACGGATACGGATGATTTCGATATACCGGAAACAGCGTCCGCCGAATTAAACGATTTTGATATGCCGGACATAACCGACGACGGTGCCGCAGGCGCTAACGAAGCGCCGCCTGAAATAAGCGCAGGCGATTTTAATATGGAAGACTTTTCTCCGGTTCTTGACGGTGATACCGCCGGCCCAAGCGGAGAAGAAAATACGGGCGGCGATGCCGATTACGCACAGCCCGATTTCAGCGGCGTTGATATCCCTGACTTGGATGAACATACGGCATTTGCCATCGACGATGATGTATTAAACACGGATATGGGCACCGGAACCGATGATTTTTCCGTGCCGGAAAGTTTTACACAATTTTCTCCCGACAAAGGTTTTAAATTCTTTGAAGCAAAAAAAGACGGAACCGACGAAGATTACGACGGAAAAATTCCTCTTTCAATAAGCGAAGACGACTACAATAGCCTTATAGACAGAATTTCCTCTTTTCCGTTAAACGTACGACTTGAACTTGAAAATTATCTTGCAAACGGAGACGATACCGAATTAAACAAGATGGAAATCGTTCATCTGATTGTAAACGGTGCGTCGTTAAAAAAAATAGCAGCAAAACTCGAAACGATTTTAGAAAAACCGATTCAAATTCCGAAGGGATTCGATAAAAAATCTTACGAAGATTACGAGAAAGAAAAGAAAAGTTTAAAATACCGCTTTATGCATAAAATTTTGCCGGTGGCTATTTTAACGACAATAACCGGAATATTGGTTTTTTCCATCATTGTCCTCGTATGGCAATTTATTTATAAACCCGCCGTATCGGAAAAATTATATAAAGAAGGTTTTACCGGAATTGAGTCGGGACAATATGAAAATGCGATAAAGCGTTTTGACGAAGCGGGAGACTACAAGAAAAAACGGAAATGGTATTTTAGATACGCGGATGCGTTCAGAAATAAAAAACAATTTCTTTCAGCCGAAGCGATATACAGGCGGCTCCTTTTCGATTTTAATCACGATGTGCAGGGCGGAATTGCATATGCCGATATGCTCAGTACCGATTTACGCAATTATGAAAAGGCGGAAGAAGTCTTGCGGCGCGGTGTTTTGGATTTTCATATAAACGATAAGGATGCGCTTTTAGCGCTCGGCGACGTTTATTTGGATTGGGCAGATGAAGATTCGGAAAAATATGAAGATGCGAAAAAAACGTTTGTTTCCATAATCAATACATACGGCGAAAACGATACGGTCTTAGGTCGAATGATGCGGTATTTTATCCGCACGGATAATTTAGCTGAAGTATTGCCGCTCAAAGCTCATTTTTTTGCGTCCAAATTCGACAGTGATGAATTGATAGAATTAGGCGGCTACCTTTTGGAAAAACGCTATGAACCGAAACCTTCCGATTCGGATAAACTGAGAAGTCAAATTGAAGACGTACGGGACCTTTTGGAGCAGGCAATAAAAAATACGCCTGAAAGTCCCGAAGCCAATTACAATTTCGCCCGCTTTCTCATTCACAATTATAAACCGAAAGCGGCAAAAGAATATTTGGAAACTGCGATACGCTTGTATCAAGACAGTATAAAAATGACACCGAAACGCTTAACCCGAGAACTTGATTCTATGAGGCTTTACGGAGAACTTCTTGCAAACGATAAGCGTTACAATGAAGCCCATGACATTTATGCAAAGGCGCTTTCAAAATATGAAGAGTACAGTGAGCAAAAAAGAATTTATCGCAGCAGCATTATAGGAAAATTATATGCCGACTACGGCGATATTTTGTATTTTATTTCGGGCGATTACGATTCGGCGTTGGACGCATACGAACATGCAGTAGTCGAAATGAACAATACGCCTTCCATTCAATACCGAATGGGATACATTCATTATCAAAAAGAAAATTACATCGATGCAATGAAAGCGATGACTCTTGCGTATACGGAAAAACCGAACGATAAAAACCTTTTATACGGATTCGGCAACGTGCTTTTTAAGCGCGGAAATTATTTCGCATCGCAGGCATATTATGAAAGATTGATGGAGTTGCTTGAAGCGGAAAAAATCAGAAAAGGAATAATTTTTCCGCAATCGAGAATTGATCATGCGGAATTCGTAGAAAACTATATGCACGCCGCAAATAATCTCGGCGTTGTACTGAATAAAATTGCAGTACAAAACGGAGATTCCGCGAAAAACGCACGGGCGGTTTCTCTTTTAGGAGAGTCTGCTCGCGCATGGGATGCACTCAGTAGAAATATAGAAACGATGATACGCGCTAAAACGGTAAATTTGGCATATGTCAATATTCAAAACATTATAAAACCGCGCTCGGCGTTTACACCTGAAATTTACAGCGATATTCCCAAAACATTGGAAAATGAAAAGATTTTACAACAGTTAGAAGACAGATAGGATAAGCGATAGGAAGACGGGAGCCTCTCCGTAAGAAGAAGATGATGCAAATTAACTTATGTTTTTTTAGATGGGTCTTTTAATCGGAATTTTTTGTTCCCGTAACAAAATCCAAAAACCGCTTTGCCAATATATCATACGTTTGATTTTTTAGAATATAATCACGCCCTCTTTTTCCCATTGCTTGCCGCTCTTCTTGCGATAAAGAAGCAAGCTTTAAGATACCGTCAGCAATAGCTTGAGGATTTTCAGCCTCAACGGTTATACCGCCTCCGCTTTCTTTAATAGGATCATTATTTGCAACGACGGCATGTATAACCGGCCGCGCTGCCATCATATAATCCATTAATTTATTAGGACTTATACCGAACCGGTAAATACCGAGTTTCCGCCAACCGATATATGCGATATCAAAATGTTGCAATAAATCGGGAATTTGTTTTTTTGATATATAATTAAAGAAAAAAACATTCCGCAAACCTTTTGCTGCTGCATAGGCTTGCAAATGCTGTTTATCTGTCCCAGCACCAACCAGAATAAAACAAACTTCTTTATCTTTCAATATATACGCTGCATCCAATAAATATTCCAATGCGTTTGCTTGGTTAAAAGCACCGCTAAACCCCACAATGAGACGCCCATTAGCTCTTTCTTTTTGTAAAACCGAAAGAAGATGTTTATCAGTGATAGGCTCAATATTGTTATCGGACCAATCATCTTTAAAAACACCGTTAGGAATGATAATCAATTTATTCAAGTTTAATCCATGTGCACGCATATATTCATGCACACACGGCAAGACTGAAATAACAAAATCCGATTTCTTATATGCAAAATGCTCTGCACGATTCATAAGCTGTATTGCAGGATTATATTTGGAATAGTTGCCGAGTTCAATAGGCGTCAACGGCCATAAATCACGAACCTCGTAAACAAGTTTGGCGCCTGCATATTTAGCAATTTTCGCAGCGGCATATATTTCAAACCGTAACCTGTACTCCGTCAGTATTTTTTTGTGCAGGAGGTGCACGAGAAAAACAAGCGGATATCAAATCATCACCGCTAAAATAAACTTTTTTGTGCACTGTATCCAGTATTTCTTTCTATGAGAAAGTATGCATTTTATATATTAAAAAAATATTAAATACATCTTTCGGATTAATTTTTTACTGCATCACCGGAATATCTTTTTTTAAAATAAAGTCTGCTCAAACATGTTCCGTCGGTTAAATAAAACTCTTTTTCATTTTCATACACAAGGCATAAAACCGTATGCTGTAGCCAATACAATTTTTTATAGTCTAGGTATTCCAGCTCAACTCCTTAATTTTTAATGGCAGCTTTGATAAACCGCGGGCGAGTATCTCTTCCACAGTTCTACGATATATTACACTCACGCTATCAACGCCCACTATAATTCTTTTCAATCCAATTACGGTATTCGCCGGAACGAACATCCGCAATCCACGATTTATTTTGTAAATACCAATCAACGGTGTGAGCAAGACCGGTTTCAAAATCAAATGCACGTTTCCATCCCAGTTCCGTTTTAAGCTTTGTACAATCGATAGCATAGCGCCGGTCATGCCCGAGCCGGTCGGTTACATGGGTGATTAAAGCGGTAACCTTTGCTTTATTCAGTCCCGCTTTTTTAGAAACAATATCAATCAATTTATGTAACAGCTTAATATTTGCCC